>CAYXQR010000024.1:0-16622 GCA_964466955.1 uncultured Nitrosospira sp.
ACTCCGCTGAAAATCTATACAATGGATACGATGGATTCACCAGACAAATAAACCCTCCCTTTTTACGTAGATCCCATGGGCCCGTTCCGTTAAATGCAGCATGGGAAAAAGCGCGCTCCCATGCTCGACGTTACAGAAACAAACTGCAACTCGACAATAGGGTATATAAAGAGATAGTCTCGCGAAGGTGAGGAAAATAAAAAGCGCCCCGGATTTCGGTTCGCTTCCTGAGAGAAGAGAAACCGGGGGAAATTCTGTTTCGCAAGCATGAGAAGTGCCAAAAATGAGGATCCTGTTTTTTTTACTGCTGTTTATCAATTTCGCATTAGCGATCTATATTCAGATTAAACCAGACGAAGATGCTGCTGCAGGTACAATTTCGGAACTTCATCCGGAAAAAATCAAGCTCCTGCCAACTCCTCCCCGATCGGTAACCTGCCTGGAATGGGGTACCTTCGTTGATGCTGATCTGGAAAAAATCCAGGTCGCAATCTCCTTTCATAACCTGGACCGTGATCTGATCCGGCAGGAGACAGGAATGGCACCGTTCTACTGGGTATACTTTCCTCCCCTCAGCAACAGGCAGCATGTCGAACGGAAAATGGGAGAGCTCAAAAGGCTCGGGATTACTGATTACAGTCCGGTTCAGGAAAACGGAAAATGGAACAATGCGATCTCGCTGGGATTTTTCGAGAAAATTGAGGATGCCCGGGCATTTCTGGCCTCGCTCAGGAGCAAGGGCGTCAGAACGGCAGTGATCGGCGCCCGCAATCTTGCACAGATCAAGTTCGTCGCAAAGGCCCCATCGGAAAGCGTCAAGGCAAAAATGGAGAAGCTGAGACAGGAGTTTCCTGCAAGTATGCTTGAAACTGCTGAATGCGAGCCCGGAAGGAACGAAGAACCAGACGCTGGAAACGACCCTTCCGCTGGCTCATGAATCGCCTGTCCGCAAGCTGGCGCGACAAATCCCTGTCGAGGCGCAAAGCGCGCGCGTTCGCATCCCCCTTCGTGCTTTCCGCATAGCACTGGGGGCGAATCCGAACCGCTATCTCTCTATTGATATATTGTTTCTCAGACACTTTTTCAAGATCCGGAATCATTATGACAGTATCGCTCAAGTCTCAGGATGAAATAGAGAAGATGCGTGTTGCCGGCAGGCTTGCCTCGGAAGTCCTCGATTACATCACGCCCTTCGTCAAACCCGGTGTTACCACCGATGAGCTCGACAAACTGTGCCATGACTATATGGTGAATGTGCAGGATACCATTCCGGCACCCCTGAATTATGCGCCCCCAGGTTATTCCCCTTATCCCAAATCCATTTGCACATCCGTCAATCATCAGATCTGCCACGGCGTACCCGGCCTGAAAAAGCTGAAATCAGGCGATATCGTTAATATTGATATTACAGTCATCAAGAACGGCTATCACGGCGATACCAGCCGCATGTTTTTCATCGGAGAGCCCGGAATCCAGGCACGGCGCCTCTGCGAAGCAACTTATGAAGCGATGTGGCGCGGTATTGATGAAATCAGGCCAGGGAAGCATCTCGGTGATATCGGTCATGCCATCCAGCGTCACGCGGAGGGTTGTGGGTATAGCGTGGTAAGGGAATTCTGCGGCCACGGAATCGGCGCCAAGTTCCATGAGGACCCGCAGGTGCTTCACTACGGACGGGCCGGAACCGGACTGGAACTCAAAGCGGGGATGACTTTCACTGTGGAACCGATGATCAACGCGGGTAAAGCGGCCATTCGGCAATTGGCCGACGGCTGGACCATCGTTACCAAGGATCACAGCCTTTCAGCCCAGTGGGAACACACCGTGCTGGTTACGGAAACGGGATACGAGATCCTGACGCTATCTGCCGGCGCACCACCGAAACCGCATTTCCACTCCTGACCTTCATCATGTCGCGGCCCTGTGCACGGGAACTGCAGGAACGTATCAGTACGGAAGGCATGAGAAAAACGTTGCTTGAGGGTCGCGAGCGGTTGCGTCAACATTATTACCACAGCAACGATGCCGCCGCACTGCTCCGAAACCACAGCCGGCTGGTCGACGATGTACTCAGGCACATCTGGCGCGATACCGGGATGCCAGATTCCGTCGTTCTGGTGGCGGTCGGCGGCTATGGCCGGCGCGAGCTATTCCCGCATTCCGATATCGATCTGCTTGTACTGGTCGCAGAGGATAAAGTGCGTGCCGACACGATGGAATGCAATATCACGCCTCGGCTGGAACGATGGGTCAGATCACTATGGGATCTCGGACTTGACATCGGTCACAGCATTCGTACGATTAGGGAATGCATTGAAGAAGCGGCAAGTGATATCACTGTGCAGACAAGCCTGCTGGAAGCCCGCTTGCTCACTGGCAAACGACGGCTGTTCAATGAATTTGCGAATGCGATGCAAAAAGGACTTGTGCCGCGCAAGTTTTTTGCTGACAAACAGCATGAGCAGCGCCATCGCCATGGACGCTATCAGGATGCTCCCTACAAACTTGAGCCCAATATAAAAGAAGGCCCTGGCGGACTGCGAGATCTGCAGAACATCATGTGGATCAGCCGCGCTACCGGGGTGGGGCGTTCCTGGACAGACCTTGCGCAAGCAGGACTGATCACTCGTCGAGAAGCCCGCCTGGCACAACGTCAGCTGGCTGTCCTGCAAGGCGTCCGCATCCGGCTCCATTATCTGGCGAGCAGGCACGAAGACCGCCTGCTGTTTGATTATCAGGCCCCCCTCGCCAGGGAGCTCGGCATCTGTGATCGCCCGCCGCGCCGCGCGAGCGAGATATTGATGCAACGCTATTACCGGGCGGCAAGAGCGGTCACCCAGATCAATACGATCCTGTTGCTGACGCTGCGAGCAAAGATGTTTCCGGAGACGGGCGTTCCCGCACACATTCTCAATGAGCGCTTCCAGCGGCGCGGCGAATTGCTGGAAGCGCGCGATGAGAATGTTTTCCAGTTGTACCCAGGCGCGATCCTGGAAAGCGTCCTGCTGCTGCAGCAGCACCCCGGCTTGCGGGAGCGAAGCGCTGCGACCCTGCGCGCAATGTGGCGGGCAGCCCCGCTGATCAATGCGGCATTCCGCCGTAATCCATCCAATCGGGCGCTGTTCATGGAAATCCTGCGCCAGCCGCGGGGGCTTACGCGCGAACTGCGATTGCTGAATCGCTTCGGCATTCTTGGAAGATATATCCCGGCCTTCGGGCACATCGTCGGACAGATGCAGCACGATCTGTTCCACGTCTATACCGTGGATGAGCACATCCTGATGGTAGTGCGTAATCTGCGTCGTTTTCTGGCACCGGATTTCACTTATGAGTACCCGCTATGCAGCCGCCTCGTTCGCGAGTTTGAACGACCGGAAGTGCTTTACCTGGCTGGACTGTTTCACGATATCGCGAAAGGCAGGCAGGGCGATCATTCGAAACTCGGTGAGGCAGTTGCGCGCCGCTTCTGCATCCAGCATGACATGCCGCCGGAAGACGCCGCGCTTGTAGCGTGGCTGGTGGAAAATCATTTATTGATGTCGGCAACCGCGCAGAAGAGGGATATATCCGATCCGGACGTGATTGCGGCCTTTGCTGCGCGGATGGAAAACGAGCGCCGTCTTGTCGCACTTTATCTGCTGACCGTCGCGGATATACGCGGCACCAGCCCCAAGGTATGGAATGCGTGGAAAGGCAAGCTGCTGGAAGACCTGTTTCGTGCCACTCGGCGCCACTTGTCAGGTGAGCCGGCATATGCGGACAGGGTGCTGAAAAACCGCAGGAGCAAGATTCTGGAACTGCTGGAATCCAGCCCCATTTCCCCCGCAGCCTGCGAACAGTTCTGGGCTGCGCTTGATCCCGCCTATCTGCTGATGCACGAGCCCCAGGAGATTGCCTGGCATATCAGCCAGCTGAGTCATCAAGGATCCTCTTCAGCGCCGATTGTAAAGGCGCGTCCCTCGCCAGTCGCGACGGGGATTGAAGTGCTTGTTTACACTACGGATAAAAGTGATCTGTTTGCCCGGATTTGCGGGTTCTTCGACCGCATCGACTACAACATCGTAGAAGCAAGAATCCATACAACCCGTCACGGCTATGCGCTCGACAGTTTCCTCGTGCTCGACCCGCTCAACACAGCGCAGCATCATCAAGACGCGGTCAGGTTCATTGAAAAGGAACTGGGGCTGCTACTGGCGCAGCCGGCTCCATTGCAGTTCCCTGTCAAGGGCCGCTTGAGCCGTCATCTCAGGCATTTTCCCATTCGGCCGGCCGCCATGATCCAGCCCGACGAAAAAGGCGTCTATCAGGTCTTGTCCATTGTCGCAGGTGACCAGCCTGGATTACTTTCTCGCATTGCGCAGGTGCTTGTCGCATTTGGCATAAACGTACACAGCGCCAGAATCAATACGCTTGGGGAACGGGCGGAAGATACCTTCCTGGTGACAGGCGATGCGCTGAACGAATCGAAAACGGTCATCCAACTGCAAACGCGATTAATCGATATGCTCCAGACCGATGGAAGCATCTCCGAGAGAGTCGAGGAATAAGGCGGATCACCCGTACTGCCCGTCTATCCCGTTACCCGTTGCTCGCCATGAAAATGTGCACGTTCGCGTGCCATGCGGACGCTTTAGCAGGGCCTGTTCATGCCATTGCGTCAGCGGCGTTCGTCTTTGTTTTCAGGCGGCCGCGCACTTCACGCGCGGCTTCAACCATCTGCTTCAAGGCTGTAACGACTTCTGGCCAGCCGCGGGTTTTCAGGCCACAGTCGGGATTGATCCATAGCTGGCTCGGGTCGATCACCCGGCAGGCCTTGTCCAGCAACTCCAGCATCTCCCGTGTATCGGGAACGCGCGGCGAATGAATATCGTAGACGCCGGGCCCTATTTCGTTTGGATATCTGAACTGGCCGAAGCCTTCGAGCAGCTCCATGCGTGAACGCGAGGTTTCGATCGTGATCACATCCGCATCCATGGCGGCGATGGCGGGCAGGATATCGTTGAATTCCGAGTAGCACATATGAGTATGGATCTGGGTATCGTCCCGCACACCTGAGCTGGCGACCCGGAATGCCTCTGCCGCCCAATTAAGGTAGTCGTTCCAGTCGCGTTTCTTGAGCGGCAACCCCTCTCGAAAAGCCGGTTCGTCGATCTGAATGATCCCTGTTCCTGCCCGTTCCAGATCGACAACCTCGTCACGGATGGCAAGTGCAAGCTGCAAGGCAGTAACTGATCGGGGCTGGTCATTCCGTACGAATGACCACATCAGCATGGTCACCGGACCGGTCAGCATGCCTTTGACAGGCTTTTTCGTCTGGCTTTGAGCATACTGGATCCAGTCCATCGTCATTGGCTCGGGACGATAAATGTCCCCGTACAAAATCGGTGGCTTGACGCAGCGCGATCCATAGCTTTGCACCCATCCGTTTTCGGTGAATGCGTAACCCCATAACTGTTCGCCAAAATACTCCACCATATCGTTACGCTCGGCTTCGCCGTGGACGAGTACATCCAGTCCGATTTCTTCCTGCTTCCTTATTGCATGCCGTATCTCGTTGCGCATCGCTTCCAGATACTGCAAATTGCCGAGTTCGCCTTTCCGGAAAGCGGCGCGAGCCTTGCGAATTTCCCTTGTCTGCGGAAATGAGCCTATGGTGGTGGTAGGCAAGGGAGGAAGGCGAAACCGTTGGCGCTGTGCCGCCTGCCTTGTCGGAAAAGGGCTGGCGCGGGTGCTGTCGTTTGGCGCGAGTTGCCTGAGCCGTTCCTGTACCACGGGATTATGTATGCGGGACGATTCCGAACGCTGCTGCTGCGCTCTGGCGGAGGCATCCAGCTTCTCACGTATCGCATCTTCCCCGTGATTCAACCCTTCACCGAGCGTTCCGATTTCGTCCAGTTTCTGCACCGAGAAGGCCAGCCAGTTCTTGATCTCGTCCTCCACCCTTGTTTCCAGATCGAGATCAACAGGGCAATGCAGAAGCGAACAACTGGGTGCAATCCACAAGCGTTCGCCCAGGACCGACTGCGCATTCGAGAGGACGGAGAATACCTGTGCCAGGTCCGCCCGCCATACGTTACGACCGTCGATGATACCGAGTGACAGCACTTTGTCAGCCGGATATTTATCGAGAAACCCCTCAAGCTGATGTGGGGCACGGCACAAATCGATATGCAGGCCGTCGACGGGCAGGTTTTTCAGGCGTGCGGCATGATTATCGACTGCTTCGAAGTAGGTCGCCAGCACCAATTTTGGCAGCGGCGCCTCCCCTGCCCGTAATGCGTCGTACGCCTGCTCCAGGCCCCTTAGCCAGGCAGCGTCCGGATCGAAAACCAGGAACGGCTCATCGACCTGTACCCATTGCACGCCCATGGATGCAAGCCGAGCGAGAATTTCGCGATATACCGGCATGAGCTCGGGCAGGAGACTCAGCCGGTCGAAATTTGGAGCGGTTTCCTTGCCAAGATACAAATAGGTCAGCGGACCGATCAACACCACTTTTGGCGAAATTCCAAGCGCGACCGCTTCAGCCACTTCTTCCAGGAGCCGTGTGGAGCCAATACGGAAGGCAGTGCTCGTATCGAATTCAGGGACAATGTAGTGGTAGTTGGTATCGAACCATTTGGTCATTTCCATGGCGGGCTGACTGGCGGTTCCACGTGCCATCCCGAAGTACAGATCCAGTCCGATTTCGTCATTCCCCGCATTGAAACGCGCGGGTATCGCGCCCAGCAGGGCTGTCATGTTCAGCATCTGGTCATACAGCGCAAAGTCGCCAGCTGGAACAAGATCGATACCTTGGTCACGCTGCAAAAGCCAGTGCCGCTTCCGGAGTTCCGCCGCCGCAGTTTCCAGTTGCGGGGCATCGATGTCGCCGCGCCAGTACGCTTCGAGCGCCTGTTTCAATTCCCTGCGCGCACCAATGCGCGGAAAACCGAGATTATGTGTCAGTGCCATTTTCTGCTCCGTTCATCGACTGTTTGCAATGAAACGATTGTGTGGCACACTCGCTCATGAATCAAATGAAATCTTATTTATATTAATTGAATTGAATTCATATATGAGTCATGTCAAATCTGTCCATACTTGAATTGCGTCATCTTCGCACCCTCGCTGCGTTGCAGGAGACGGGCAGCGTGTCCCTTGCCGCCAGGCGAGTTCATCTCACGCAGTCCGCTCTGTCGCATCAGCTCAAGACGCTGCAGAACCATTATGGCTTGCCCATGGTGCAGCGCCGCGGGCAGACCGTGGAACTTACCGATGCCGGAAAGCATCTGGTCATTTTGGCCGGAAAAGTGCTGCAGGAAATCCAGGCCGCCGAACGCGATCTTGCAAAAATGTCGCAGCAAGGCACAGGCAGCTTGCGCATCGGGCTGGAATGCCATACCTGTTTCGATTGGCTGATGCCGCTCATGGATGCTTTCCGTCAGCACTGGCCCGGCGTGGAACTGGATCTGGTTTCCGGATTCCACAGCGATCCAGTCAAGCTGCTGGAGGAGGGCGGGGCGGACGTGGTGATCGGATCGGAACGCACACACAGGCGGAGCATCGTGCATCACCCCCTGTTCCGTTTCGAGATTCTTGCGGTGCTGGCACCCGAGCATTCCTTGCGGCGCAAACGTATACTGCATCCGTCGGATTTTGCCGACGAAACGCTCATCACCTATCCGGTGCCGGAAGATCGTATCGACCTCATCCTCAATGTGCTGAAGCCTGCCGGCATCCACCCGCCGCGGCGCACGACGGAACTGACGGTTGCCATTCTACAGCTGGTAGCCAGCCGGCGCGGCATCGCGGCGCTGCCCAGCTGGGGTATCAAAAATTATGTCGATCACGACTATGTCATCTCCAGGCGCATCGGTACGCATGGGCTGTGGAGCAATCTTTACGTCTCGACGCTGGAGCAGACAGCGAGCAGGCCCTACTTGAAGGATTTCCTGGCGACCGCGAGAAATACGTGTTTTGCGACACTGGATGGAATTGTGCCGCTCGAATGACGCTGATCCGTTGCCGGGCAGCGGGAAGAAGCGCGAGAAAGAACGGAAGGGAAGGTTCGGCGGGCAACACGCCCGCCGGATGCACGAAAGTTAATGCAAGGTAACAGCCTCTTCCCTGCAGGCAAGTCCGGTGCAATAATTCGCGTAGACGCCATCCAGGAAGCTCCATAACGCATCGCAGGCGCGCGCTGTGGCGGCCAGTACTTCAGCCTGCTTCTCCGGCGTATCAGCGAATCGCTCGATCAGCGCCCATTCCGCCTGCGAGTGGTAGACGTCGGCTTCCTCGTGCACGGTGAAGAATTCGTAACTCGCGGGATCGGTCATTCCATAAAATTTTTCCAGCCCCTCGATTTTTACCGCCGCGATGGACGGCACTTGGGATTCAAACGCATGCAACGCGGCAAGACCGGCATAGAATGGTTCATTCAGACAAATGTCGCGAAACGTCGCCACCAGCCTCGCGGTATCCGGCAGAGCAGACGCGCCGGCAAGATCGCGCTCGCTTGACCCCAGAGCCAGGGCAAAATTCTTCCAGAGGGCTGGATGATTTTTCTCGCCATGCTCTTCGCTGATCAGGTTCTTGAGCACTTCCTGGCGCACGCTGATGTCTCCGCTTCCCGCTTCCGTATGAAAATGCGGTGTGTTGAAATGCACGGCGCTCAAATAAGTCGGTTCGGCCAGCACATTGTGAAAATACTGCTCAGCGTAGCCACGCAACTGTTCCCTGGTCAGCTTTCCTTCGGTCCAGGCCACGTAAAAAGGGTGCTTGAGCAGGTGCCTGGCGGCAATGATGGAATCGATCTTTTCTTTTAAAGACAGGCTGGTGGTCATGTTTTTCCTCTTTGAGGGGAGATGGGTAATCGGTCGGCATATCATCTACAAATAACGCCGCCAAGTCAAATTTTGCATCGCACACTGCGAACGGATCGAATCGAGTATCGCAAACGCCCGTCACTGCCGAGTGTGAGCTAAACTGCGGGGTTTGTTTTTTTCGGAAGAATGCCATGGATGAGCAATCGAGCCTGCTGATGCTGTTTACCAGCAGCTTCCTTGCTGCCACTTTACTCCCTGGCGGCTCGGAAGCGGTATTGTTTGCCGTCCTGACTGCCTATCCCGACCTTTACTGGCCAGCACTTGCCTACGCTTCAGTAGGCAATACCCTGGGGGGGATGAGTTCCTATGCCATCGGCCTGTTCATACCCGACGAGAAAACGCTGCTGAAGAGATCCGGCGGAAACATGCGCAGTCTGCAATGGGTTCGCAATCACGGCAGCCCAATCCTGTTGCTGGCGTGGGTACCCCTCATTGGTGATCTGCTATGTGTTGCTGCCGGCTGGCTGCGCATCAACTGGCTTCTGGTCATGCTGTTCATGGCGATCGGAAAATCCGTGCGTTACTGGGCAATCGCAACCGCAATGGCCCAGTACTGACCTGTTCAGATCCGGGATCGATATGGGAAACAAGATACAAAATCAGCGGTCAGCCACGCACGCATCGCTGGACCTCATATCCTCTGTTCCGGTCAAGTAATGAGCTGATTTCGTTACTTGCCAAGAAGTTTTTGCAGTTCTCCATTCTGATACATCTCGGTCATGATATCCGAGCCGCCGACAAATTCCCCGTTGACATAAAGTTGGGGAATGGTCGGCCAGCTCGAGTAATCCTTTATTCCCTGCCTGATCTCAGGTTCAGAAAGCACGTCCACGGTAAAGGGGGTATCGACGCCGCACGCATTAAGCACCTTTACCGCATGAGCTGAAAAACCGCATTGAGGAGCTGCGGGAGAGCCCTTCATGTAAAGTACGAGGGGATGAGTGGTTACCTGTTGTCTGATCTTTTCCTGCGTGTCCATGTCTGCTCCTTCTGCGTCATATTTGATTATTTATCCTGGTATGCCCGAAAACAACCCGGCAAAAAATGTGTGTTTCCAGATCGCCGCGCTTTAACTTCTATTCTAGCAGCTTCTTACACTGGACTTCCAAGCCATCCGCCACTTACCCGCATGATGCCTGCCAGATCCGGGCTGGAAAAAATACCGTCGAACTTCGATTCCGCCAGGAGCCGCCTGCATGATTCCGCCTGATCATAGCCGTGTTCCAGCAACAGTGCGCCTCCCGCGTTCAGATGGGCAGGAGCGGCTGCGACAATGGATTGAATGCAGGCCAGACCACGATCAGCGGCCGCCAGAGCAAGACGAGGCTCGAAGCGCAAATCGCCCTGAGCAAGATGAGGATCTTCCTCGGCGACATAGGGGGGGTTGGACATCACGATATCGAACTTTTCGCCGCTAACGCCGGCGAACCAGTCTCCCTCAAGCAGACGCACGCTTACATTGAGCTGCCTGGCATTTTTTTTTGCGATGGCAAGCGCATCGGCGGAAATATCCACGAGGGTGACAGCCGCCAACGGGCGATGTTTGGCTATGCTGAGCCCAACCACGCCACTGCCGGTCCCCAGATCTAGGATCTGGCAGGGAATATCGGATGCGATGTGCGCCAGTGCAAGGTCTACCAGCAATTCGGTTTCGGGACGGGGAATGAGTACCTCGGGCGTAACGAAAAACGGCAGACCGTAAAATTCTCGCACCCCCGTGAGGTAGGCAACCGGTTCTCCGTGAACTCTCCGCAAGGTCAGTTCAAGAAAAAATCGAACCTGGTGCGGCGCGAGTTCCTGCCCGGAATGGGCAATCAGCCAGGCGTGATTGACATCCAGCACATGCTGCAACAGCATCCGGGCATCGATATCGCCGATGTCCCGTCGCGCCTGGTCGAGCATCTGCCCGATGGTTACACGCTGTGCAGGCATTGAAGAATGCCTGTTACTCCCCCATCGCGGCCAGTTGCTCCGCCTGATGCTCGGACATCAGGGCTGAGCAGAGATCGCCCAAATCCCCGTCCATGATCTGCTCGATCTTGTACAGCGTCAGGTTGATGCGATGGTCGGTAATCCGGCCTTGCGGAAAATTGTAGGTACGTATGCGCCCCGAGCGATCGCCACTGCCAACCAGGGATTTGCGTGTGGCAGCCTGCTTGCTCTGCTGCTCCTGCATCTGCTTGTCGCGGATGCGCGCCGCAAGCACACTCATGGCCTGAGCCTTGTTTTTATGTTGAGAGCGCCCATCCTGGCACTCCACCACGATACCGGTGGGCAGATGGGTGATACGTACCGCGGAATCTGTTTTGTTGATGTGTTGACCACCAGCGCCGGATGCGCGAAACGTATCGATCCTCAGTTCTGCCGGGTTAAGGACCACATCCATGATTTCGTCGGCTTCGGGCATGACTGCAACGGTACAGGCAGAAGTATGGATACGTCCCTGCGTCTCGGTGACGGGAACGCGCTGGACCCGATGACCTCCGGACTCGAACTTCAACTTGGAGTAGGCGCCGCTCCCCGATATCTTGGCAATGATCTCCTTATACCCGCCCGCCTCGGATGGGCTTTGGGAAATGACCTCAACCTGCCAGCGCTGGCGTTCGGCAAAACGTGCATACATGCGGAACAGGTCGCCGGCAAACAGGGCGGACTCGTCCCCCCCCGTCCCGGCGCGTATCTCCAGGAAGATGTTGCGCTCATCGCTGGGATCCTTGGGCAGCAATTGTTTCTGCAGTTCGGTGCCATAGCGGGCAAGCTTTTCTCTCGCATCGCGAATTTCAGCATCGGCGAACTCGCGCAACTCCGTATCTGACGCCATTTCCTGCGCGGTCTGAATATCGCGCTCGCTTTGCAGGTAGGCGTTATAAAGCTCTACCACAGGCGCAATCTCGGCCCGCTCGCGCGTAAGCTTGCGATAATTGTCGAGATCGACTGTCGCGCTCTCGCTGCTCAAGGCAAGATTCAACTCCTCCAGGCGCACGCAAAGCTGCGTGAGCTTGGCCGCGATGCTCCTGTTCATTCCGGATGGTGGAGGTGGTACAAGCGACTGATCAGTTCGACCAGATCATCCCGCTCTTCGGTTGCTGCGTGGTTGAGAGCATAGGAGGGCAGATGCAGGAATTTGTTGGTGAGCCCATTACTCAGGGATTCCAGGATTTTTTGCGGATCTCCACCCTTGGCCAGAAGCTTGCTGGCACGCTCCAGTTCGTGACGCCGGTATCGCTCTGCCTGATCGCGCAAGGCTCTTATGGTGGGCACGACCTGACGCGATTCCAGCCAGTGCATGAAGTTGATCACATTGGAGTCGATGATTGCCTCAGCCTGAGCAACAGCGCCTTGGCGCGAATCCAGCCCTTCCTTGACGATGTCTTCGAGATCATCCACGGAATAGAGAAAGACATCATCCAGTTCCGCCACTTCAGGTTCAACATCCCGCGGCACAGCGAGATCGACCATGAAAATCGGACGGTGCTTGCGCATCTTGATAGCGCTCTCCAGCATGCCTTTGCCGAGTATGGGAAGAGTGCTTGCGGTGCATGTCACCACGATATCGTGCAAGGGCAATTGGTCGGGTAATTCATTGAGCGTGATGACCTGGGCATTGAACCGGTGCGCCAGAATCTGGGCGCGTTCCGCCGTGCGATTGGCAACCGTCACCCGTTTTGGATGGCGGGCGGTAAAATGGCTGGCGCACAACTCGATCATTTCGCCTGCGCCAATGAACAGCACACGCTGCTCGCCGATATCCCCAAAAATCCGCTCCGCCAGACGCGCCGCCGCCGCCGCCATGGAAACCGAATTGGCGCCGATTTCCGTTGAGCTGCGGACCTCCTTTGCAACAGAAAATGTGCGCTGGAAAAGTTTGTGCAGCAACATGCCCAGGGTACCGGCATGCTCCGCCGACTTGACCGCGTCCTTCAACTGACCGAGGATTTGGGGCTCACCCAGCACCATGGAATCCAGTCCGCTGGCGACGCGAAAAGCATGCTTTACCGCTTTTTCACGCGGTAGCTTGTAGAGATACGGCTCCAGATCCCGAGTAGGCAGGTGATGAAAGTCTGCCAGCCAGTGCATTGCTTCTTCCGGCTTTTCAGTGCTGCAATAGACTTCAGTCCGGTTGCAGGTGGACACGATGGCGGCTTCCCTCACGGGACGATGTCCCACCAGATCATGCAACGCATGTTCCATGGCGTCTTCCGGAAAAGATACCTGCTCGCGCACATCCACCGGCGCGGTCTGATGATTGATACCGAAAGCAAATAACTGCATGGTAGACAAGGTTATTTATCCTGGTCCGATTTTTAAAATTGCGTGATTATAGTATTTCATGCGTTTGAATACCATCGGCAAGAAGAGTTTCTGTTATGAGAAAAAATATCCCCCCGCAGGCACGTTCTTCAATGCGGCCCAATAATACTCCGTTTACAGGCCGTAATTTCCAAGGCCTCGCCAGATTGCCTTGTCTTCCAACCCTTGTCTTGTCGCCTTTCTGCCTCGAAAGTGATCACGAAAAATTCACCCTGTCGTAATTTTTGACATCCGCACGCACGTGAAATTCTTTTGTCCCACTAATCGGCTGATAATATAAGCCTTTTTTTTCATACAAATATGGCATAAAAATTGCTCTAATCCATATGGTCAGGCTCCCCCATGTTCTGGAACAGAACAGAGTCTGTCGTAAATTCGGCTGCCTGGATTCGAGTCCCGAAGAAGGAACTCAAAGTTACCAGGCAGCAGATAGAATGCATGACATACCTATGGATGAACTCCACACTTTATCTGCCGAGCATCTCGATCGTTACTACCGCATCATTACAGAAGGAAACAGCATACGCAGGCATAATGAATTGCTGTCGTGGCTGCAAGGGGAACTGCAGCATTTTCTGCCGCACGATATCCTGATTGCCGTATGGGGGGACTTCAAAGCCAGCAAGATATCCTACGACATAGTTTCGGCACTGCCCGGAGTCAGAACCGAATATTCCAGTCCCGATACGCTTTTGCCGCTGCTCCACAGGTGGTTCAACCATTGGGTGGAACTCGGGAAGATTCCCTATACGGTAGGCGTGGGCGATAAGGGGTTTCTGCTGAACAGGGGAGAACTGGAATGCCCCCTGGACGAGGCATTGCAGTCCATGAAATCTGCGCTGGTGCATGGCCTTACCAACGAGCGGTCAAATCATGACTGCCTTTACATTCTGTTCAGCGCGGGAAGAAAGCTCCATGAATCCATTGGCGAAATGCACGTTCTGCTGCCATACCTCGACACCACTTTCTGCCGGATTACACCTCTTGTTCGCTCTCAGGCCAGCACGCTTTCGCAAGCGGTTCAATTTAACGAGAATGACGAGAACGCCTACTGGAACTTGAGCAAGCGGGAAATAGAAATCATGAGCTGGGTCAAGATGGGCAAAACGAACATTGAGATTGCCAGCATTCTGGATATCAGCGTATTTACGGTAAAAAACCACCTGCGGCACGTCTTCAAGACGCTTAAAGTCGCCAATCGGATGCAGGCAGCAACAAAGGTGATGCAGAGCCTTGACCAGCGGGGCTGAAGCTTAGCCTTGCTCCATGTTCCGCCGCCTCTTCTTGCATCCGTACTCACGAAATCAAGCCTCTGCTTGACGCAGAGCTCCCGATTGGATTCAGCTTCAGCTTGTCGCGGTGCAGGCACGGGGTCAGATTCGACCCCTTGTACTCACGCTTTGCATTTTTCCTGCTTCTGCTGAACCGCCCCGTCACAAAAAGAATCCCGCTGTGTGGCGGGATTCTGAAAACCGCTGCGTCGAAAACAATACGATCAGCTGTTTTCGTTGCCGCTCCTGCGCCTGACCATGAATCCCATCAAGCCCAGCCCCGCCAGCAGCATTGCGTACGTTTCCGGTTCCGGAATGGTGGCAACCTGCGTCAGCGTAAAGGTGGCGGTGTTTCCCGCGCCAGGATCGAACGGGCTCAGGAAAAAGCTCGCGGTAGCGACCCCCTCATGCGCCAGTCCGCCAGTGAAATCAAGACTGCGAGGACCGCTGGAGGAATCCAGCGTAAAGCCGGAGAGCGTCGAGTTATTAGAGCGGGTAAAGACGACTCCCTGTCCGCCAGTTGTGGGTTCCGTAATCGTAAAGTGATAATCAAGCCAGTTGAAACCCGTGTTATTGGTAATGGATTCAGTGAACACATAGGGATTGCCCGGGCCCTGACCGTGAGCAACCGTAAAGGTCAAAATTATGGGATCCAGGTTATTGAAGGTCTTGGACAGATCCAGTGCCCTTGAATCATCGGAAAGACCTTCGATCTCAAAGGCTCCCCCGCCGCCCCCTTCTATGGTTACGCTAGTAATGACACCGGCTGCGGACGCTGCCGAAACCGACCCTCCAAAGGCTAAAGCAGCCACAAGTAATTTCAGTTGCACGTTCATTTTTTTTCTCCATGGAAAATGTACGCTTCATGAATATCGGTATGTACGGACAAGTCCTTTGCAGTTCGGGAATTGCCCATTGATACCAACCGCATCTTCCCGCGAAAAAAACAATTTGATAATAGGCCTATCGCGTGGCACCAAGGAGCTATACAAATTCGCCCATCGAAGGGCGGAAAGAAAGGGGATATACGGCAGATGATGAGCGCGTCCGCGTCCCTCGGGAGGGAATTGCGGAAGCCAGGATGCAGCAAGGAACTCACGTTGAAAGAAAAAGGATCGGCAGGAGCCTATGGCAGGCAGGAGAAATCAGGGTCTCAATTTCTCCCGCAGTTCCTCAAGGAACCCGCGCTGGCCAGGAAGAATGCGATCCATCGCTTCCATGATACCGAACCACTGTGCGCGATCGACTTCCGAAAACTCCCGCATTTGCCCCGATCCCTTGGGCCATTCCAGTTTGAACGTATTGGAAACCAGTGCGGATGAGTCCCAGTCGCTCGCGGCGGCCCATGCCTCCACCCGCTTTTTGCTTGGTTGCTTGCGCGGGGTCAGCGGCAAAAAAGGTCCGGTTGGCCGATGCCCGGTTTCCTCAAAGAACTCCCTCTGCGCTGCAGGAAGAGGGGCTTCGCCTTCTTCATATTCCCCTTTTACGATGGACCATGACCCGAAGTCTTTCCTTGCCCAGAAAGGTCCGCCTGGATGAACGAGCAGCACTTCAAGGCATCCGGCGCGCTTGCGATAGAGAAGGATGCCGGCGCTGGTTTTGGGCATGCCTATCCTTTGATAGGGAAATGGGAAACAGCTGCAATGGATTCGTCATTTATAATCTTATTTTCCCCATCAAATAACTGGCGGCTTTTTTGACGTTTTTCCTATGACACGAAGGAACAGAATTTACAAGCGCTTCAATGCCTGGTCTGCCGCAGGCAAGTGGATCGAGATTTTCAAGGGGCTCTTGGTCGAACCTGACTTGGAGTGGGCTTTTATCGATGGCAGTTATGCCAAGGCACATCAGCATAGCGCTGGGGCTGCCAGTAGCGAGGATGAAGCAATCGGGAAAAGCCGGGCAGGCAACACCAGCAAGATTCACCTGGCAGTGGATGCCTATGGTCTTCCGATTGAATTTGAAATCACCGGGGGCAAGTCAATGACTGCACGGTGGCACCGGAGCTGATTGCCAGACTCCCGCAGGTGGAAAGGATCATTGCAGACAAGGGCTATGACAGCGAGCGAATCCGGGCAACCATCGGGTCGCAAGGGGCAAAGTCAGTCATTCCCCGGAAGTGTAATTCAGTCAAAGGCAATGCGAGCTGAAGAGAAATTACGAGAGTGTGATA
>CAYXQR010000025.1:0-5015 GCA_964466955.1 uncultured Nitrosospira sp.
GCCGCCGCCATCCCCAGCACGGAATACAACGACATCATCACCCCAAATATCCTCGATCCTGCTTTACTGCTCATATTTTCCCCCACTTGATTACTGATTCAGTACGAGCCGATAACTCCAACTTCCTTACCATTGGTTGACTATTGTTTCGCCGGTGACCTGCCTTTCCAATAAGGCAATTACCGGCTCAATCATATATAAATAGCCATGTTGCGAACGTCGGTAATTGTGCTATTCTATCGGTGTCATGCCAGATTTAACTTCGCGCTTTGCTCCGTGCTTCCCGGAATACGGGGGAATAAGTGCATGCACATCCGAACTGGAAACTGAAATAAAAATTTCCCGATCCCGCATCACCGGTTTCGTGCGCAGTATCAGAAAAACAGAAAATAGACGAAAACTCATGCCCGCGAACAAATTCGCGGAAATACTCATTCAGCATCGCGCCGCCCACGCTTTTGCGATTATGCCCGAATCATAATGAGTCGAGTTTTTCCGGATGAGGGCGAGGCTTGTATTCATCCGATGATCCTGCTTTTTCGGAACCCCTTCCTCAAGAAACACCCAGACGCTCAAAATTTCTCATTATGCGCTTCAGTGACTTGCCATACACCTGTCCACTGAAACGGAAAAATTCTACCACAGCCAAACCTTCTGTACAAGAAAGAAACATGAAACGTTAGTCGGAATTAATAATGCCCACATTCTAAAAAACGTTATTTATCCTTATTTTAATCAGGGTGATTTACCCTGAGGGAATTGTGGCGATCTCCTCGAGGATTTCTTTAATTTATTATTTGTCATATATTTTCTTGTTCCCTTTAACGGGATGTGTCCATGTGTACTGTTTCGTCCGTTTTCCCTGCCTGCCGGCATCTGACCTGGGTATGCGAACGGCTACGACACAGCTTCAGAACAGGATATTTGCGGTCTCTGCTAGAGCTCACGTCTAACCCGGTTTGGTTGCTCGACGGGCCCTGCCAGGACAGATCACGTATGCCGCGCGGCGCCTGCTCGGAAAATGGAGTAAAATGGTCCCGTGAGCAGTCGGGTTGGTCTCGTGACCAGTCGGGTCAGGCGTCGAGCGACGCCGGGAGACTTGAAACTCAACCGGCTTTGCCCAACTGCCTTCCATTCGTTTTTCATTGTTGAGCACAAATCATGACAGAAACCAGCGGAAGCAGCGAAGCGAACATGGCTCCAGAGTTACAGACCTCCGGATGGCTCAATACGCCTCAGCCAATTACGCTTGCTTCGCTACGCGGCAAGGTGGTTGTACTGCACACTTTCCAGATTTTCTGCCCAGGTTGCGTACAGGCCGGTATTCCGCAGGCTCAACGGGTTTATCAGGAATTTGATCCCGGCAAGGTGGCTGTGCTCGGATTGCATACGGTCTTCGAGCATCATGAAGTCATGGGTCGGGACGCGCTGGAGGTATTTGCGTATGAATACCGGCTACGATTCCCTATCGGGATCGACAGATATGAAGGAGCGGCACAAGGCGTGCCCCTCACTATGCGCACCTATCAAATGCAGGGAACCCCAACCCTTATTCTGATCGACAAGAACGGCCGGCTTCGCTTTCACAAGTTCGGCCATGTAAGCGATTTAACGGTGGGATTTTCTATTGGAGCTCTGCTTTCGGAAGAAACCGATGAATCCTTGAGCGTTCCAGCCGCCCCGTCCGGAAGACCCGCTTGCGATGAAGATGGCTGCAGTCTTTGAGCCACAGCAAATGACAGCTACTGTCTCACTTGAAGCCTTTCAGCTTTCCTGCGCGGGCAACCCGATCGTTATCCATGGGAATTCGGATATTGCCCGCTGATCCTTCCTGGCGCTGTTTATTTGCTTCCCCTGCCGCCTTCCGGTTTCACTCGCTCGGCAATTCCGGCTAGCGCATCCGATGCAGCTTCACGCATGAGATTTGTGATGGCGTGGGTCAATTCAACACCCGCCTCAAGCTGAGTTTGCCCGACCGCGGTCATTTGCTGACTGAAAGCGGTCAACGTATCTTTCAGCTGAGACCCGACAGCCGTGCCGTTGCGCCGCGCGTGCGTGGCGAGATCACTCAAGGTTTCGCGTATCAGATCCTGAGTGGCTGACGCCGATCTCTCCAGTGTATCCAGAAACAAAGTTTCCATACTTTCCAGATCCGTTCGCACGCGCCTGAGATCCTCATTGGAGAACTTTTGGGCACGACCTGCCGCTTCCTCAAGAGCCAGTTTCGAGGTTGCTGCCAGGTGCGCCAGGGCGGCATCCAGACCAGAAACGGCTTCGCGAACGGGCTCCATTATTGTTTGCCCGGAGGCAGACGTCTGCTGCATTTTTTGCTGCATTCCTTCATCCACGCCCTTCAATACGGACGTCATCACGTGACGCAGGGATTCCGTATCCCGCTTCTGTTTGCTGAGCGCCTTCACCGTCAGATCCCGTACCTCTTCTTGAACATTTCCTCCGGCTGCAATGGAATTGCGCACGTTCTCTTCCAGTTCGGATCTACCTTTTGCATCCTGTATGCTGCCACTGCCGCTTGTATTCTGCATGGTGCGAATCCCTCCTCAGGTGGTTATAGATTTTAGATAGCCTTAGTTCCCGTTTGGTGCAAGCCTGTCCAGCCCCCCCATATAACCCTGCAATACGGAGGGAATCGACACGCTGCCATCGCTGTTCTGAAAGTTTTCAAGGATGGCGACCAGTGTTCTTCCTACCGCGAGCCCCGAGCCATTCAGAGTATGCACCAGCTCAGGTTTGCTCTTTTCATTGCGAAAGCGCGCCTGCATGCGCCGCGCCTGAAACGCCTCGCAGTTGCTGCATGAAGAAATCTCTCGATAGCGGTTCTGCTCCGGCAACCATACTTCGATATCGTAAGTCTTGGCTGAAGCGAAGCCCAGGTCAGCCGTGCATAGCGACATGACGCGATAAGGCAATTCCAGCTTCTGGAGAATAGTCTCGGCATGACCGGTCAGCTGTTCCAAGGCTTCATAAGATTTTTCAGGGTGGACGACCTGCACCAGCTCGACCTTATCAAACTGGTGTTGCCGAATCATGCCGCGCGTATCCCTGCCGTAGCTTCCTGCCTCGGAACGAAAGCATGGAGTATGCGCGGTCAGCCTGATGGGAAGTGATTCGAGCGCGACGATCTGGTCGCGCACCACATTTGTCAGTGGAACTTCTGCGGTAGGGATGAGGAACAGATCATCCTGCTGATGCTCGTATTGAACCTCATTATGCACGGCATCCGGCAAATCGGGCTCGACCCTGCATAACGTTCCGGTCAGATCGGGTCTTTTGCGCGGAATCTCGAACAGATCCTCCTTGAACTTCGGTAGCTGCCCGGTACCTCGAAGGCTTTCGGCGTTGACCAGATAGGGCACGTAAGCCTCGGTATAGCCATGCTCCTGCGTATGCAAGTCCAGCATGAACTGGGCAAGGGCACGGTGGAGTCGCGCGAGCCCACCCGTCATCATGCTGAAACGTGCGCCACTGAGCTTGGTCGCAGTGGAGAAATCCAGCAATCCCAGACCTTCTCCGACACTCACATGATCCTTGACTGCAAAATCAAACGTGCGAGGGACACCCCATCGGCGCACCTCCTGATTATCGGATTCGTTTTTGCCTTCGGGTGCGCTGCCATGCGGAAGATTGGGAACATGAAGCAGCAACTGCTGCAACGCGGCCTGTATCTTTTGCAAGCGAACTTCCGCTTCCCGGAGCTCTTCACCCACGCTGGCCATCTCGGCCAGCATAGCGGAGACGTCCTCTCCCCGGCTCTTCGCATTGCCGATCTGACGGGAAGCAGCATTCCGCCGCGCCTGCAGCTCCTGGGTATGGGTCTGAACGTTCTTTCGCTCCGCTTCCAGAATACCGAATTCAGCCATGGGAAAGACATAGTTGCGCGTGGCCAGCCGTCTGGCAACCTCATCCACGTCGCTACGCAACAATTGAATGTCGAGCATTTCAACTCCAAAAACGCATGCTGAACGGAATTCGATCAGCGAGCATCATGCGCGTTATGATTCTTTTTTTGCCTGTCTGTCCAGCTGGCGCAAATGGGCAAGCCTTTCGGAAATCCTGTCTTCAAATCCCCGTGCCACCGGTTCATAAAACCTGATGTCGGGCATGCCTTCGGGAAAGTAGTTTTCACCTGCCGCGTAAGCACCGGGAGCGTCATGCGCATAGCGATAATCCCGACCAAAGCCCAACTCTTTCATCAGGGACGTGGGCGCATTGCGCAGATGCTCAGGTACGCGTCGTGATTTATCGCCCTCGATAAAAGAGCGCATTCTATTATACGCAAGGTAGGCAGCGTTACTCTTGGGCGCGCAGGCAAGATACAGCACGGCTTGCGCCAAAGCCAGCTCTCCTTCCGGACTTCCGAGGCGTTCATAGGTTTCGGCGGCGTCCAATGCGCCCCGGAGTGCGCGTGGATCCGCCAGGCCGATATCTTCCACGGCAGCGCGGACGAGGCGTCGCGAAATATAACGAGGGTCAGCTCCTCCGTCCAGCATGCGGCACAGCCAGTAAAGCGCCGCATCGGGACTGGAACCTCTCAATGACTTATGCAGCGCGGAAATCTGATCGTAAAACTCATCCCCGCCTTTGTCGAACCGGCGGCCGGAACGGGAAAGCGCGTTGCGCACATACTCTGCCCCGATTTTCATGTTTCCTTCGGCTACCGCCGCAGTTTTAACCTGGTCGAGGTAGTTGAGCAGACGCCTTGCGTCCCCATCCGCATATTCGATCAATAGCGCGCGCGCATCATCCGAAAACTCCAGTTCCTGCAACGCCAGACGCTTTGCGCGCTCAAACAGGATTTCCAGTTCACTGTGCGAGAGGGAAGTGAGCACATACACCTGCGCACGTGACAGCAGAGCGCTGTTTACTTCGAACGAGGGATTTTCGGTGGTTGCCCCGATAAAGGTCACCAATCCCTGCTCGACATAGGGCAGAAACGCATCCTGCTGCGCTTTATTGAAACGGTGAACCTCATCCACGAACAGGATAGTATGGCGTCC
>CAYXQR010000026.1:0-5430 GCA_964466955.1 uncultured Nitrosospira sp.
ACTGCCACCAGAACCTCGTGCACAAGGAAGTGGCCGAGACCGACCTGAACGAGAGCATCAAGCAGGGCAAAATGGTCCTCAAAACCTCAAAGGACGACGACGAGGACGAAGACGACGAGGACGAAAAAGACGAAGAGTGACATTGCGCTTCTGTCCTGCTTGATAGACAATAGTGGCACGAAAGATCAACGACAATGAACCGCTGCTTCCAACAGATCGACTGGAAGCAGCGGTTTTCCATCTAGTGCAGGATGAACCGCTTGGCCAAACCATAGAGAAAGCTGGTCCGACAAGACAGCCTTTCCATTATCAACGCTTGTGATTACCAGAAGTGGCGGGCAGTCAGGCCATTCTGAATAGTTTAAGGTATGAAGCCGGGATTGAAGCTTGATACAGGAACCGAATAAGCCAAAGAATGCAGCATAATTTTCCCGCCCCCGATATCTCAAGTCCCCATCGGGTCCGCGACTACGTGATTGCCTTTATCACGTTTCTATGCGTCGCGATCAGCCTGAACCTGGATGCAACTGGAAGCCTCGAACAGCAAAATAACATGGGCCTGCTTGCGTGGACCATCCTGGCGGCTTTCCTTCTGGGCGAAAATAGAGAAGTGCGGATGCAAGTTATTGTAGCGGTCGCTTTCGCTACCGCAGGCGAGCATTTTGCCTCTATTTATATGGAGGGATACACCTATCGCTTTGGTAACGTACCCGCGTACGTACCACCGGGCCATGGAATGGTGTACCTTACAGCTGTCGCTCTTGCCCGCTCGGGGTTTTTTCTGAAGCATTGCAGAAAGATTGCTGGATTTGTCGTCCTGACCTGTGGCGCATGGTCCCTGTGGGGAATCAGCGGCTACCCCGATCAGGGTGATCAGGTTGGCGCGCTCCTGTACTGCATATTTCTTATTTACTTGTTCAAGGGCCGATCGCCGTTGGTGTATCTGGCGGCATTTTTCATTACGACCTGGCTGGAGTTGATAGGGACGGCGGCAGGCACATGGAGATGGGCCACGATCGAGCCAGTCCTCGGCTTATCCCAGGGAAATCCACCCAGCGGTGTGGCCGCATGGTACTGTCTCGTGGACGCTGTCGCAATTGGGGGCGCTCCGGTATTGTTGCGCTTTTTTAGCAAAGGCGTCGAGCTGCTCAGAACGGGCAAATCTGACGAGATCCAGCAGCGGGCCAGAAAATGAGTGAATTTTATGATAACGAGTGGGTCTAATTAATTTAGACAAATCGCTTCAGCTTTTCTCTTTGGTATCCGCAATTCAAAACATCTCTTTTCATTTTTTTTCAATCCCTCCATCAACTGCCAGTTAATCCATTAATCCAATTGTGCTCGTAGATATAGCAGCGCATCTCAATCAATCCATATGAAGTTTGCACAACTGAACTTGTCAGATGAAATTCTGCGAGCCATCGCAGATCAAGGCTATACCGACCCCACACCCATTCAGGCTCAGGCAATTCCAGCAATCCTGGAAGGTCGGGATATCATGGGCGCGGCCCAGACGGGCACCGGAAAGACGGCGAGCTTCACACTGCCTATGCTCAACCGGCTGCAGCCGGGAGCAAGCACTAGCGCATCGCCAGCCCGTCATCCGGTTCGGGCATTGATACTGGTTCCCACTCGCGAGCTGGCCGTACAGGTATATGAAAGTGTCAAGACCTATGGAACATATCTGGATCTGCGGCCTGCCGCGATTTACGGTGGAGTCGATATGGCTCCGCAAATCCGGGATTTGCGGACGGGGGTGGAAATTCTGGTGGCGACGCCCGGTCGCTTGCTGGACCACATCCAGCAAAAAACGCTTAATTTGTCAAAAGTCGAGATACTCATACTGGACGAAGCAGATCGTATGCTTGATATGGGATTTCTGCCCGATATCAGACGGATTCTTGCACTATTGCCGCAGCAGCGTCAAAGCCTGATGTTCTCGGCAACATTCTCGGAAGAAATTAAAAAACTTGCAAATACGCTTCTGCGAAATCCGGTGCTGATAGAGGTTGCAAGACGCAATTCCATCACGGATCTTATTACTCACGTTGTGCATCCGGTAGCGCGGGAGCGTAAGCGGGAACTGCTGACGCATCTCATCAAATCACAGGATCTGAAGCAGACTCTGGTATTTGTTCGCACCAAACACGGGGCCAACAACCTTGCCCAGCAATTGCAACGAAATGGGATCGCCGCAGCCGCCATTCACGGGGACAAGACCCAGCCTCAAAGGACCCAGGCACTGATGGAGTTCAAACAGGGCGAAGCGCGCGTGCTGGTGGCAACGGATGTTGCTGCACGCGGCCTGGATATAGAGGATCTGCCTCATGTTGTAAACTATGAATTACCCACAACTCCGGAAGATTACATCCATCGCATCGGGCGTACAGGTCGGGCGGGAGCAAAGGGGGATGCCATCTCACTGGTGTGTGAAGACGAAAGGGAGTTGCTCCAGGGAATCGAAAAGCTCATCAAATTCAAAATCAGCTCAATAAACATTCCGGGATTTGAGCCAAGTAACGCGAATTCGGTTGAATCTGGCAAAGCGCAAAGCCGCGAACAATCAGGTCCGGCAAAGCAGAACAGACAGGCGGATTCTTCCAGGCAGCAGGATGCAGCGAGCGCAGCTCGTAGCTGGGGTGAGAACGGTACTGATCAGGGAAAGAACGCAAAGAACGGCCGTGAACCCAAGCGTAAACCGGAAAGAAAATCCCGGCCAGCTGAGGACCCTTTGTTCAGCCAGCCCTATATTCCAGACGTCTCTTCGTCATCACCAGGGTCGCACTCCCAGCCAATATCCGAATCTACTGACAAGCCAGCCGGTTATTTTCATTATAAAAAACAGAAGAAACCGTTGGCCGCGCTCTTCATGCCTCCCCGGCAGCAAAGCAAAACTCACC
This sequence comes from uncultured Nitrosospira sp., assembly GCA_964466955.1. GTDB lineage: Bacteria > Pseudomonadota > Gammaproteobacteria > Burkholderiales > Nitrosomonadaceae > Nitrosospira. The sequence goes on from CAYXQR010000026.1 coordinate 2,901, forward strand.
ACGATGGATAAGCGTGGTTCGCTTGCAGCACTGTAATGAAAAAGCTGTATAGGATGAGTCCGCAGGAGTGCTCAGCATGGGAAAGCGCCTGACCAGAATCTATACCCGTACGGGCGATGATGGCACCACGGGATTGGGAGATGGCACTCGCATGAGCAAGGACAGTCTCCGTATTGAAGCCATCGGCACAGTGGATGAATTGAACAGCTGGATAGGTGTGTTGCTGGCGGAGGCGTTGCAAGACGATGTCCGGGCTGAGCTGGAGAATATCCAGCACGAACTTTTCGATTTTGGCGCCGATCTCTCCATACCCGGCCGCCTCAGCATGAATGCAACCCGGATAGATCGGCTGGAGCAGCAATTGGATGTCTATAACATCGGACTGGCTCCTCTGAAGGAGTTCATTCTTCCGGGCGGCACAAAGGCGGCATCCCTGTGTCACGTCGTCCGCGCAGTATGTCGGCGCACAGAAAGATCGGTTCTGAGACTTTACCGCACCGAAGGTGGAGCGCCGCTCCATCTCCAGTACCTCAACCGCTTGTCGGACTATCTGTTTGTCCTGTGCAGGATACTTAATCAACAGCAAGGCGTTACCGACGTCATGTGGCAACCGGGCAAGATTCCGTCCGTATAACAAAGCGTAACGGTCGCGTTTCGGGAAGAGCAACGGCCCGGGCCTCAGCTATTCTTTGCGCAAGAAGCTGTCAGCGACGAGCAATATGGCACCTACGGTAATTGCGGAATCGGCCACATTAAAAGCCGGCCAATGGTAGCCGGAAACATGAAAGTCGAGAAAATCGATTACATGGCCCAGCGTAACTCTGTCCCACAAGTTGCCCAAGGCTCCGCCCAGGATCAGGCTCAGCGCAACACAAAAAAGCTTCTCCCGGGTGTGCCGGCGCAGCAGATAAACGATTACACAGGAAGCGACTATTGCCACGCCCGTAAAAAACCATCGCTGCCACCCCCCAGCCTCGCTCAGGAAGCTGAAGGCAGCCCCTGCGTTATAAGTCAATACAAGATTGAAATAATCCGTCAGGGGAACCTGATCGCCGTGGGATAGCGCCCTTACCACCCATTGTTTTGTGCCTAAATCCAATATCAGCACCACAAACGCCAGAAGCAGACTGATCCGGAGCTTCATGGTGTCAGGCATATCGCCGGGTTTCCCCCGGGCCGAACAGACTGGAAACGCAACGTCCGCAGATCGTTGGATGATCGGAATGAGCTCCCACGTCCGCCCGATAATGCCAGCAGCGCTCGCATTTCGGATGGCCGCTTGCAGTGACGCGTATCGCCCTGTCTTCGGAACCATATACCTGCACCACACGCGCCGCGGAGGTAATGAGCACCAGACGAAGATCGTCCTCCAACGATTTCAGAAGAGAAAAATCATCCCCGTCAATGTATATATCCACCTCAGCAGCAAGCGATGATCCGATTTTCCCCCCTGCTCGTGCTTCCTCCAACCGCCCCTGCACCTGCGAGCGCAATCTGCGTATACCTGCCCAGCGCTGTATCAGCGTGTCCTCCTCCACGCCGGATGGAAAATCGTGCCAGGTATGCAGCAGCACGCTATCCTGCGCGTCGCCCGCAAGATATTCCCACACTTCCTCGCTTGTGAAGCTGATGATGGGCGCAAACAGCCGCACCAGACTATGCGCAATATGAAACAGTGCACTTTGCGCCGACCGGCGTAGAAGTCCGCCTGCATTCGACGTATAGAGGCGGTCTTTGAGGATATCCAGGTAGAAGCCGCCGAGGTCCTCGGAGCAGAAATTATGCAGTCGATGCACGATCAGGTGAAATTCATACCGGCAATAGTGTTCTGTCAGTTCATCCTGGAATCGTTTTGTGAGCGTCAGCATATAGCGGTCGATTTCCAGCCACTGATCCACTGCCACCGCATCTTCAGTGGCATCAAAGTCAGCCAGATTGGCAAGCAGAAAACGCAGGGTGTTGCGTATGCGCCGGTAGCTCTCCACCACTCTTTTAAGGATTTCGTCGGAAATCGAAAGCTCGGCCGAGTAGTCGGTGGAAGCAACCCAGAGGCGCAGAATATCCGCTCCTGAAGTATCCATCACCTTCTGCGGCGCAATTACGTTCCCTTTCGATTTGCTCATCTTATGGCCGTGCCCATCCACCACAAAACCATGGGTCAGCAATGCATCGTACGGGGCGCGGCTGTCGATCGCACAACCGGTCAGGAGCGAGGACTGGAACCATCCGCGGTGCTGGTCGGACCCTTCCAGATAAAGATCGGCCGGGTAGCCAAGCTGCGCATCTGGCTTGAGCACCGTATCGTGCGTTGTTCCGGAATCAAACCATACATCAAGCGTGTCCGAAAGCTTTCGATACTGCGGCGCGTCTTCTCCCAGCAGTTCTGACGGCTCCAACTGAAACCACGCCTCGATGCCCTCGCGTTCCACCCTCCGCGCGACCTCTTCCAGCAGTTCGTCCGTGCGAGGATGCAGTTCATGCGTTTCCTTGTGAATGAAAAATGCCATTGGCACGCCCCAGTTGCGCTGGC
>CAYXQR010000027.1:0-6837 GCA_964466955.1 uncultured Nitrosospira sp.
ACGGGCTCGGGCAAGAGCACGCAGCTGCCGAAAATCTGTTTGGGCCTGGGGCGCGGCGCGGCCGGGTTGATTGGGCATACGCAGCCGCGGCGCATCGCCGCACGCACGGTGGCTGCCCGCATCGCCTCGGAACTGAAAACCCCGCTGGGGGATGCGGTGGGATACAAGGTGCGCTTTTCCGACAAGGTGAGCGGCAGCACCACCTATGTCAAGCTCATGACCGACGGCATCCTGCTTGCGGAAACGCAGGGCGATCCCTTGCTCCTGGCCTACGACACCCTCATCATCGACGAGGCGCACGAGCGCAGCCTCAACATCGATTTCCTGCTGGGCTACCTGCGCCAGCTGCTGCCGAAGCGGCCTGATCTCAAGCTGATCGTCACCTCCGCGACCATCGATGCGCAGCGTTTCTCCGCGCATTTCGGCGGCGCGCCGGTGATCGAAGTCTCCGGCCGCCTGTACCCGGTGGAGGTGCGCTATCGGCCTATCCAAGGGCCCGATCGTCCGGTTTCCACGCCGTCCACGCCGGATGAGGCCGCGGCCCAGGGCGGGGCCCGCGCTGGCCGGGACAAGCCGGCGGCAGGGGGTAAGGAAAGGGAAAGGGAAAAGGACGAAGGCGCCCTGGAGCAGGCCATCCTCGATGCAGTGAATGAAATCAGCCGCTGCGGACCGGGAGATGTACTGGTGTTCCTCCCCGGCGAGCGCGAGATACGCGACACCGCCGAGGCGTTGCGCAAGCATGCGTTCAGCGGCCCCGGCACGGGGCGGATGGGCGCTGAAATCCTGCCGCTGTTCGCGCGCCAATCCTACAGCGACCAGGAAAAAGTGTTTAAGCCCGGCGGCAGCAGCCTGCGGCGCATCATCCTGGCCACCAACGTGGCGGAGACTTCCCTGACGGTGCCGGGCATCCGCTACGTGATCGATACGGGACTGGCCCGCCTCAACCGCTACAGCTACCGCAACAAGGTGGAGCAGTTGCAGGTGGAGAAGATTTCGCGCGCTTCCGCGAACCAGCGCGCCGGCCGCTGCGGAAGGGTAATGAGCGGGGTCTGCATCCGCCTGTACGCGGAAGAGGATTATCTCTCGCGTCCGGAGTTCACCGATCCCGAAATCCTGCGCTCGTCACTGGCGGCCGTGATCCTGCGGATGAAGTCGCTCAGAATCGGATCTGTCGAGGATTTCCCGTTTCTCGATCCGCCGCTGCCGAAGATGATCGCCGACGGCTATCAACTGCTGTCGGAACTGGGGGCGGTGGATGAAAGCAACGCGCTGACCGCGACAGGCTGGCAGCTGGCGAAATTTCCCATCGATCCGAAGATCGCGCGCATGATCCTGGCGGCAAAGGAAGAGAACTGCCTGAGCGAAGTGCTCATCATTGCTTCCGCGCTGAGCGTGCAGGACCCGCGCGAGCGCCCGCTGGAGCGCCAGGAAGCTGCCGATCGGGCGCATCAGCGTTTTCAGGATGAGCGCTCCGATTTTATCGGCTACCTCAAGCTGTGGAAATTCTTCGACGATCTGCTCAGGCACAGGAAGTCCAATCGCAAGCTGCTGGAGCAGTGCCAGGAAAATTTTTTGTCGCATCGCCGCCTGCGCGAGTGGCGCGAAGTGCATGGCCAGCTGCATGCCCTGGTTGGGGAAACAGGATTGCGGCTCAACGAGATTCCCGCCGGGTACGATGAAATCCATCGCGCGCTGCTGGCCGGATTGCTGGGCAACATTGGTTTCAAAGCGGAATTCAAGGCGGACGAAGGTGGAGAATACCTGGGCGCGCGCGGCGTGCGCTTCTCCATTTTCCCTGGCTCTGCCCTGAAAAAGGCGAAGCCCAAGTGGGTGGTCGCGGCCGAGCTGACCGAAACGGCCAGGCTTTATGCGCGCGGAGTGGCGCGCATCGATCCTTCCTGGATAGAGAAGGTGGCCGGAGCGTTGTGCAGGAAGCACTACTTCGACCCGCACTGGGAGAAAAAAAGCGCGCAGGTGTCGGCGTTCGAGCGGGTCACGCTCTATGGCCTGACCGTGGTGCCCAGGCGCCGTGTTTACTATGGCGCGATCAATCCGGTGGAAGCGCGCGAGATTTTCATCCGCTCGGCGCTGGTGGCGGGCGAGTATGTCACCCAGGCACCCTTTTTCAGCCATAACCGCGAGCTCATCGCCAGCATCGCCTCGCTGGAGCATAAGATGCGACGCCCGGATGTGCTGGTGGACGAGCAGCAGATATATGCGTTCTACGATGCCGTCATTCCGCAGGGCATCGGCAACGGCGCGGCTTTCGAGAAATGGCGCAGGCAGGCGGAGCGGGACAATCCCCGTCTGCTTCATCTCACGCGTGACTACCTGATGCGCCATGCGGCCGACAGCGTCACCGAAGACCGGTTCCCCGGCAGCCTGGCGGCGGGAGGAAACCGGCTGCCGCTTGCCTATCGCTTCGAGCCCGGCCACGTGCTGGACGGCGTCACGCTCACCGTGCCGCTGCCGCTGCTCAACCAGCTCGATGCCGCGCAATTCGACCGGCTGGTGCCCGGGCTGATCCGCGAGAAGCTGACCTGCCATCTGAAGGCGTTGCCCAAGCAGATACGCCGTCATGGCGTGCCGGTGCCGGAATTCGTGACCCGGTTTCTCGTCGCGCACGACGGGGAAGAATCGGGGCAAGAACGGGAACAAGGACGAGGGCAGCCAGGACAGTTGCGCCAGGGTGCGTTGACCGAAGCGCTGGGCAGGTTCATACAGGCGGAAACGGGCATCGCGGTGCCCGCTGACGCATGGCGCGGCGAGCAGCCTCCGCGGCACCTGCTGATGAACTTCAGGGTCGTGGATGACGATGGGCAGGAGCTGGCCATGAGCCGTGACCTCGCCGCGCTGAAGGCCCAACTGGGACAGGCCGCCAAGCTGACTTTCGCGCAGGCTGATTCCGGGGAGCGCCTGCCTATCGAGCGCGACGACATCGAACGGTGGGATTTCGGCGATCTGCCGGAAGAGATCACCTTTACCCGCGCTGGCCGGAAACTCGCCGGCTACCCTGCCCTTGCAGTCAACCCTAAAGGAGGACGGGAAGGGAAAGTTTCGATCGGTCTGTTCGATACGCAGGAGGCGGCTGCATCGCACATGCGCGCGGGCGTGCGCCAGCTGCTGTGGTTCGAGCTCAGGGAGCAGATGAGGCAATTGGAAAAAGACCTCTCGGTGGCTGCCGGCAGGGATCGAGGCGGACAGGCGCGCCACTTGGGCCAGGCGGTCTTGCAGCTGCAGCCGCTGATCGGGGCGGATGCGCTCAAGGAGGATTTGCTCACCGCTATCGCCGACCGCGCCTTTATCGGCGAGGATGCGCTGCCCCGCAGCGAGCAGGCGTTCAGCGCCCAGCGCCAGCGCGCAAGGGCGAGGCTTCCGGCTGTAAGGGAAGCCATGGTCCGGCTGGTGCAGGATATTGCGGGCGCATGCCACCTGCTTCTGGCCCGGCTGAGTGGGAGCAGCGCAGTTCGGGGGGCAGCTGCAAAAAAAGGCACGACGGGGGAAATTCATGCCCAGTTGCACGCCCAGCTGAAAGAACTCGTCTATCCCGGATTTTTGAACAGGACACGGTGGGACCGGTTGCAGCATCTGCCACGGTATCTAAAAGCGATGGCGCTGCGGCTCGACAAGTACCCGGGCAACCCGGAGCGTGACCACCGCCACGCCGTCGAAATTGCCGGACTGTGGAAACAGTATGAGCAGCGGCGGGACCGGCATGGCCAGGCCGGGCGCGACGATCCCGCCCTGGCCGAGTTCCGCTGGCAGATCGAAGAGTTGCGGGTATCCCTGTTCGCGCAGGAGCTGAAAACCCCCTCCCCTGTTTCCGTCAAGCGGTTGCAAAAGCTGTGGGAGTCGGTCGGCGCATGACACCAAGGGCTGCGGGTGGCAGAGCCGGTGTCCAGCCGACTCTCCCGCAGGTCCCCCCGGAATAATCCACGAAATCTCTACGCCGCGTCGGGGAGGCCGATGTCGTGGGCGATGCGATAGTTTGCCGTCAGACGATACTCGCCTCCCGGCGGGATTTTCACTATCTCCGATCCCGCGTTGGCCGTCTCGACGCAAACGAAGCGCTGATAATCGTCGTCCTCCAGGTCACCCATTTCAGCGGCGATTTTTCCCCATGGATTCCAGACCACTGCGGTTTTGCTCCCTCCGGACAGGATACAGATGCGTCGAGCAAGAGCGGCGTCATCGATCGACAGTTCGCCCGCCACATTCTGATAGATGCGGTCGACTTCGCGCGCGATCGCGATGGCGCCGGTCTGGCGTTTGTGCAGGCCATTATCCACTTTGTCGATATAGTCGGTTTCTTCCAGACCCGAAATGACGATTTTGCCGATATCGCCTACGCAGAAGTAGGTATGCAGCGCCTGAGTGATGGAGAATGCTTGTGCATCGGTATTGCGGGTGATCAGCTCCAGGTTCAGCGAATCCCCCACCGTGACTTCCAGCGAGAGATCGAAGGCATGCGGCCAGATTGCCCTGGTTTCAGGCGTATCCGTCAAGCCCATGGTGACCCGGCAATCCCCATTCCCTGCCACTTCCGTATGCCGCAGCATCCAGTAGCGGTTGCGGACAAAGCCATGGGCAGGACGGCCCCGGTGTTCGGGATCGGGCCCGAACCAGGGCCAGCAGACGGGAACGCCGCCCTTGATGCCTTTTCCATCCTGGTAGTAGGCCACGTTGCTGAGAAACATCAGATTGTGGGGTTCGTTGGCGGGCTGATAGGACAGAACCTGCCCGCCATACAGCGAGATGAGGCTGCTCGCCTTGTCCGTATCAACCTTGATGAAGAGGAAGCCTCCGGCGCCCTCGATGATTTTGATCCGGCCCGCAATCCCATACGTAGCGTTCAGCTGCTGGATATCCATTTTGACTCGTATCCTCCACCCGTTTTTAGAAACATCAGGAATAGTTCAGAACGAACTGCGTTGAAATGAAGCACAAATGCCAGCATATTTCATCCATGCCGAGTTATCGCAGCAGCATCAGCCTGGGGATCGCGTCCGCTTCAATCCATACCAGCGCATTCTGGTTGAACTCCCTTCCGAGGATCCGGGCGGAGTCAAGGTCCAGCCCCAGCACCAGGAAGCTTTCCTCCGGCGGCCACGACCCGAAAGGATCGATGGCGACTCCGTCCACGATCTGATCGAGCCGGGACACATGGCGTGCCAGTTCTCCCCTCAAATGCGCGCAGGCAATCCTGTTCGCCTCGATGCTGTCCCTCACGCCCAGCGGGTTGCAGGCAGTGATGAACGCAGCGCTCCGGAATCCGGTTGTCGCCAGAAGCCGGGACAAGGGCTCGGAATACTGATCCACGCGCAGCGTAATGGCGCCCTGCCCGACGCCCGCACGATAGTGCGCCGAACGATAGGCAGTGACAAGATCGTCAGGAATTCCCGTTTGGGCCAAAGGGCCTCCAGCGTCGCTATTTTTCTGCCCGGGAGGCTGCCTTCTGCCAATGCAGCAGCACGAGGCAGCACGAGGCAGCACGAGGGGCCTGGCCCCCTATGATCGAGAGCGACAACAACCCCGGATGGCAAGCCGCCTGAAATTCAGGTCAGCTTGCGTATCACCCTGCATGGGTTTCCGGCCGCCAGGACGTTCGGAGGAACGTTTCTGGTCACGACACTCCCGGAACCGATGGTTGTTCCCCGGCCTATCGTGACCCCGGGATTGACGATTGCTCCGCCTCCGATCCAGACGTTATCTTCTATCGTGACGGGCAAGGCCATTTCCAGGCCCTGGCCACGTTCCTCCACCGCCAGAGGGTGCGTGGCGGTATAGATCTGGACAGCGGGCCCAAGGAACACGTCGTCACCGATGGTCACCGCCGCGCCATCCAGTATGACACAGTTGTGGTTGGCATAGAAATGGCGGCCGACACTGATGTTATAGCCATAATCGCAATAAAAGGGCGGTTCGATTTCGATCCCCGCACCTGCTGCAGCGAATAGTTCCTTCAGGATGAGGGCACGCTTTTCAGATTCGTCCGGAGACGAATCATTGTATTCCCTCAATACTTTTTTGGCATGCCTTCTTTCTTCGCGCAGCAACTCGTCGCTGGCCTGGTACAACTGCCCGGCGAGCATTTTGCGTTTCTCCAGGCTTATGCCTCCACCTCTTTCCTCATTCCGGAGGATACTCTATGAAATTTTCGCCGAGTGTTTCCGCCCGTATGCTTCCCGTTCGCTTGAAAGATCATGCTTCTGGCCCCAGCGCAGCAATTCCTGGATGGCGGGAAGCAAATCCAGGCCTTTTTCCGTGAGTGTGTAGATCACCCGGCGTGCATTGCCCGGATCCGGCCGCCTGGACACGATATTGGATTCTTCCAGTTTCTTCAACCGGTCGGAAAGTATATTGGAGGCGATTTTCTCGGGCGAGGCAAGGAAATCGCGGAAATAATGCTTGCGCTTGAACATGATGTCACGGACGACCAGCAAAGTCCATTTGTCTCCCAGTATATCCAGCGCACAACTCACTGGACAGGAAGAGCGTTTGATCCGATCTTTAACCATGGAAATTCATCCTGTATTTTTAGCGCGGTTTGTTTTTGATGGTTTCAGGCAGCAAATATTATATACTTTCATTATGCAACCAAATGCGTGCCTGATACTCTACTGATATATTGTTACAGTTCACCCTCGTGGACTGGAACAGGGATCGAAGCCATTTCAGCATCCAGGGAAGTATTAACAGGCCCGGGGCGAGCCGGGCTGAACTTCCTGACCGCAACGCGACGGCGTGCAGGCAGTATACGAGTGCCAGCGGTATTGTTATAAAAGACGCAGGATGATATTTTTGATTTAATGTTTGTTGCACGGCGATCCCGCGACG
>CAYXQR010000028.1:0-14175 GCA_964466955.1 uncultured Nitrosospira sp.
AGATTTTCCCTCATATTGGCGATGGTGCTGCTGACGCTCATCATTGAAGGAATACGTTCACCATGATGTTCGATGGACTTGCCTATCTCTTTGAGAGTAAAGCCCAGTTTGGTGAAGTGCTTCGCGAGTCGCTTCTCCGTCAGGACAAATACCGTCTCGATTCCATTCAGCCGGGCCAGTTCGGTCGTGGCCAGATAGAGGCCGATGGGAATGAATGGAAAGCGAGGCTGTCCCGCGGAGCTAAAATCCTCATCCGCAAGACTGACAGCCCTGTGAGCTTCGCCTTTACGCCTACGGTAGCCGGCAACGACCGCGAGGCGGGATACCTCGCAGATGTTGTGACGGGGCAATTTGAGGGGATCGATTAGGGATCGGTCCAGCGCTGTTTCACAGGTGATCTCGAATGGCAACCGATAGTGCGGATCATCCGGCTTCGACCGGATAATACGAGTGCAGCCGACAAACTCGCCCGTCCTTACATTCCGCATGAGGAGGTGCAATGAATGCGGATCATGCTCATCTGTTTCGCGCCCATCCGCCCGCGCTGGTTCGAAACCCAAATCTTCACAATAAACCTGATGCCGCACGCGATACGCCTCGTCTTTCAGCGTATCCGAAAATGCGGGCACGATTTCAAAGTATTTGCGGAAGGCTTGGCCCAAATCAATTGTTTCAGTGGAGGACATAAACGGTTTCCTGAGATATTCACTTATCCGGCTGAAATGCTTGAAACTTGAAGAACGAGAGAACAAGCTCCTTGCCCGGAACGGGAAGTTCGCGCCGTGTTGATCAGCGGGAGCAGGTACGTATTAAAGTGGCGACGGAACCGCTATACTTTTTACGGATACACATCCATTAACTTGAATCTCCGTGCCATTTTTTTTGCTGGCCCGCTCGCAGGGGTGGCTTGTATAAGTATGGGTTGCACAGCATCCTTTCAGCCGTGTCCAGCATGAAAGAACGTCCGAACTCAGGCGAGTGCAGGGCCCGGAGAAGATTGCTTGTCGCGAGAAGATGGATGAACAGGAGAGGATGTGCCGTTGAAAGCTTTTTTCCATTGACCGCAATATTCACTGGATGGGCGCTCTTCAACCAGGGACTCTGATGGCGCAGGGGAAGAAGAGCACCAGGAGTCTGCAAATCCGCTTGTTATTGATCAAGTTTTTTCAGATAATCCTTGGTGAAGATCTTGTCCGGCAGCTCTCGTAATTTCATTTCCGAATATTCCAGCACCGATTCTTCCCCTTTTCGTAGGGCGTCTTCCATGACCATGCGCGTAGGCCGCAAGCTCCCGAGAACCTTTTCAAAATTCTCGTAGCTACTGGTTTTGAGTAGGCGGTCGGACAGGGAATAGAACTCGGCACGATACGGCCAGAAATTTGATTGTCGGACCCAATATAACACCTTATGATAGGTTACGCTTCGGTCCACGCCCATGAGTTCCAGCACCCAGTATTTATCGCCATTGATGATGTCGGTCCGCAGGATGCGGGGGGTGTAGTCGCCGGTAAAGTTCGCGCGTGCCAGATCTCCATTGGCGACCTGTCCCGTCAGGCGCTGCGACAGTGATATGCGTACCGGCTGCGACACGCTGGGCATGAAGACCCACAGATCGCGTCCTTTCATCAGCAGGATCTGGCCACGTTCCGAGGCGGGCTCCGTGGTCATGACGACACTGTTTTCGTTGCCTTTGGACAATATTCTGTATCTATGCATTTCGGCAGACTGGTCAGGGCTGATGGTGTTGACCACGACGTCGACCTGAAAGCTTTCGCGCGGGAAGCGTATCTGGTCCGATTTTTCCAGTATCTCTCGAGCCAGTTGCTCATCATCAGGCTGGGCGCAGGCTGCGGATGTCATGGCGGCAATGATGCAGGCAAACGGGAGGAAGTATAGGGGGAGTTTTCTCATTTCTGGCTCCAGTAATCGCTGTAGAAAAACAGGCTTTCAGGCCTCGATTCCCAACTTTGGATAATGTATGAGCATAGTACGGCTTGAGTATGTTTTCAAAGACTACGCGCTTGGGGAACAGCGCGTTCGCGCGCTGAGTGGCGTTTCGCTCAGCGTTGAAAACGGTGACTTCCTGGCCGTTGCGGGACCATCCGGGAGCGGAAAGTCTACATTGCTCAATCTGATCGGCTGCATCGATACCCCATCGCATGGAAAAATCTTTATCGATGGCAGGGATATCAGCGGAAGAACGCCGGACGAGCTTTCCGATCTGAGGGCACGAACCATTGGTTTCATCTTTCAGACTTTCAACCTTTTTCCTGTACTTTCGGCAGCGGAAAACGTCGAGTATCCTCTCCTGCAGTTTAAGGAACTGGCAGCGGATGAACGCCGAGACCGTGTTTCCAGGTATCTTTCCATTGTCGGTTTATCCAGATTTTGGAATCACCGGCCAAATCAGCTGAGTGGCGGGCAGCGACAACGGGTTGCGATAGCACGTGCGTTAGCCACGCAATCGAAAATAGTACTGGCCGATGAACCCACAGCCAACCTGGATCACAAGACTGGTGAAGGAATCCTGCAGCTGATGAAGGATATCAACGGCAGTTTCAGAACAACCTTTATCTTCTCCACGCATGATCGGCGTGTGATGGAAATGGCCAACCGGTTGATACGTATCGAAGATGGACAGATAACGGATATTAACGGTCAGGCGGAACCGGGTGGATCGCCGGAATCGGGCGCCCCTGATGATTCTCCAATTCATGGTGCGGATCAAAGCGAAACGGATGAACCGCAGGCATAGGCACGAAGGCATTGTCGTTTCCGCAGCATTCATGCTGATTCTTTCGCCGTTATCCGGTTTTGCTGGCTCTACAATACGGCTTTCCCCAGCCAGCGAGAGCGCAACCTGGCCGGATTCCATGTTCGAAGACCGATCAGAGGAGGCCCTGTCCTTATCTTTGACCCTGCTTATGATGCCCTCTTCATTGCGCCAAACGCGAGATACTGCCGGCGCCGATGATGGAAGCTTCATCGGCCCAGGCCCGGCGTCCAGGGAAAGAGATTCTCCGGGAGAGCCGCTGCTCTTATCCTTATCGTCCGCTCTTGCATCGCGTCCGGCAAGATCGCCAGGCAAGTATATTGAATCGGATCAGGTTGCCGCATGGAGGGAAGACAGTGAAAGTGAACATACGTCACGTGAATCGCTGTTCGACGATGACGAGCCGCGTAAGGAGAAGGTTCCCGATCCCCTGTGGAAGAAGCTCGTAACAGGGTGGAGGGGATTTTCTCAATTGGAGATTGCGGATAACTATAGCAGCCCCGAGCATTTGTCGAAAGCGAAGATCCGGACCGAACTGTCGCGCACCGGTCGATTCAACGATTATCTGAAATGGAAGATAAGTGGACGTTTCGACTACGACGCGGCCTATGATCTCTCCGATTTTTATCCGACTGCAGTTCGTCGGGACCAGCGCTATGAATTCTTCTTGCGGGAAAATTATGTAGATGTTTCCGCGGGGAACTTCGATTTTCGCCTTGGCCGCCAGCACGTGGTTTGGGGCGAGATGGTGGGATTGTTCTTTGCAGATGTCGTCTCGGCAAAAGACACGCGCGAGTTTGTTCTTCCCTCATTCGACATCATTCGCATCCCGCAATGGGCAGTAAGAGCGGAATACACGAAGAATGACACCCACGCGGAAGTGTTGTGGATTCCCGTCCCCACCCTTGATGAGATTGGTAAGCCCGGAGCGGATTTCTATCCGGCCCTGTTTCGAGGCGCGGCTTCGTTTCTGAGCGAAGACCGGTCAGGACGCAATGTAGGTAATTCGAACTACGGTTTTCGCGTATCGCAGCTCGTGAAAGGCTGGGATATCTCGGCATTCTACTACCACAGCCTAGATGCGGCGCCGACATTCTATCGTGTAAGCGGACCGATGGAACCTCTTGTTTTTCAGCCGAGACACGACGAAATCGACCAGGTGGGCGGAACGCTAACCAAGGATTTCGGTTCGGTAGTACTCAAAGGGGAACTGATCTACACGGATGGGCGCAAGTTCAACGTGGCGCGCCCCGCCGCGGTGAACGGGTTGGGCAGGCAAAACACGCTTGATTACGCGCTTGGTCTTGATTTCAGCTTGCCTGCCGACACCCGCCTGAATCTGCAATTCTTCCAGCGTGTTTTTTTTGGGAATGAACCTGTAATTTTCTCGAATAGGATTGAGAACGGGGCGAGTATCTTCGCTTCAGGCAAGATATGGCGAAAGCTGGAAGCACAGGCATTGCTGATCCATAGTCTGAATCGCAATGACTGGATGTTTCGCCCACGGCTCTCTTGGGAATTTGAGAAGAATTGGCGCTGGGCGCTGGGAGCCGACGTATTCGGCGGGCGACCATCGGGGCTGTTTGGCCGTTTCGATCAGAATGACAGGATTTATACCGAGTTGCGCTTTTCGTTTTGATGGTGAAAGCGTATTGGAATCACACTTCAAAAAGTCTGCCGTAGTGCCTCGACAACCGGTGTTCGGGAGACATGCCTTGCTGGAAGGATTGCAGCGAGGACGGTTGCGATGATTCCAATGGCGCAGGCTGCAAACAGGGTGGAAGGGATAATCTGGATGTGGGCCGTGTATCCCACGTTTGCATTCGGGGGTGGAGGCATCGGGATGCCGACAGCGGAAATGCCAAGCGCCAGCGCCACCCCGACCACAAGCCCGAGCCCGCTTCCGACCAGGCCCAGCAGTATGTTTTCGACAACAACCAGATGGAAAACATGGCTGCTGCGATTGCCAAGAGCCATCATCGTACCGAATTCTCCCGTTCGTTCGAAGATGCTCATGTTGACGCTATTGGCAACGCTTAGCAGAACCATGACGAGAATGATCAGCTGCAGAACCCCGAACTGGCCTTTGTACAGTTCCACCGTTTTTTCGTAAAAATCGTTCAGTTCGAGCCAGGTCCTGATTTCCAGTCCGCGCGCTTCAAGCTGCTGCTCCAGCCGGGCTGCGATATGATCGGTATCGCGCGTCTCGTTCAACGTAATCACAAGCGCGTTTACCTCGTTCGTACCCAGCATCTCCTGGGCAGCGGCGAGCGGAATTTTTATGGCACGCGCATCATAATCATTGGAGAAGCTCTGGAATATGCCCACTACTTCGAGATCGATACTGTTCAGTGCGCCTTCGAGGGTATTGACGAGCAACGTGACCTGGTCGCCGGGCTCCAGTTTCAGCCCCTGCGCCACCCCATGTCCCAGCACGATACCAAACGCGTCCCGGTCGTCCAGTTGACGTCCGGAGACGATGGAGACGGAACTTCCCAGCGTTGCCTCTTTGTCCGCCTCGACGCCTTCACCGACGACGGGCAGGTCGCTGCGCCCGTTGTTGAGCAACCCGGAAAAATTGAGTCGCGCCATGACGTCCGCAACGCCCGCTTCGGTTGAGATGCGCTGTTTTTCGATACCCGGCGTGGATATGAGGAATTTTTCGGGAGCGCGAGTTCCTGCAGCGAAGTATCCTTTTTTGTAGACTTGCAAATGACCCGACTGTGAATGGATGAGCGCTTCGGACAATTGCACGAAAATATCGTTTACCCAGCCGCCAGCGAGAATGAGCCCTGCCACTCCGCCCGCAATCGCTACCACAGTCATCGCGCTATGCGACTTCTGCCTGAAAACATTGCGAAACGCAAGCTTGAACATGAATTGTCCAATGGTTATCGGTTATGCCGCAGTGCATCCACGATCTGCATCCGTGCTGCGCGCCAGGCGGGATAAACGCTGGCAGCAAAGGTCGTGCCAATGGCCAGCGCAAGCGATTCCAATGCAATATCCTTCGTGACAAGGATCTGCCCCATATAGCCTCGTGCCATACCGGGAGGGGGCGGCATCGGAATGCCGATAGACGAGATGCCTTGAGCCAACAGCAGGCCCAGCACCACTCCGGTGATACCACCCAGGCAACCGATCAACAGTCCTTCACTTACGAACAGGCGCATGATGCCCCTGCGCTTCACGCCCAGCGCCATTGAGGTTCCAATCTCCCCAGTTCGTTCCATCACGCTCATGGTCATGGTGTTCGTAATGCTGAGAAGGATGATCACTGCAATGATGAGCCTGATCCCGTGAATCTGCGTAGTGAAGAGTGTTACCGTCTTGTTGTAGAAATCCGCGAGCTCATACCACGGAACAACCTGGAATTCGTCCTGAGGCAGTTGGCCACTCAGCTGCGCAAGCATACCGTCGGTTTGCTTCGTCTCATTCAGCAGTACCACCCAGACATGCGCCCCCTGAGTGCGAAGCAATCTCCGCGCCGTATCGATGGGCATGCGCAGCGCCGAATCGTCGTATGACTTGGTGACCGTGGAGAACAGTCCGCGGATTTGCACCTCCACGGCATTGATCCCTCTTGAAGCGGTGTTTGCCAGCAGAACGACACTGTCTCCCACGTCGACGCCGAGGTTACGCGCAAGGCCTTCACCGATGATGATGCCCATCGGATCCTCGGCAGCCAGATTCTGACCTTTCGAGATGCGCAACGCATCGCCGAAAAATTCCTGTTGGCGAGGATCTTCTCCATCGCCTATGAACGAGATTGTGGCCTCGCCGTGACTGATCAGTCCATTGAAGGAAATCCGTGGCGCCACCGCTCTGATCTGTCCTGGTTCTGTTCGATTTTTCAGTTCAGGTATCTCATCCCGCAAAAGAAACGCATAAGGGTTCGCCTTGCCTGCATCGTGATAACCGGGACGGACGATCTGCAGGTGGCCTAATCCAGAACGGATGGTGGATTCGCGAAAATCGAGGAAGATCCATTCAATAAACCCATTGGCCAAAATGAGCGCAACAACGCCAAACGTAACAGCTCCCGTCGCAATGGCGCTGCGTCGCCTTTGACGTGTCACGTTGCGAAATGACAGGATCAGATCGAGCCAGAGCGTTTTCACCGACAACCTCTTAACCTGTGTATTACTCCGGACCGACGGTGCGCTCCAAGTGATGGCGGTTCAAGTGTGAAGAGCGTCGCATCAGAATGCCACCCCCTCAGCCAAGAGAGCATATCCAGAAATTCTCAGATTCTTATGGTCATTTTCGAGGGCAGGGTAAATATGAGATATTCTGCATTAAATTCACTAATCAAAAAATAATATTGAGCTTTTTTTTGTCAGGGTTTATATTGAAATAATATAAAGGCTGACGCCAACCGCATCCGCTATGCGGGCGGGTGAGTCTACACGACCCCTGGATTTACCAAGGGGGCGCCATGGCGAGGCGACAAGCGGTGGATGAAATGCGTTTTGCAGGCGTGGTCATTCACGATCGTTTGCCGATCACCTCAGCCAGGATTCGACAGAGTCTGATTTAATCTGGCCGACCGTTGCACGTATCGCGCTTGTTGGGCAAATTCGGGGGCAAATTCGGGGGCAAATTCGGATATCCTTGCCAGGAGCGCTACTCCTTTCAACATATAAACAAAAGGATGATGACCCTGGACTTGTATGCTGGAACCCTTCCATGCTCCGTTCAGGTTCCAGGAAAACAGTAATGTCAAATGCGGCTGAGCAAATACTGGAACTGGCGCGATGGGCGCCTAGTGGGGACAATACCCAGCCTTGGCGCTTCCAGATCATGAATGAATTCCATATAGCAGTGCATGGTTTCGATACTCGCGAGTATTGCCTGTATGATCTGAATGGTTTCGGCAGTCAGCTGGCTCATGGTGCCCTGCTCGAAACGATCTGCCTGGCGGCGACAGGACTGCATCTGCGCGCCGATATCTCCCGGCGCTCGGGGACGCCGGAAACTCTTCCGATATACGATATTCTTTTACATACGGACGAGCAGATCGAGCCCGATGTCCTGCTTCCTTTTATCGAGCAGCGATGCACCCAGCGCAGGGTACTCT
Organism: uncultured Nitrosospira sp.; assembly: GCA_964466955.1. Classification (GTDB taxonomy): domain Bacteria; phylum Pseudomonadota; class Gammaproteobacteria; order Burkholderiales; family Nitrosomonadaceae; genus Nitrosospira. Next base: position 7,854 of record CAYXQR010000028.1, read on the forward strand.
CTACCACCTCACTCACGCAGGATGAAAAACGGGAGCTGACCGCGAGTGTCGGAAATTTTTACACTCTGCTTTGGATCGATGGCTGGCAGGGTCGCTGGTCGGTGGCCAGACTCCTGTTTGCGAACGCAAAGATTCGGCTGACGATACCGGAGGCGTATGAGGTGCATCGCGACATCATCGAGTGGAATGCAAGCGAGTCCGTGGACCGGATTCCGGATGCAGCCGTGGGACTTGATCCCTTCACCCTGAAGCTCATGCGCTGGGCGATGGGGAGTTGGCAACGCGTGAGCTTTCTCAACAAGTATTTGGCGGGACACCTTATTCCTCGCATTGAACTGGATTTGCTGCCTGCATTGTTTTGCGCGGGACACTTCATCCTTTTGCGCAACAATGTGTCAGAGGGAATAGACGATAACGTCGAGGCGGGACGGGCTGTGCAGCGTTTCTGGCTTACCGCGACGAAGCTGGGCCTGCAAATGCAGCCCGAGATCACACCCCTGGTTTTCAGCAGATATGTGAGAGAGAAACTTCCCCTTTCTCAGGTATGCGCCGCGAACCGGGAGGCGCATCGCCTGGCTGTCGTGCTCGACCGGCTTGCGGGCGGACAGTCCGCCAACGCGGTATTCATGGGCCGGCTGGGACATGGACAAAGACCGCAAGCCCGCTCCCGGCGGATTTCGCTGCCGGGCCTGGAGGTGGGGACTGACGAAACCGGCGGTATCGCCGGAAACCCGGCGGTATCGAGTGAAGGGGCCAACGGTTAGGCACATTATTTTTGGGTGACTGATGACTATGAAAGAGCTTGATTTCGAAAAACTGATATTGATCGCGGGGGGGCACAACGCCTTTCAGCTGCTATGGGCAGGTGTGGAGCTTGGCCTGTACGATAAACTTTCCAGCAGGCCGGATATGACTCTGGACGAGGTGGCAGAGGCGCTGAGCCTCGCATATCAGCCTGCCCGCATCCTCATGATTGGCCTAACAGCACTGGGTCTGGTCATACGGAACAGTGAAGGGCATTATCGGAATGCGGGTTTGACAGAGGCGAGACTGGTCAAAGGCAAGCCGGGCTACGCTGCTCCCATCCTCGGCTGGCAGGCGCATATCGTGTATCCGGGCATGCAGGATTTTGTGGCTTCGTTGAAACAGAATCGGAATGTGGGGCTCGACCGTTTTCCTGGAACGGAGCGGGCGCTGTATCAGCGGTTGACGCACGATGAGCCCCTGCAGAAGATATTTCAGGATGCCATGAGCTCGCTCTCCAGGCAGGCCAACTCCTTTTTGCCTGCTGCCCTGGATTTCGGCCAATACAGGCTGGTGGTCGATGCCGGGGGCGGGGATGGCACCAACGCCATGGCGATCGCGACGCGTTATCCTACAGCCAAAACATGCATATTCGATTCCGCTCCCATATGCGAGCATGCCCGGAAGCATATACAGCAGGCCGGGATGACCGATCGTGTTTCCACCTGGGCGGGTGATTTCTTCCATGATCCGTTTCCTCCCGGAACGGATTGCGTGGTCTATTGCCATATCCTGACCATCTGGTCCATGGAGCATAACCGCGTTCTGCTCAGGCGTACTTTCGATGCGCTGCCGCCCGGAGGGGCTGTGGTGATCTTCAACATGATGGGAGCGGACGACGACAGCGGTCCCCTGAGCGCGGCGCTAGGCTCGCCTTATTTTCTGGCGATCGCAACGGGAGAGGGCATGCTCCATGCCTGGAAGGATTACCAAGGTGTGTTGAAAGAGGTGGGTTTCAGGCAGACCGTGCGGCTGGATCAGGACTTGCCACTCGATCACGGCGTTCTCGTCGGTCTCAAGTAAGCGCTCGCCAACGGAAGATATCATGCAATATGATTACTTCGAAGCATTCAACCGCAACCTGGGTTTCATATCCGTTGAGGAACAGAAGCGCCTCAGGAATTCCCGTATTGCCATTGCCGGGTTAGGTGGTACGGGAGGGGCGCAGGTTCATGCGTTGTCCCGCATGGGCATAGGCAGGTTTCATCTGGCGGACCCGGATACCTTCGAACTAGCCAATTTCAATCGCCAGGTCGGCGCCACGATACCTAATCTGGACCGGTCCAAAGCCGAAGTTGCCCGGGAAACCGTGCTGTCCATCAACCCGGAAGCCGAGGTTGAAGTGTTTCCGGAAGGAGTTACTGTCGAGAATATTGACAGTTTTTTGCAGGGCGTGGATGTCATCGTGGATTCGCTTGATTTCTACTGTTTCGATGAGCGGTTCCTGCTATATGGCCGCGCCCGGGAGAAGGGAATCTGGGTGCTGACCGCGCCTCCCCTGGGTTTCGGCTTCACCCTGCTCATGTTCGACCCCAGGGGAATGTCCTTCGAGGATTATTTCGGTTTTCATGCCCGCATGAGCGAGCGGGATCGTATAGTAGCGCTCATCGCGGGGATCATGCCCAAGCCCTACATCCTGCGCTACCTGGATCGCAAGCAGCCTAATACGGCAAAGCGCCGGCTTCCTTCTGTAGGCGCCGCGCCTTTCATGATCGCCGGAATCATTGCAACCGAGGTGATCGGGTTGCTGATCGGCAAGGGACAGCGCATGGCGGCGCCCACCGTGTATCAATTCGACGCCCTGCTGCGGCGATTTCACCGCAGAACCTATCTCTGGGGCATGCGCGGTCCCATGCAGAGGCTCAGGCGACTGATTCTCAGCCGTATGCTGCCCTGACTGCTCGCTCAACCTGAAGAACTCAAGCGACAGTACGTTGTGTCTCCCAATGGAAGCAAAATGAGTGTCGATTTTTCTTACACTCTGCTTCGCTTGAGGGCGTCCGGGTCCGTTCATATTCTTTTTCTATAAAAGGGTAATTATATAAAACAAAGGGATACATATGTCTCTTCTGTCGGTGGCGCGATCTGTGCTTGTTCTTGGTTGAAGTCCCATGTATCAAGAGCAAATCCAGGCAACGTCTGAAACATGATCCTTAGATTGGAGGAAGCGATGAAACTGAAAACTTTGGCTTTGGCCACCAGTATCGCATTATCGGCGACAGCTGTAACGGGAACGGCGCAGGCGGGAGCACTGGCTACATCGGTGCTGGATATAACAAACTTCACACTCAGCAGAGGCGGGATACAGCTGGATGTAAGCAACTTCTCAAATATAGCGGCAAACAACACTGCGGATATCACGGCTTCACTGAACGGAACAACCATTGCACCCGCTAGCCTGTCGGGAACGGGTGAAGATCTTAACTACACTCCCATTTGTACGGGATCAGGATGCAACCCTCTCGTCGACAATGCGTACCCGGTTATCTCCAGTCCACCCAGCGCCAGTTTCGCTGCAGCGGATCAGTCGCAGCTTGGTTCGCCTATAACCGGTCTGCCGCTTGCATCGCCGGGGCCGGGAACAGCTTCTCACGCGGCCTATGTATCCCTGCATGGCGAGCCGGGGGATGGATCTTCCACAGCCAACAATGGTTTGAACGCCGGTTTTATATTCGCACTTGGCTCAGGCGGCGCACTCGACTTCAACTTTGACGCGCGAGCATATCTGGAAGCCTTTACCAACGATGACGCAATATTTCCTACCGCGGCTTCCGCTTCATACGGCCTGGTTTTCTCCATAGTCGATTTGGAAGGGGGACATGGAACGGCAGGTGCTACTATCGTAAACTGGCAGCCGGACGGCGTTAACAATAATTCAACGGGCCTCGCTTCCGAAATTGATCCTTTCAACCTGAATACAGCCGTTTCGAGAAACGCGCCGTTTAACGGATCAAGCCTGCCTCCTGGCATGACTTTGGGCACGGCAATTGATGACACCTGGAGCGCCACGACTATTGCACTGCTGGCCAATAATGATTACCAACTGACCATCCGTTCAACCGCCGAGGCCGATGCCAGGAAAGTACTGGCCGTGCCTGAGCCCGCGACCTTGGCTCTTATGGGGTTGGGTCTGCTGGGCCTGGGTCTGAGCCGTAAGCGCCGCGCATAAAATCTTTACCTATGCAGTCCGAAAAAGGAGTCTGACAGACTCCTTTTTCGTCTCCTTGGCTCAGGATTATCCCGTCATCAATTGACGACGTTTTGATCAAAGTCGGACGAGGCATGGATTTAAGAAGTCTCAACCTGCTGCATATTTGACCCTGGGGCCATGGAAGTAGTTTTGAGGCACACGGGGGATTTTTCCAGCATGAATATGTGCTCGTTGGCAGCCTACCGCAGATTGGCTTTGGTTCTGACGGGCATTGCTTGTGCATAGCCTGCTTCAGATCGGCATTCAGACGTTCTTCCGGGTTCAATTCCCAGCTGTACCTGGGTAGATAAAACACCTTGATCCTGCTGCTGGTGCGCTCAGCCATCCAAGCCTCCACCGGCTTGCTGTGATGTGCTCGCCGGTTGTCCAGAATCAGGGTACTTTCTTGCCTGCATCCTTGATGACCGCCTGCAGGAATTCGATGAGCTTGCCCGAGTTGAAGGCCTCATCAGTGATTATCCAGCCCGTCTTGCCCTGGTTCGTGACGGTGGCAATCATCGAGAGCTTCTGGCGTGCGCTGCCGGCGCTTAGGTCACGGGGGTTTTGCCGGCGGACACGTAGCTCCTGTCGCGCACGTCGATGTTGACCAAAGCCGTCTCCTCGCCCCAATGAATCTCGCCACCCCCGGCTTTCGCTTGGGTTTCAATGGCCGGATAGTGCTCGTCAAGCCATACCTGTGCCCCTCGGGGGAGCTTGTTGCAGATGATCTTGCAGATAGCCTGCTCCTGTGCGGCGATCAGGATGCCCGCCTGGCCGACTTCACGACCGCGGCCGACAGGTCGGATATCTGACCATTCACCTTGCTCGCATAGATCAATGGCGGCGCGGATGCCCAAGTAGCTCAGACCCGTCATCTCGACGATTCACGACTTGATGCCTCGTTTGGAGAGAGGGATGACCTGCTTGCGTCGCTCGTGCAGTTGCTCAAGCGTTTGATACCGCGACTCTCCTTTATCCATGGAACTCCATTACACTAAAGTTTTCGGTGGGTGTCACCTGTACGATGCGTACCCGGTTTGGCCGGGTATTGATGGGAGAAAAGAAAGCGACGCGCAGCAAGCGGGAACTGCGCAACCGGGCCAAGGCCAGCCTGGAGCGGGAGGCGCAGATACTGGAAGAAGTGCTGAAGCCTGCCGCAACGGACGGGGTGGTGATTGTTCCGCCCCTGAAGCCCGCGATAGAGGCCAGGCTTGGCAAGACGCTGGCGCTATCCACGCTGTACCAGATGTTGTCCCGCCATGGCTGGCGCAAGCTTGCGCCGGAAAAGAGCCATCCGCAAGCCGATCCGGCTGCACGGGATGAGTGGAAAAAAAACTCCCCGAGCGGCTGGCAGAGGCAGTAGCGGCATTAGCGGCATTTGCCGTCACGCGCCCGCTCAGGCTGATGTTTCAGGACGAAGCCCGTTTTGGCCGGATCAGCGACGTGCGTCACTGCTGGGACAAAAAGCCGCACAGACCCTTGGTTCGCGCCATGGTGACGCAGCAATACACCTATGCCTATGGGGCGCCGTCAGCCCGGTTGACGGGCGCTTTGATTCGTTGATACTGCCGCAAGTCAACAGCACATGCATGCAAGTGTTTCTGGATGAGATTGCCGCACGCTACCCGAATGAGAATGTTGTCATAGTGCTTGACGGCGTGGGCTGGAGTCTGGAATCAAGCCCGCAACGCATGCGCAGCATTGCCGGGTGGGACTGGATAATAAATTCTGTTTCTAATTAGAATTTGAATAACAAGCGCTGAATCGCCTGCACCAGAACCGTCGAGCCTTCTTACACCTGAGGCTGAAGTAGGGATCAATTATTTTTCCTATGGAAAAAAACATAATTATAAACAACATATTATGTGATATTTCATTTCTGGCATGGTATGTGCTTAACGTAATAGTGTCGGAAAGGGAGTCCGAAGTATCATACGCATGTATATTTTTTTAAATCGGAGAAAATGATGAAACTAAAAACATTGGCACTGGCAACCAGCCTTGCCTTAACGGGTATGACAGTAGTCACAACTGCACAGGCAGGAGCATTGGCAACCTCGGTACTGGACATTACAAACTTTACAATCAGGTACAATTCCACCGGTACTCAGGTTGATGCAGGCGATTTTTCGCGTCTGGCCGTCTCCAACACAGCGGACATTTCCACGTCGTTGAACGGCTCCGCCAATTCAGTGAACACAAGCGGAGCTGGGCAGGATCTGGATCTGGCGTACATCAGCATGGGTACCGTTTCGCCGGCCTATGCGGAAAATAGCTACGCGGTCTACAGCAATCCCCCTCAATCGACGTTTTCGCTTGCGGACCAGT
>CAYXQR010000029.1:0-9006 GCA_964466955.1 uncultured Nitrosospira sp.
CGTATTCCGAGAGTCAATGATCACCTGGTTCAACGAGAAGTTGTGGATCAAAGGCAAGATTCTCACCACGCTGAATATCCCGGATGAGAAACTGCTTTTCATAGAGCACCATCTGAGCCACGCTGCCAGCGCCTTTTTTCCTTCACCCTATGAAGAAGCGGCCGTTCTGACCATGGATGGTGTCGGTGAATGGACGACGACCTCTCTGGCGATTGGCAAAGGCAATCAGCTTTCGGTCCATAAGGAAATTCACTTCCCGCATTCCCTCGGGCTGCTTTACTCCGCCTTCACCTACTATACCGGTTTCAAGGTCAATTCCGGCGAATACAAAGTCATGGGATTGGCGCCCTATGGCACACCCAAATACGTCGATCTGATCAAAGATCACCTTATTGACATCAAGGAAGACGGCTCCTTTCATCTGGACATGAGCTATTTCAATTACTGTACCGGGCTCACTATGACCAATGGACGCTTCGATGCTCTCTTTGGTGGGCCACCGAGGACATCAGAAAGTTTGCTTACCCAGCGCGAAATGGATCTGGCTGCTTCGGTGCAAGCGGTAACGGAAGAAGTGGTCATCAAGCTCGCCAGGGGTATCCGGAAATCCACAGGGCAAAAGAATCTCTGTCTTGCCGGGGGCGTTGCCTTGAACTGCGTTGCAAACGGTAAACTGCTCAGAGAAAAAGTCTTTGATAACATCTGGATTCAGCCTGCGTCCGGCGATGCCGGAGGGGCGATCGGTGCGGCGCTGGGCGCGTATCACCTCATGCTGAATCGTACCAGAACCGTCAAATCTGGCGACGGCATGAAGGGATCCTATCTCGGTCCTGAGTTCAGCCAGAACGACATTGAAGACCGGCTGAGCAAGGCTGGCGCGGTCTTTGCCACGGTATCCGACGATGAACTCGTCGAAATCATCGCTCACGCCCTTGCCGACGGCAATGCGGTCGGCTGGCATCAAGGGCGAATGGAGTTCGGACCGAGAGCACTGGGTGGACGTTCTATCATTGCCGATCCACGTTCTCCGGACATTCAGAAACAACTCAATCTCAAGGTTAAATACCGTGAATCGTTTCGACCCTTTGCCCCAAGCGTTCTTCGCGAAGATGTTTCGGACTGGTTTCAGATCGATACGGACAGCCCATACATGCTGTTGGTCGCCGACGTGGCGGAGGCCAGGAAACTGCCTATGTCGGACGAGCAGCAGAAGCTGTTCGGTATCGAGAAGCTGAACCTGGTGCGGTCGGAAATTCCGGCGATTACCCATGTAGACTACTCGGCACGTATCCAGACTGTCCACAAGGAAACAAATCCAAAGTATCACCGGCTGATCATGAAATTCAAGGAGCTCACAGGCTGTCCGGTTCTAGTGAATACTTCCTTCAACGTTCGGGGTGAACCGATTGTCTGCACACCAGAGGATGCATTCCATTGTCTTATGGGGACGGAGATTGAATTGCTCGTCGTCGGGAATTGCCTTCTTAAAAAAGAAGCGCAGGATAAATCTCTGATGAAGGATTACAAGAATGCATATGAACTGGATTAAAATGCAGCAGTATAACTTCGCATTTATTTTGCCTAATTTTGCCTGTTGGTTCACCTCCAGTGTACTTGACAATATCCGGTAAAAACCCCCCGACCGCTCAATTACCGATCGGTCGCTGGCATCGGAAGTTTCAAGGAGCTATTTACACGCGTTACATGGACCTGCGGCGTGATTATTTTGCGGGCTGCAAATGAACAAGGTTCAACATCACTTGATAAACGCGCTGGTGTTGGTAACGGTGACCACCTTTGCGCTGCTGGCAGGTTTTTATGCCTATTCATTCAAACTGTTGCAAGGCCCAGTGCCGGAACTGATTTTATCAGGGGACCCGCTTTTGCAATATGATCCTGAAACAGGATTCCGAGCAACATCAAACTCTAAATCCGTTAGAACTCATCCTTTGATTCGCCTGACTTATGAACAAATAACTGATGCAAATGGCGCAAGGATCTCGGCAGAATCGGAAAGGGGTTCATCGCGCTTTCCCGTTACTGTGATCGGATGTTCGTACACGTGGGGCCATGGCGTATCAAATGATGAAACCTATTCCAGGAAAGTTTCCAAAAAATTGAATTCCAGTGTTCAGAATCTGGGAATGAATAGTTATGGAAGCATCCAGTCTCTTCAGATGCTGAAAAAGCTGGGCGGGGAGAGCAAACTAATTATTTATGGTTTCATAGATGATCATCTGCGTCGGAATGTAACTCCATGCGCTTCCACTTACGGGCCCTACTGCTTGTATGTGCCGACTGTCAGGAAGAATGATAACGGCGATTTCTATATAGATGACAACATTCCCTTGGATAACGTCAGCGCATCAGTCGATTATTTTGAATGGGCCCGCCGTAAGGATTACGTATCCTTCGATAACATCCGGTTCGGTTATCTGGCCGTTCGTGATCGCATTGCCGCCATGCTCGGGCGGCAGATGGTCACTTTGCCCAAAGATGATTGGATCCCCGCCACGGAGTTTGTGATAAACGAAATGGGTAAGATTGCACGGAGAAACGGCGCAAAGCTTCTTGTCGTGAATGTTGGAATAGGCTCCCCGGCCGAAAATTTTCATTATCTTTCCAGCCGGGCCTGGGATGAAAACATTGCATTTCTCGACGCATCAAAGTTTGATATTCCGAATGAAGAATTATTTCTAAAAGGAGACGGACATCCCAATGCGCACGGGCATAGCTTGATTGCGGAGAGGGTCGGCACGTTCGTAGATAGAAACAAGCTGCTGGTACATGACAAGTCCACGTTCAACAAGACGGTCAGTCATTGATTGCTGGCAGCATGACCAGAATCGGGGTCTGGATGTGCCTTCAGTCAAGACAATGTTCGGTCGAGTTCAGGAGGATTTAAACACCCATGCTCGACATCGGCCTGGTGGGCGAACGCATCGGCATGGTTGCCTTTCTGGATTGGTCACCCGGTCGATGACCCTCTGCTGGTGCAAGGGCAACCTACTGCCGCACACCCGCCTCGCCGCATTTCCGGCATTCGGAAAGCCGTGGTCGCGCCAGTGGAGATTAATTCAGCTATTCCTTGATTCCCCATATCGCCAGCATGGGAGTACAATCGAGCCAGAGCGTTCCCTACAACGTGATTGAAGCGGCATTACTCCTATTACTCCTGTCAGCATTTTTCTCTCGTCCGTCCGCCTGTTTCCGCCGCCAGCCGGAACGGTGCGTGATTCCTCGCCTCTCCGGCAGCGCGCCTGCCAGAGGCCGATTGGCATGCCGACCCGGCCGGGCTGACGCATTGCAGGCGCAGTATCGGCGCAGCGGGTTAGACTGGCTGCGGCTGCCGACTTCGATCCATTCCGGCAGCACCTGTTCTTCCGGCGCTCTTCCGCCATCATTTCGCGGGAGACTGTCGCGGATTGGGCCGCGCCTGCCGGGGTGGTCAGGGGTGGCGCGGGGACACTGTCTGTTGCCGGCTTCGTTGGCAGGAATGGTTGAGCGATGGAGGCAAGGCGGAGAAGCGGGAGGGGCACAGGATGAAGGAGGCATGAAAAAATGATGATGGATAAAGCGAACAGGGCAACCGGTTCAGCTGGCTGACCAGTTGAACGGGACGAGCATGGCGGAGGTCGCGCACCGATGATTTTCAGTTCTCCCAAGTTCATTCTGCTGTTTCTGCCCATTGCCTTCATGGGCTATTTCGGCCTCAACCGCCTGCGGCTTGTTCTCGCGGGCAAGGCCTGGCTGGTGCTGGTCAGCCTTTTTTTCTACGCATACTGGAACATCGCCTACCTGCCGATCCTCGTGGGCTCCATCCTGTTCAACTTCGCGGTCGGCACGCGCCTTTCCTCCGCGCTGGAACGGGAAAGCGTATGGCTTCCCCCCCGCGTTGTCCTGGGCGTGGGTATCGCCGCCAACCTTGGCCTGCTGGCGTATTTCAAGTACGCCAATTTTCTCACCGACAATATCAATGCCGCGTTCCATCTCGGCATCGTCCTGCCGGAGATTCTGCTGCCGCTGGGCATCAGCTTCTTCACTTTCACGCAGATCGCCTATCTGGTCGACAGCTACCGCGGCGAAGCGAAGGAATACGACTTCCTCAACTATGTGCTGTTCGTCACTTTTTTTCCGCATTTGATCGCAGGCCCGATCCTGCATCACCGCGAGATGATGTCCCAGTTCCGGTCGCGCTGGGTGCTGGCGGTGCGCTACCGGCATATCGCGCTGGGGCTGTTCATTTTCAGCATCGGCCTGTTCAAGAAAGTGGTCATCGCGGACACGTTCGCGCTCTGGGCGAACGCGGGGTTCGATGGCGACGCGCCGCTGGATTTCTTCAGCGCCTGGGCGGCGAGCCTCTCCTACACTTTCCAGCTCTATTTCGATTTCAGCGGCTATTGCGACATGGCGATCGGCGCGGCGCTGCTGTTCAACATCTGGCTGCCCATCAACTTCAATTCGCCCTACCAGGCGCTGGATATACAGGATTTCTGGCGCCGGTGGCACATCACCCTCAGCCGCTACCTGCGCGACTACCTCTACATTCCACTGGGCGGCAACCGCTGCTCCACCCCGCGCGTCTACCTGAACCTCATGGCCACTTTCATCCTGGGCGGCCTCTGGCACGGGGCAAGCTGGATGTTCGTGCTGTGGGGCGCGTTCCATGGCCTGGCGCTGGTCGTGCACCGCGCATGGAGCGGGCTCGGCCTGAGGTTGCCCAGGGCGCTGGCATGGCTGCTGACTTTTGGCTTCATCAATGTCACCTGGGTGTTCTTCCGCGCCGATTCGCTGGACAGCGCCCTCCGCATCCTGCGCGGGATGGCCGACATCGGTTCGATTTCCGCTTTCTCGGTGATGGATGTGCCCACCCGCAGCCTGGTGTGGGGCGGATGGTTTTCCGACCATCTCCTGGACTGGCTGCCCGCCGGCCTGGCCGCCAACGTGCTCTGCTACGGCGCCATCGTGCTCACCTTGTGGATCATCAGCCGCAAGAACTCGTTCGAGCTGATGACGGAAGGGCAGGGCGCCGTCAAGCTTTCCGGCGCGCTGCTGCTGTTCTGCGTCGCGATGTACAGCACCATGGTGTCGACCAGTTCCATTTTCCTTTACTTCAATTTCTGAGCCCGGGTGAAATGACGGGTGATATGAACGACAGGGTGGGCATTATGACGGGCGATAGGGCATGAAAAGAAGCGTTCTGACATTCGTGGGGGTGGCGCTGCTCGCGCTTGCCATCGTCCCCGCGATCAACTTGTCTTCTTTCGACAGAGAGGGCAGGCACGGGCAGGGGAAAAACGGGGAGGCATGGTGGAGCGGATCGGTGCTCTACAACCTCGACTTCGCGCTGCCCCTCCTGAGCCGCTTTTCCTACCCGCACGGGATATCGACGAATCCGGATCAGGTCTTCATCGGCAAGGACGACTGGCTCTACCTCGGCGAGCAGTACCAGGATACCGTCAGCAGCGGGCGCCACGGCCCCACCGGCAGGGATGCGCAGGTCGCGGGGGCGATCGGCCGCGCCACCGATTCCTGGAGCCAGTGGCTCAGCCTCAAGGGGGTCCGCATGTTCCGCGTGATGCTGGGCCCGGACAAGAACACCATCTATCCGGAATATCTGCCCGACTGGGCGCAGCCGGCGGCCCGCTCACGCACGGATGCGCTGCTGGCGAGCGTCAGCCCGGGGCTGTACATCGACACCCGCGCGGCGCTGAAAGCGGCGAAATCCCGCTTTGGGCAATCGCTCTACTACAAGACGGACACCCATTGGAACAGCCTGGGCGCATGGATCGCCTTTCGCGCCTTTGAAGCGGATATCGCCCGTGGCGACCCCGCATTGCGCCTGCTGACCGAGCATCAGGTGCGCGTATCGGCCATCAATCATCGCGACGGCGGGGACCTGGCGAAATTCCTGAGCCTGAAGGAAACCCTGCGCGACAGCGAAGTGGTCATGGATATCCTGGGCGACCACGATCATGCTGTCGAGATCGAGCAGTACGATTTCGAAACCGGACGCCTCAGGCAGTCCGGCGGCAACCCGCAGATCCACACGGCGCGGCGTCCGCTGCTGGTGAAATCCCGCTATGCGCTGAACGAGAAGAAAGTGCTGTGGCTGCGCGATTCGTTCGGCACGGCGCTGGCGCCTTTCATGGCCGCCACTTTCAGCGAAACGCTGCAGCTCCACTACGACGAGGCCGACCCCGACCTGTTGGCCCGCCTGGTGGAAACCTACCAGCCGGATTACGTCTTCATCACCGTGGTCGAGCGCGCGGCGCGCAGGAAACGCTTCGGCACGCCCGCACCGGTCGCGTCTCTGGAGAAAGTGGAGAACGTCAGTGCTCCCGCGGAAAGCATCCTTCCTGCCGTGCGGATCGAACCCGTCGTGCTGAACAGGGGGCAGTGAGACAAGGCGGGCGAAACCTGCCCTCACTGCGCACTCGTCGGGCGCAGTCCGACCTGCGATTATCTTGATGCCTTTGATGCCCCTGGTATCCTGGGCTCTTTACTGCCAATCCCTGCGAAGCTCCGCCTCTATACCCAGCCGGTCAGCCACAGCCTCTTCGGGCTACTTCGCGTTCAACTCCTGGCACTTATCGATGAATGCCTGCCGCTCGGCTTCGTTATCGAAAGCCGTGAGCGACGACTGCATGCCCGTGCCGGAACAGTTCGTCGAATTGACTTCCGGAAGCCCGCCGCCGCAACCGGTCAGAGCGACGCCAAGAGCTATGACGGATACAATATTTCTGGAACTCATCCAATACTCCCTTCGTTGAAAATCATTATTGCTGCGACTTAAGCAACCTTGTCCTTCCTTGCATATGCACTAGGGGATGTACAGCAAATGAAATATTGGTGCGATGGCTATACAGTTTTTCAAGTTAAGTATCATTTTGTGTATAACGAAGTAGGATATCGTTGCCCACAGTAATTGCTTTAAGTGTATAGCCGCGATCTCATCAATCATGAAATGCTTCTTCAAACGCGTATAGTACTCTCTTTGCTAACCTGTGCGTATTCATGGCTTCCTCAATCGTCGTTGTTCTTATCCAAGCATGGGCAAAACTATGTCTCCAAGACAACATCGATTTGTATCCGTTTTCAATGTCTTGACCTATTCGATTGCTTAACCTTCGTCTTCTACAAGATAAATTATTCTTAAATTTTTTGCTTATTTCCTCCCCAAATTTTTTTGCATATCCATGCAAATCACATATATCAATCCTACTGTTTAGCTTTTCATAATTTTTTTCTGCAAAACTACCAAAAACAGCATGATGTTTGGATGCGAAACGGACAAGTGTATCCTTCACACAAGTTTCATAAGATGCGACTATCGTCACTACTAGTAACCCTGCCAAGTCCGCACGAAGCTCAACATCCTTTGTATTATGCGAAACGTGATTGATAATTCCACGCGCAAGAATATCTATTTTGTTTAGGTGCAAATCAAGATCGATCCTAGGCATTTTTTAGAATTTTTTTAGCTAATGATAGGCGTGATTTTAATACTAGTGTATCGGTAGTACCGCCTCTTATATACTTTTCAAATTCTTTGTTTTCTAGGAGAGAAATATATCTACTCTTTAACTGATCGGGCGTAATCTCCTCATTCTCAAGAAGAGTTATAAGCACTGCCTCAAGCATGGCAGTATTTATAACTCCTTTTGGTCTGAAAGGCTTAGTAAGAACAGAATTCACTTTATTAACTGCAATCGGAAATTTATTCTCAAATTTTTTTGCACGATCTGAAGAAAAATCTCGGCTTTTACTCATCGATCCATTTAAAAATCGAAGCATGGGTTTTTCATAACTGTCCCAGTTTTCATACAGTGAAAAAAGTCTTAAAACAAGCTCTACATCTTTTTGGCTATTAGCCGGTCTTTTTAATCCAAGAATATCCTGCCAATCTTTATTATCGTTAATTGATTCTAAGCGAGAGACTATGCTGCCTCTATAAACAGCATTCCTGATTTCCTGGGGCTTCAGTTGAGTGCCACCAGTATTTAGCCTCTGGAAGATATGGAATACGCTATCACTTTCAGACGATGGCCTTAGCTGTTTGATGTTTATTGCTCTTAAGGTCGAATTTCTGAGTTTTCTTTGATCTTTCTCCGACAACTCTTTAAAGGTTTTTCCGTTATATTCCGATCTTTCAGAGAGACCTTTCAATTTAAAAACTTGCCTCTTATCTCGATTATCTGCTTCTCCAAAAAAACCATCGAAGAAATATTTAATGGACATTATTCGTTGTTGTCCATCAATAATTTCTAGCACCTCATCATTGTTTACATAAAGAAAAACCTGAGGAACAGGTAAACCCATAAGAAATGACTCAATTAACCTCGAGGCTTGCTCTATCTTCCAGACATATTTTCGTTGATAAAATGGAACAATAATGTCCTTACTATCAATGTGTTGTGAAAGAAGTTCTAATGTCGGGTCGGATGGTGAAACTGATATATCGAACTCCACATAGGGTTCTTCATCCTCCTCTTCTTCTATTTGCATATCAGTGTTTTGAATATCTGTCACATCCCTCTCCTCATTGCTTATAAAGTAATTTGAATCGAACAGCATATGCCTATTCATTTAATGGTATATCAGTTTAGTTTGAGTTAACCCATCTTCGAGGTAGTATGAAAGGGGTTTATTCATGTGTTATAAGAAATACACTGAATCACAGTTCGATGATGCTGGCCTCTTTGCCGAATACCCGCTGGACGCAAGGCACCAGATGGGCGTGGTGGGTCAGGAAGATGATCTGCGTTTTTCCGGATAATGACTTCAGCGCTTCCAGCCCCGCTTCCGACCGGGCGTCGTCGTAGTTGACGAAAAGGTCATCCGCGATGAAAGGGAGCGGCATGGATTGCTCCAGATGCAGTTCCAGCGCGGCCAGCCGCAGGGCGAGGTAGAGCTGGTCGCACGTTCCCTCGCTCATTCCGGAAATGCCGACCCGCGTCCCGTTCGGCCGTATCCCTTCCAGGCTCACCGGCTCCCGGTCGAAAT
>CAYXQR010000030.1:0-5903 GCA_964466955.1 uncultured Nitrosospira sp.
CTGCCTTTCCATACTGGGCCTGCTGGCCTCCTGCGCCGAGACCGGTACGGTCGAAGCGGGGAACGACAATGCGAGCATCGCCGCGCAAGGTGCAGGAACTTTTGTGGTCCACGACGAGTTCGCCAGGCGCTATGAAAGCCGGGCCAGCAAACTGCTGGAAATAGCAGCGGAACACGAGAAACGCCTCCAGTATTCCCAGTATTACAAGGACAAAAGCTACTACTCCGGGAGAAACGGGCAGAATTCACAGTTGCGTGCCTCCGCTCTAGTGCAAAAATACAGGCGGGCGGCAGAGAAAGCCACCGAAGCCGCTTTTCACCGCAGGATGGCGTCGCAACTTGCGGGACGGGATTATATTGCTTCGGGGGCGTAACACCGAGTTTGGATTTGCCCCCGGAGCTCAGCGGAACCCAGGCTGGAACTGAGACTCGGGGCTGCGGTGGTTTCCACCGACGAGCAGAATCCTGCCTCCAGTCGGACGTTTTCACCAAGGGAGGATGCGGAGCAGGTAGTTACTGATCAGCCAGCGCGGCTCTGGCCTCCAATCCGTCCTTTGCGCGCGGAAGAGCGTTCCGCACGTTACGGTCGCGCCTTCTGCCCTCATCGCCCGTTTCATCCATCCGCAGCCGAAATCATCTACCCGCAACATCCTGGAAACCCTCGAATCATGCCGGGCCAGATCGCGCTAAGTGATCCCCCGCACAGAATTCGCCGGCTTCAACCCCCATCATCCTCTCTGTAGGTCTGCCTTTCAGTCGTGAGAAAGGTCTGAAAGTCCGGCTGTCGTTCAGACATTTATGTGAATGAGGCGGGAAAAGCAGGAGATTTTACTGCGCCATCCGCATTTTTTCATTTTTTCTGGGAGAACTGACATGGGTAAATATTTTATTGCCTGGCTTCTGGGCGTGCCCGCATTCATATTGCTGATCATCTGGCTTATCTTCTGATCTTTTGCGGAAAGGGAAGATCAGGGCCCGCAGCCCGGAACCGCAGTCATGAGATGAAAAGAATGGACAGATCGGCCTGCGGCCGCGGCGTGAGCGAGGCGGTCTCCGCCGACGGATGCCCCCTGCGCTCATGCCTTCCTCATGGCTTCTTATGCCATGTTTCCCGGACCGGTGTTGCCGGCACCGATTCCCCGCCAACGGCCTGATGGATCTCGCCCCGCGGCAATATGTCGCATTCCCTCGCGGGCAGGAACGCGTTATTCTGCCATCGGCTTCTCGTTGATTCTCGTTGAATTTGCCACGCGAGTTGCCATGCTGTCCGGTTTCAGTGCATTTCTCTCCCAGGGTTCGCCGCGCCGCTCCCTCCGATGTGGCGAATCCTTCTCTTTCCGGCGGAGTCTGCCGTTGAGGTTCAACCGGCAAGCGTGCGCATGATAAGGCGCACACAGGGGAAGCGGGATCGATTCCTCCACTTGTCGCAGCCGCAATGGCTCTCCGATCCACGCCCATGCCGTCATCATGCCATCATCGGGATGTACAGGAAACTCTCCGACCCTTCCAGATGCGTTCCCCGGATACTCGCCCTGAAAGGTTTGGGTCCGCCTGACACGCAGCTTGATCTATTCACACCCAATCATTATGATTGAAAAGTAATCGTCGTGACCATGAGCGCCGCGCCAATGGGCATTTTTCCGCGTGCCCGCCGTGCCGGAGATCACAAAGTCGCAGGCTTGGACAAGATCAAGTACCGATAGAGGAGGTGCAACATGACCCAGGCAGAAACCAAAGTGCTGACCGCGCACGTCCCGCTTCCGCTGGCTGAGAAAGTCGATCAGATGGCGGCGCGGCTGGATCGCTCGCGCGGCTGGATCGTGAAGCAGGCGCTCTCGGCCTGGATCGCCCGGGAGGAAGAGCGCGACCGCCTGACCCAGGAGGCGCTGGTCGACGTGGATGCAGGCCGCGTGATGGATCACCAAGCCGTGCAGGCATGGGCTGACAGCCTTGGCACCGACAAGCCGCTGCCCATGCCACGCTGATGGAGCTGAAGTGGACCGGCAAGGCGCTTTCCGATCTGGCGCGTCTGTATGAGTTCCTGGCCCCCGTTAACAAGCCGGCTGCGGTGAAAGCGGTGCAGGCATTGACCAAAGCCCCATCCATCCTGCTGAGCAATCCCCGTTTGGGCGAGCAACTGTTCCAGTTCGCGCCGCGTGAGGTGCGGCGGATTCTGGTCGGGGAGTACGAGATTCGCTACGAAATCCGGGATTCGACCCTTTACGTGCTACGGCTGTGGCATACCCGGGAGGATCGCTGAAGGTCATATGGCCGGGAGTGGGCAACCGCATTCACGGGATGGCCTGAGCCCGGCTTCATTGCAGATACGGAGAATTGAAGTGATTTGGACCGAGCAGAATAAGGAGCGTTTTGTCAGAACCCATGAAATCCACGGGAATTCCTCAGGCAATCAGCAACTACGTGAAACGCGGGGTTGGCAGGGACTCATCTGCGAAAGAATCCAACGGCATCTGCTCGACAAGAGCTGCGTCATGTTCGAGCGTGGACGTGGTGGATCAATTGTCAGCCGCTCGAAGGCTCAAAATTGTGATGCATCAAGCCTGAAGGGGGGACAGTAGATGGCGTACTCCAGTGCCCAGCCGCTCGTGGCAGAACATGCGACAGAAACGAGACCCATTGCGTCCACAGTTACGGCAAGACGTGTCGGGATGGTCAAGAAAACCGACCTCTACAACTCCATCTGGGCATCGTGCGACGAACTGCGCGGCGGCATGGATGCCAGCCAGTACAAGGACTACGTCCTGTTCATGCTGTTCATCAAGTACATCAGCGACAAGTATGGTGACAGCGACGACTTCGCCCCGCCTGTCGTCATTCCTTCTGGCGCATCGTTCAAGGACATGGTGGCGCTCAAGGGCAACTCGGACATTGGGAACCTCATCAACACCCAGGTCATCCAGAAGCTGATCGAGTCCAACACCAGGCTGGCGCGCAGCGACTTCCCCGACTTCAATGACCCCAACAAACTCGGCGAAGGCGCCGCGATGGTCGAGCGTCTGGGCAACCTGATCGCCATCTTTGAGAAGCCCGAGCTGAACTTCGGCAACAACCGCGCCGACAACGACGACCTGCTGGGTGATGCCTACGAGTATCTGATGCGCCACTTCGCCCAGGACTCCGGCAAGAGCAAGGGGCAGTTCTACCGCCGTCCGAGGTCAGCCGCATCATCGCTCAGGTTATCGGCATTTCTCGCGACAACACCAAAGGCTCCACCACCGCCCATGACCCGACCTGCGGATCGGGATCGCTGCTGTTGAAAGTGGCCGCCGAAGCCGGCAGGCAGATCACCCTGGAAGGGCAGGAAAAGGACGTGACCACCGCGGGCCTGGCACGAATGAACATGATCCTGCACGACTTTCCCACCGCCACCATCCTGAGCGGCGACACCCTGGTCAACCCCAAGTTCAAGGATCGCGAGCAGCTTCGGGCCTACGACTACGTGGTCGCCAATCCGCCGTTCTCGGACAAGAAGTGGTCCACTGGCCTGAACCCGGCCAGCGATCCGTATCAACGCTTTGCCTGGGGCGAACCGCCTGCCAAGCAGGGCGACTACGCTTATCTGCTGCACGTCATCCGCAGCATGAAGGCCACCATCGGCAAGGGCGCCATCATTCTGCCGCACGGCGTGCTGTTCCGTGGTAATGCCGAGGCTGCCATCCGCAGGCAGCTGGTGCGTTCCGGCATCCTCAAGGGCATCATCGGCCTTCCGGCCAACCTGTTCTATGGCACCGGCATCCCCGCCTGCATCCTGGTGCTGGACAAGGAAAACGCCGCCGCCCGCAAGGGCGTCTTCATGATCGACGCCAGCAAGGGCTTCATCAAGGACGGCCCCAAGAACCGGCTGCGCGAGCAGGACATCCACCGCATCGTCGATACCTTCCGTCGTGGCGCGGACGAACCGCGTTATGCGCGCATGGTGCCTCTGGATGAGATCGCCAACGCGAAGAACGGCTACAACCTCAACCTGCCGCGCTACATCGACAGCAGCGAACCGGAAGACCTGCATGACATCGATGCGCACCTGAACGGCGGCATCCCCGAGCACGACATCGGCGCCTTCGCCGCCGACTGGCAGGAAATGCCCGCCCTGCGCAGCGCCCTGTTCGAGGCCGAACGCCTCGGCTATGCACGGCTGCGCCAGCCCGTGGCCGAAGTGCGCCAAACCATCCTGACTCACCCGGAATTCCAGCGCTTCCGCAGCAAGGTCGAAACCCTGTTCGACAAATGGCGCCAGGCCGTCACCCCGCTGCTCACCGGCATCCGGCCCGGAGACAAGCCCAAGGTGCTGATCGAGAACGTCTCCGAAACCCTGCTCACCGCCTTCCAGGCCGCGCCGCTGCTCGACCCCTACGATATCTACCAGCACCTGATGGATTACTGGGCCGAGACGATGCAGGACGACGCCTACCTGATCGCCGCCGACGGCTGGGCGGCCCAACCCCGGCGCATCTTGGAAGCCGACAAGAAAGGCAAGACCAAAGACAAGGGCTGGACTTGCGACCTGCTGCCCAAGCCCTGTATCGTCGCCCGTTACTTCGCCACCGAACAGGCCGAACTGGATACGAAGCAGGCCGAACTGGAAAGCCTCGCCAGCCAGATCGCCGAACTGGAGGAAGAGCACGGCGGCGAGGACGGTGCTTTCTCCGGCTTCGACAGAATCAACGCTGCGCAGGTCAAGGACCGCATCAAGGAAATCGCCTCGGCATATAAACCCCGTCATTCCCGCGCAGGCGAGAATCCAGCGCCTTCACTTGACGCGCCCGAGGCGGAGGAACTGGCCATATTGGAACACTGGCTGGGCCTGTCCGAACAGGAAGCCGCGCTTAAAAAGACCGTCAAGACACTGGAAGCGGAACTCGACCGTCAGGCATACCAGCACTACGTCACCCTGACCGAAACCGAGGTCAAGACACTGGTGGTGGAAGACAAATGGATGGCGCGTTTGCAACGCGACGTGCAGCAGGAACTGGAGCGTGTCTCCCAAACCCTGACCCAGCGCATCCGCGAACTGGCCGAACGCTACGACACCCCGTTGCCGAAGCTGGAAGCCGAAGTAGCGACCATCAGTGCCAAGGTGGAAGAACACCTGAAGAGAATGGGTGCAGTATGGAAGTGAAGCCGGGCTACAAGCAGACGGAAGTGGGGGTGATCCCAACGAACTGGAGTGCTCGGAATATCTTAGAGATTGCTGAATACCAGAAGTCGCGCTTTGATGATGGGGACTGGATTGAAGCGGAGCACATCTCCGATGATGGATATCGGCTAATTCAAACGGGGAATATCGGAATCGGCGAGTACATAGAAAAGGATTCAAAAAAATACATATATGAATCGTCCTTCGAAAAGCTAAAGTGCAAGGAATTGATGTCAGGCGACCTTCTTATCTGCCGGCTAGCAGAGCCGGCGGGGCGCGCTTGCATACTTCCTGATCTTGGAGAGAGGAAAGTCGTCACAGCAGTGGATGTGACAATATTTAGGCCTTATGAGAAAGTGGCTGATCGTCGCTACCTAGTTCAGTATTTCTCTACCTCACAGTGGTTTAAATCCGTTTTGGAGCAGGTTGGAGGAACGACTCATAAGCGGATCTCGCGTAGTGCGCTTGGAAATATAAAGATTCCATTTCCAGACGACCTAAACGAACAACGCGCGATTGCTACCACCCTCAGCGACATGGATGCGCTGCTGGACGGACTGGATCGCCTAATCGCCAAAAAGCGTGCCATCAAACATGCCACCATGCAGCAACTCCTCACTGGCCAAACCCGCCTCCCCGGGTTCGATAAAGAGTGGGGTCAGGTATCGCTCGGCGAGTTGGGTTCAACGTTCGGGGGGCTGACAGGCAAGACAAAGGCAGATTTTGGCAGCGGAGATAGCCGCTATGTC
>CAYXQR010000031.1:0-7736 GCA_964466955.1 uncultured Nitrosospira sp.
TAGCTGATCGCCTGAGCCAGAAGCTGGTCGCCGCTGGAGCCGAACTCCGCCGGAGGCTCACGTTTCTTGTTCGCGTCTTCTTCGGCTTCAGGCTTGGTCTCCTTTGCAGCGGGTGCAGCTGGTTTCAGCGCTTCCTTGGCTGCTTCGTTCTTTGCCTCTTCCAGTTTTCCGTTCGAGAGGTGGCGATCCAGGTCGGCTTCGCGCAGACGCTCGAATTCATCCTTTGCAGCCGCGTCGATGATATCGGGAGTGATGCCTTTGGCCTGGATGGACTGTCCATTCGGCGTGAAGTAGCGCGCCGTGGTCAGCTTGATCGCAGTATTGTTGCCCAGAGGCAGGATCGTTTGCACCGACCCTTTTCCGAAAGTTTGCGTGCCCATGATGACAGAGCGCTTGTGATCCTGCAGTGCGCCTGCCACGATCTCCGAGGCGGAGGCTGAGCCGCCGTTCACCAGCGTAACCATCGGTACCGTCTTGATCGCTGCCGGAAGCCGTTTCAGGTAATCGTTCCGGGTATCGCGCAGATAGAACTCCGGGCTTGCTTTCAGCTTCATCTTGGCATCGTCCGTGCGGCCGTCGGTATACACCACCAGGGAATCCGCCGGCAGAAATGCCGCGGAAACAGCCACCGCGCCGTTGAGCAGTCCTCCGGGATCGTTGCGCAGATCCAGTACCAGTCCTTTTATGGGTACGGAGCTTTCCTTGAACAGCTTTTCGATCGCCTTGATCAGGTTCTCACCGGTTTGTTCCTGGAATTGCGTGATGCGGATATAACCATAGCCAGGTTCGACCATTTTAGCCTTGACGCTCTGGATCCGGATGATCGCGCGTGTCAGCGTGAATACGAGTGGCTTGAGTTCGCCCTTGCGCATCACCGTGAGCGTGATGGCGGTATTGGGTTTGCCGCGCATGCGCTTGATCGCGTCGGTGAGCGAGAGCCCCTTGACAGCGGTATCATCCAGCTTGATGATCAGATCCCCCGGTTTGATTCCCGCGCGAAATGCGGGAGTATCCTCGATCGGAGAGATGACTTTGACGAACCCGTCTTCCATGCTGACTTCAATACCCAGTCCGCCGAATTCTCCCTGCGTCCCGATTTGCAGTTCCTTGAAAGCGTCTGCATCCAGATACGCGGAGTGGGGATCAAGGCCGGTCAACATGCCGTTGATGGCTTCCGTAATCAGTTTCTTGTCCTCTACCGGTTCGACATAATCGCTCTTGATACGGCCGAACACTTCAGTGAAGGCGCGCAGCTCTTCGACCGGAAGAGGATGCAGGACCCCCTGAGTGTCCCTGTCGGCAACGGCCGAAAGGTTGAGGCTGAGCATCACGCCTACAACTGCGCCGAAAGCAACGAGCCCGAATTGCCGCATCTTGTCACTCATTAAAAAATTCTCCATAACTAGTGGATTTTCCTTTGATCATTTTATTCTGACCCAGTTCACAGGGTCAAACGGTTTACCCTCGTGGCGCAGTTCGAAATACAGTCCGGGATCGGGGTTGTTGCCGCTGTTTCCCGCCGTTGCGATTGTGTCCCCGCTGTTCACTATCTCTCCAACCCGCCTGTGAATGGCTTCGTTGTTGCCGTAGAGGCTCATGTAGCTGCCACCATGATCCAGAATCAGCAGATTGCCGAATCCTCTCAGCCAGTCGGCGAAAACAACCCGCCCATTGGCGATGGCCTTTACATCTGCTCCCGCTGGCGATCGAATGAACCACCCTTTCCAGGTTACACCGCCATCAGCACGTGGACTGCCAAACCGGTTCGCAAGTTCCCCGCGGACCGGCAGGCTCAGACTACCTTTCAATGAAAGGAATGCGATTCCATCCACCGTAATATCGGGCAATCTGTCTTCATCGGGCGGTGGCCGATCTTCTCCGCGTGGAGGAGGGGAAGGGGCAGGCTCCTCATGGTCCCTTTTGCGCGCCGCTGCGAGTTCCCGGGTGATCCGCTGCACCAGCCGGGCGAGGCGATCCTCATCGCGCTTGAGCCTGTCGATTTCGCGCCGCTGCTGATCGGCCTGCTGCGAGATTTGCACAAGCAATCTGGCGTGTTCGGTTTTTTTTTGCTCAAGCTGTTTTTTTTGCTCGATCTCCTTGGACTGGATGCCGGCAATTTCACTGTTTTTTACGTGGCTTTCGCGGGAAAGTGCACCGAGTTGCCGCAGGTTCGTACGCAGCGCGTTGATATCGTCCTTGCGGGCGCGGGAAAAGTAGCCGTGATAATACAGATTTCTTGTAATTTCATTGGGGCCATGTTTATCGAGCAGGAGCCCGAGGTATTCCTTCTGTCCCCCGCCTTTGACATAATAATGATAGAGAAGCTTGCTCAACCGCGACTGTTGTGCGCGGATGTCTCTGGTTATCCGCCCGGATTGCGCATGCAACTGGCCAAGCTCTTTTCTGGCCTGGCGTTGCTTGCGGGTGAGTGTCGCGATTTTTTTGTTGGCATCGCTGATTGCTTTTTCCGAATCGCGCAGCGCATCCGCTGCTTCGGATTTTGATTCTTCCGTCGACGTCAACTCCTTTTCCAGATCCTGGATGCGGCTTCGCAGCTGTGTCAGCTCTTTATCGTCCACGCCCGGCTCGGCATGAAGCACGTGCGGCAGCAACAGCACGCATGCCGGAAGGAGCCAGCGGATCAGGTTGGGCCGGGGATCAATGCCGATCAAAGCCATGATTTTCCGAATCTGTCTTTAGCGGGGAATCATACACTCCGGAAGAAAGCGATTCATCCGCGAAGGAAACCCAGAGTCAAAAAGCAGCCGGGGGTTTTGCGCACCCCGCGCAGAAGAATCCTATGGATGGAACGAGAAGAAACAGGTCCTCACTTCGGAGAGGATATTTTTCCCTGGTTTGCCACCACCTGCATGGCCTGATCGATCTTTTCCTGGTCGCCCAGATAATAGCTCCGGACAGGCTTCAGATCGTCCTCCAGTTCGTACACAAGCGGAACCCCCGTAGGAATATTAAGCTCAAGAACATCCCGCCTGGAAAGATTGTCGAGATACATGACGAGGGCGCGCAAGGAATTGCCGTGCGCGGTGATGAGTACGCGCTGCCCGGATTTCACCTGGGGCGCGATATGCTCGTTCCAGTAAGGCAGGAATCTTGCCACCGTATCTTCCAGGCATTCGGTCAGCGGTAGCTCTTCCAGCGAAAGGTTGCGATAGCGGGGGTCGAAGCCGGGATAGCGCTCATCCTCCGGAAGGAGTGCAGGCGGACGGACATCGTAACTGCGCCGCCAGAGCAGCACCTGCTCCTCACCGTATCTAAGCGCTGTCTCGAGCTTATTCAGTCCCTGCAGGGCGCCATAGTGGCGCTCGTTCAAGCGCCATGAAAGATTGACGGGAATCCACATCTGGTCCATTTCGTCCAGCGCGATCCATAAAGTTCGAATGGCGCGTTTCAACACGGACGTATAGGCCACGTCGAACAAGAACCCGTTTTCACGCAGCAGGCGACCGGAATTTCTCGCTTCCTCCCGGCCCTTTGAAGTCAAATCGACATCTGTCCAGCCTGTGAAACGATTTTCCTTGTTCCATGTGCTTTCTCCATGCCGCAGGAGGACGAGTTTTTTCATATCCTTGCTTTGCGGGAAAAGGGAGAAAGAAAGGGAGGAATGAACACGGGTAACGTGATTTCGTGATTTGAAAAACTTGAAATTTTAGCATATTTATTCGGTCAGTCTTGGTGCATGAATACGCTGATCGGCCGAAAACCCCCGTCCGACTTCGCCTCCTGTTCAAAACGACCTGCTCCTGGCAGGTATTCTCCCGAACGAGAGAATTCCGCAATCTGGAGGTCTCTGATAAAATCAGAAGCTACGGAAATCGAGGAGTCCGAGCGTGTCATCATTTTTAGTAAACAACATTACCCTGATTATTGCCGCAGCAGGCAGTGGCATCCTGCTATTATGGCCATTGATATCGCGCCGCGGCAACAAGGAGGTGGATACGCTGGTCGCGGTACAGCTCATCAACTACAAGGACGCACTGGTATTGGACGTCCGGGAAGGCAGCGAGTACGAGGCAGGGCACATTCCCAATTCAAAGCACATTCCGGCTGACAAGCTTGAACAGCGCGTACAGGAACTGGAAAAATTCAAGGGTAATCCCGTGGTGCTGATTCATCGCAGTGGCACGCATTCCACCGGAAAAGCGGGGAGCTTTTTAAGGGGCCAGGGATTTCAGCACGTGCATGACCTTGCCGGCGGCATCGATGCCTGGAAGCAGGCCAGCCTTCCTATCGTAAAAAAATGAACGAGGAGTTGAGTTGATGAATGTCGTCATGTATACCACGGCTTTCTGCCCCTATTGCATCATGGCGGAGAGGATGCTGCACAAACGGGGCGTGACGGAAATCGAAAAGATTCGTGTCGACCTGGATCCCGCCCGACGCGCCGAAATGATGGAAAAGACCGGGCGACGAACGGTTCCACAGATTTTCATCGGCAGTGTTCACGTGGGCGGTTATGATGATCTGGTCAATCTTGACCGGAATGATGAATTGACAAGACTGCTGACCGTCTGAACCATTCTCGCCGTACTGGCGGTGCCTCATCACCGCAGACCGTGGAGGGCAATTCTGAAGAAATATCGGAAAGGCTAGAGATAGGCCACAGGCTGTCAGCAATTCAGGCTGGCATTATTGGCAATCGCGGTCGCAACGAGCGCAACGGTGACAACTGTTACACGGGGCGCAAGCTCTCACAAGGTCATAACGGTCACTTGGGATTACAAGGAATCACAAGGGGCAGGGGGCCTGAGGGCGATCCTGTACTCACGCCCTCCCGTTTTTTTGATTCGTCCAAATGGAATCCAATATGAGCAATGAAGAGCAGCAACCGGTTTTCAATATTGAAAAAATCTATGTCAAGGATCTGTCTCTGGAGATTCCTCATGCTCCCCGCATTTTCCTGGAGCGCCAGACCCCCGAGGTAAACATACAATTGCACACGAAAGGGGAGCGGATCGACGAAGGCATGTATGAAGTCCTGCTGACCATTACTGTCACTGCCAAGACCAAGGATAAAACGATGTTTCTCGTCGAGGTGCAGCAGGCGGGTGTGTTTCAAATCCGCCATGTGCCGGAAGCGGACATGGATCCCGTACTGGGCATCGCTTGCCCCAATATCCTGTTTCCCTATCTGCGCGAAACGGTTTCCGATATCGTAACCCGGGCCGGATTCCATGCGGTCATTCTGAACCCCGTTAATTTCGAAGCGCTCTACCTGCAGAAAAAGCAGCAGGCGGAGCAGGCGGCAGCGGCCCAGGCGAGCGAAGAAACGCAACAGCAGGTAACGCACTGAGCATGACTGGCGCGCCTGTCACCCGATCTATTCTGCTGCAGAAGCTGCGCCTGGCTGCGTTATGGGCGCTGCTTCTGGCATATCCCCTATATCCGCTGCATCCTGCGGCGGCGATGGAATTCTATTCCATCAAGGAGAATGGAATCATCCTGTACGACGCGCCCTCGCTCAAGGCCGGCAAACTGTATGTGGCAAGCCAGGATCTGCCTGTCGAGGTGGTGGTGAGAGTCGAAGGCTGGGTCAAGGTTCGCGACAGCAGCGGCAGCCTGGCATGGGTGGAAGAAGCAGGATTAAGCGACAAGCGCCACGTAATTGTCACCGCACCTGTAACAGATGTGTACGAAGCTCCGAACGACAGTTCCCGCGTGATGTTCCAGGCGGCTCTCGGCGTTATCCTGGAGTGGATCGAACCTGCAGGAGTCGGCTGGGTACGAGTGCGCCACCGCGACGGGCAGGAAGGTTATGTCAGGACCATCCAGGTCTGGGGTGCATGAGGATAGCGGTTCTTGGCGCAGGTGCATGGGGCACCGGACTTGCAATCACGCTTTGTACCCATTCCACAGTCTCCCACCAGGTCACTTTATGGACCCGCAGTCCGCGCCACCTTGCCGAACTCGTATCACAGCGGGTCAACCAGCGCTATTTTCGTGATTTTCCCCTGCCTGATTCCTTGCAGCTGACGTCATCGCTTGATCGGGCCGTTGAGGCGGCCGAGCTGGTTCTCATCGTTGTGCCTGTCTCGGGATTACGCGAAACCCTGCGCGGAATTGCCGCGAGCGGCCGAGCCGTACCCGTCGTGTGGGGCTGCAAGGGATTCGAGACGGAAACCGCACACCTGCCCCATCAGGTGGCGGAGGAGGAATATGGGGATATCGCCCCCTGCGGGGTGCTTTCAGGACCCAGTTTCGCCCGGGAGGTGGCCCAGGGGCTTCCTGCCGCTTTGACTCTGGCGTCCCGTGACGAGGCGTTTGCCCGGAACGTTGCCTCCCAGTTACATACTTCCCGGCTTCGGGTTTATTCGAGCCAGGATATCGTGGGTGTGGAAACGGGCGGCGCCGTCAAGAATGTCATTTCGATTGCCGCAGGTATTTGCGACGGGATGGGCCTGGGCCATAATGCGAGGGCGGCGCTGATCACCCGTGGTCTGGCGGAGATCACCCGGCTGGGCGTGAAACTTGGCGGTTGCAGGGAAACATTCATGGGGTTGACCGGAATGGGAGATCTGATACTCACCAGTACCGGCGACCTGTCCCGCAACCGCAGCGTCGGGCTCGCGCTGGCGGCAGGTGAGCAGTTGCACGATATCCTGCAGCAGCTGGGCCATACGGCTGAAGGTGTCTTCACCGCCCGGGAAGTATCGCGGTTGAGCGTCGAGCTCCAGGTCGAAATGCCGATTACCCAGGCTGTCTGCAATGTCCTCGATGAGGGCGTCCCTGCCGGGGTGGCAGTGGAAGCGCTGCTCAACCGGGAACCGAAAGCGGAATATTACTGAAGCGATTGGCAGGATGGCTACCAGGTTCCTCACGTCGAGTTAAATGCCTTTTTTGAATTTCGTTTGCCGCCATGCTTCGTAGACGATTACCGCAACTGCGTTGGACAGATTGAGACTGCGGCTTTCGGGAACCATCGGAATGCGGATCCGGTGGTACTCGGTAAAACTCTCCAGTATTTCACCCGGCAGCCCGCGGCTTTCCGCCCCGAACAGAAAGGCATCTCCCTGGGTATAAATGATACTGTCATGCCATTGACGCCCTTTGGTGGAGACGGCAAAAATGCGCTTGCTCTGGAGGCTTCGGATACACTCCATCCAGCTTGCATATACCTTGATGCTGGCGAATTCGTGATAATCGAGTCCTGCGCGAACCAGTTGGCGGTCTTTCAGCGTAAATCCCAGCGGTTTGACGAGATGCAGCCTGGAGCCCGTATTTGCACACAGCCTGATGATATTTCCCGTGTTGGGAGGAATCTCGGGCTGATGGAGGATCACGTCAAACATTTTTAGCCAGTAGCAGAATTTTGAAAACCCTGCGAATCACCGGAAAGCGTTCTTGCCACCACCCAGGCGCTTACAGTGACTGCGCCGTGCTTTCGCAGTACCTTTGCCAGTTCATTGAGGGTGGCGCCGGTCGTCATCACATCGTCCAGCAGCGCAACATGCCCGCCGGCGAGATCCGCAGTCTCGCACGAAAATGCTTTGCTCATGTTCTTTTCCCGCTCCTTCCAGGGCAGCCCCGCCTGGGACGGCGTATCGCGAATGCGCCGACAGGCAGTTGGCAGCAGGGGGACACGGAGACGTTTCGATACATGGCGGGCAATTTCGAGCGCCTGGTTGAAGCCTCTTTCGTGCAGCCGTGCGGGGTGCAGCGGCATCGGCACGATGAAGTCCGGCAGTTCCGCGGTGTCCAGATTTGCAACCAGCAGATCG
>CAYXQR010000032.1:0-14850 GCA_964466955.1 uncultured Nitrosospira sp.
CAACGGCGAACCTGTAGAACACCCGAACATGATATCCATCCAGTCACTGCGTCAACGTCGTTGCCGCCTCGCGGAGCGAATGCAGAAAGGGGTTGCGATCATCCCGACTGCGCCGGAGCAGGTAAGGAATCGCGATGCACATTTCCTTTATCGTTTCGACAGCTATTTCTATTACCTCACGGGCTTTCGCGAACCCGAGGCAGCGCTGGTCATCACGACGGATGCGGGCGGAAGCGATTCGAGGCATATCCTGTTCTGCCGCGAGAAGGACAAGGAGCGAGAAATATGGGATGGATTTCGTTACGGTCCCGAGGCGGCACGGGATGAATTCGGGTTCGATGAGGCTTACCCTATAGGCAGACTGGATGAGATGCTGCCGAAATTGCTGGCAGACCAGTCCGCCATCCATTTTGCGCTGGGCAATGACGCAGGATGGGACGCGCGCGTAATCGGCTGGGTCAACCAGGTGCGACAAAAGACTCGCACCGGCGTGACCGCTCCCGCGGAGATCCGCGACGTTCGGCTTGTTCTGGATGAAATGCGACTGTTCAAAAGCCAGGAAGAGCTTCAGGTCATGCGGCGGGCCGCGCAGATTTCGGGAAAGGCCCATCAGGTTGCCATGAGAAGTACTCGGCCCGGGATGGGTGAATACGAAGTGGAGGCGGAACTGTTGCGCGAATTCCGGCGTCACGGCGCACAGGCGCCCGCCTACGCGCCCATCGTCGCCGGAGGCGCGAACGCGTGCGTCTTGCACTATGTCGAAAACAGTGCAAGGCTCAAGGCTGGTGACCTGCTGCTGATCGACGCCGGCTGCGAACTGGATGGATATGCCGCGGATATTACCCGCACGTTTCCGGTCGATGGCAAGTTCAACCCTGTACAAAGGGATGTGTATCAGCTGGTGTTGTCTGCACAGGCAGCAGCGATAGCAGAAGTGCGTCCGGGCAATTCCTGGGATGCGCCCCATGATGCCGCGGTGAGAGTACTGGTTCAGGGCTTTATCGATTTCGGCTTGTGCGGTGGCAGTGTGGACGAGGTCATTCAATCTGAAGATTACAAGCGTTTCTACATGCATCGCACCGGACACTGGCTGGGACTGGATGTGCATGACGCGGGGGAGTACAAGCAGGATGGGAAGTGGCGTACGCTGCAGCCGGGAATGACCTTGACAGTGGAACCCGGATGCTACATCCGTCCGGCAGACAATGTGCCGGCGCATTTCTGGAATATCGGCGTGCGTATCGAAGACGACGTCGCGGTAGCGGAAACCGGCTGTGAAGTATTGACCTCCGCTGCCCCGAAATCGATAACGGAGATCGAGGAACTGATGCAACAACGGAAGAGGTCGAAATAATGGACGACAACAACCGTATCATCATAAGACGCATATCACGCAGCAGGCAAAGCACTTCGGAAGATGGCCTGCACATCTTTGACACGGGTTCCACCGGCAGTCGCTGGCTCTCCTATCTGCTGCTTGCACCCGTGCTGATCGTCATGGCGATCCTCGGTATCTTCTTTTTTACTGCTTTTCTTGCACTATTCGCTGTCGCTGCTGTCGGGCTCGGGTTCCGGTTGTGGTGGCTGCGCCGTAAATTGAGCCAGGCGGCGAAGGCAGCGGAAGAGACGGAAACGACGGAAAAAACGGCGGGAGATCACCCGTTCATCGAAGACGCTGAAATTATCGAAGAGACGACCCTGCGGGCATCCGATCGCAACGGAGACAGGCGATAAGGGAGAATAAACGGCGCGAAAATGAGACCCAATGCCCTCGAAACCAATATCATGAAGACCCGTCATTGCGATTACGACATCATCGTCATCGGCGGCGGTCCTGTAGGCATGGCCTTCGCCCTCGCGCTGAACGGCAGCGGCATATCCGTGCTGCTGCTGGAAGCAAAAGGCCTGCCGGCTAAAACGGAAGATGCGCGCCCTTTGGCGCTGGCTCATGGCAGCCGCCTTATTCTCCAGCGCTTGGGCGTGTGGGATGCGCTGCCGGACATCACGCCGATCAGAACCATCCATATTTCGAACCGTGGCGGCTTGGGACGGACCGTGCTGACCTCGGCTGAAGCCGGTGTGCCTGCGCTGGGATACGTCATCAACTATCATGACCTGTTCCGAACCATGCATGAGGCGCTGAAAACCTGCGACGCGGATTACCTGACCGGTGCGGACGTAACCAGTCTGCATACGCGGGCGGAGACAGGTGAAGTCGAATTTCAGCACGACGGAGCCGCAAAAAACATGACAGCCCGCCTCCTTGTCCTGGCGGATGGCGGCCGGCTTTCCGATAAAGTCGATGGGGTGACGCAACACGTGCGCGACTACGGGCAGTGGGCCATTGTTGCGCGCGTCAGGACCGAGCGCTTCGAAAATCCGGATGCAGCTGCCGCGATACAGTCGTCCCCCCGGACTCAGACCGGCGTTGCATATGAACGCTTCACATCCGATGGTCCCGTCGCGCTACTGCCTTCGGGGAAGTATTTTGCGCTGGTATGGACGGTTTCGCCTTCCGCCGCCGAAGATATTCTCGGGCTGGATGATGCCGCCTTCCTGGAGCGGCTGCATGGTCATTTTGGGGATCGGCTGGGCAGGTTTGTGGAGGCCGGGAAACGCTCCGGCTTTCCTCTGGCGCTCAAATATGCAACGCCTGTCACGGCAGGACGGATCGTGCTGGCAGGGAACGCGGCACAGACCCTGCACCCGGTGGCCGGCCAGGGCTTCAATCTCGGTCTGCGCGATGCATGGGAACTGGCGGAAGAGGTTGTTGCCTCGCCATCCGAAGTGGGGAAGCACGCCATGCTGGCGCGATATCGCGCCAGGCGCGGCGCGGACAGCAGTCTGGGGCGAATATTCACGGATTCTCTGGTGAAACTGTTTTCCAATGACGCGATCGTGCTGGACAAAGCGCGCAGCATGGGATTGAGTGCGCTGGACTGTCTGCCGCCGGCGAAGCGGTTTGTCGCACGCCGCATGATATTTGGCATACGGGGCTGACGGTTATAAAATATATAAAATGCTTTCGTCTAGGCATCCACCTGTAAGAATTTACATCTATCCATCAACGCCTCACAGGGGTAGGATACAGCCAGTCTTTCGGATCGATATTT
This sequence comes from uncultured Nitrosospira sp., assembly GCA_964466955.1. Taxonomy (GTDB): domain Bacteria; phylum Pseudomonadota; class Gammaproteobacteria; order Burkholderiales; family Nitrosomonadaceae; genus Nitrosospira. The sequence continues at coordinate 3,114 of CAYXQR010000032.1, forward strand.
TTCCGATCTACCTGTAGCGGAAACGGGCGGCTCCCTCTCTGAAACGCGGTTCATTTCCTGTTAAGATTATATTTCACTTGCCTGGCTCGCAGCCGGCATCGCATTCAAATTGCCATGCAGATCGGTTCTCATACTCTCAAGAATAACCTTGTCGTTGCTCCCATGGCGGGCGTGACTGACCGGCCCTTCAGGCAGCTGTGCAAAAGCATGGGCGCAGGAATGGCCGTGTCGGAGATGGTGTCCAGTAACTCGCTGCTGTGGGGTTCGGAGAAGACCCGTCGACGGGCCAACCACGAAGGAGAGGTCGACCCCATCTCCGTGCAGATTGCGGGAGCAGACCCTGCAATGATGGCGGAAGCGGCCCGCTACAATGTAGCTCAGGGGGCGCAGATCATCGACATCAACATGGGTTGCCCGGCCAAGAAAATCTGTAACGTCATGGCGGGGTCTGCGCTGCTGCAGGATGAGCCGCTGGTAGGACGGATACTGGATGCCGTGGTTGGGGCGGTAAACGTGCCGGTCACGCTGAAGATTCGCACGGGCTGGGATACCCGGCACAAAAACGCCCTTGCCGTGGCCCGTATCGCCGAGAGCGCCGGAATCCAGGTGCTGGCCATCCATGGGCGCACACGCGCCTGTGCGTACACCGGCCACGCGGAATATGACACGATCGCGGCAGTGAAGACCGCGGTCAAAATCCCGGTCATTGCCAATGGCGACATTACTACCCCTGAAAAAGCGAAATATGTACTAGAGCGCACCGGTGCCGATGCCATCATGATCGGCCGCGCTGCCCAGGGACGGCCCTGGATATTTCGCGAAATCAGCCATTACCTGGAGACAGGCAATCATCTCCCGCTCCCGGAAGTTGCGGAGGTGCATCGTGTTCTTGTCGATCATCTGCATGAACTCTATTCTTTCTACGGGGAATACTCGGGGGTTCGTGTGGCGCGCAAGCATATCTCCTGGTACACCAAAGGGCTGATCGGCTCCGCCAGGTTTCGTCATGCCATGAATCAGTTGCAAACGACCGATCAGCAGCTGGCGTCGGTAAACGAATTTTTCAGTGAGCTGGCCGGCTATGGGCGGCGGTTGACTTACGTTGAAGCTGAGGAGCTGGTGGCATGAGAATCATTAACGAAAACGACATTGCGCGCTGTGTGCGCAAAGCGGTGGAAGAGTATTTCGATGATCTCGATGGGGAAAAACCTCACGCCATTCACGATATGGTGATACGCAGCGTGGAAAAACCGCTCATTGAGCTGGTAATAAGACGGGCCGGCGGCAATCAGACGCGTGCCGCCGAATTGCTGGGAATCAACCGCAATACGCTTCGCAACAAGATCAAGCTCTATCAGATCACGTAGAATAATGGCCCGTCATCCAATCCCATCATCAATACGATAGCCGGGACGAACACCGGCCCTGTTATCGCAAGCATCTGGCCCGTCAGCATAACCTGCATCCAATAAGAACCCGAATGTCCATAAGCCAAGCCCTGATCAGTGTTTCCGACAAGAGCGGCATTGTCGACTTTGCGCGCGAATTGCACGAGCTCGGGGTGGCTTTGCTGTCCACGGGCGGGACCGCCAGATTGCTCAAGGAGGCAGGCCTTCCGGTGACGGAAGTGGGCGACTACACGGCGTTTCCGGAAATGCTCGATGGACGGGTGAAAACGCTTCACCCCAAGATACATGCGGGCATCCTGGCGCGGAGGGATTCGGGTGCGCACATGGCGGCGCTGGAGAAAGCGTCCATTCCCGCAATCGATCTCGTTGTAGTCAATCTTTATCCATTCAGCCAGACCGTGGCCCGCCCGGACTGCGCGCTGGAGGAAGCCATCGAGAACATCGATATCGGCGGCCCGACCATGGTGCGAGCCGCGGCCAAGAATTACTCAAGCATTGGCGTGGTGACGGACCCGGCAGACTACGCTGCAGTCCTGGATGAACTGAAATCGTCCGAACGTGCGCTGACACCGGAGTTTCGCTTCCGGCTTGCCTGCAAGGCCTTCTCGCATACGGCCGCTTACGACAGTGCCATCAGCAACTACCTCACCGCGATCGATGCTGAAAGTGGCCAGCGCCGGGCCTTCCCGGATCGCCTCAACCTCAATTTCAGCATTGCGCAGCATTTGCGTTACGGAGAAAACCCTCATCAGGAAGCCGCATTCTACCGTGAACCCGTACCTGTTCCGGGGACCCTGTCCAGCTACGGGCAATTGCAGGGAAAGGAGCTCTCCTACAACAATATTGCGGACGCGGATGCTGCCTGGGAATGCGTCAAAACCTTCGAATCGCCTGCCTGTGTCATCATCAAGCATGCCAATCCCTGCGGCGTGGCCGTGGCAGAAAATCCGCTTGCGGCCTACCGGCTGGCTTTTGCCACTGATCCGATCTCGGCATTTGGCGGCATCATTGCATTCAACCGGGGGTTGGATGAGGCTGCGGCTGCGGCGGTGATGAGTCAGTTCGTGGAAGTGGTCATCGCACCGCAGTTTACTGCCGGAGCCCGGGAGATGTTTGCGCGGAAGGCCAACGTGCGCGTGCTGACGGTGCCCCTGGAGACAGGAAGCCACACTTTCGACTTCAAGCGCGTAGGTGGGGGATTGCTGGTTCAGACACCGGATAATCTCAATGTGACCACGGCGCAATTGAGGGTCGTCACCAAATTGCACCCGACTCCGCAGCAACTGAAGGATTTGCTGTTTGCCTGGCGCGTGGCGAAATTCGTCAAATCCAATGCCATCGTATTCTGCGCCAACGGGCAGACGCTGGGTGTAGGAGCGGGGCAGATGAGCAGGGTGGACAGCGCTCGCATCGCGTCCATCAAGGCCCGGAATGCGGGGCTCACCCTGACTGGTTCAGTGGTTGCCTCGGATGCTTTCTTTCCGTTTCGCGATGGACTGGATGTGGTTGTTGAGGCTGGTGCTACCGCCGTGATTCAACCCGGCGGCAGCGTGCGCGACGAGGAGGTCATCGCCGCCGCGGATGAGCAGGGCGTCGCCATGGTGCTGACAGGCGTTCGGCATTTCAGGCATTGAAATCCCAGGGGATACCCGCAGAAATTTGATCTGGACATGAAATTACTCGTAATCGGTGGTGGCGGCAGGGAGCACGCTCTGGCGTGGAAGCTTCTGCAGGCGTCTCATCCTCTCCTTCGCCCCGGCAGGATTTATGTTGCGCCCGGCAACGCAGGCACCTCGCTCGAAGAGGGCCTTGAGAACATTTCCATCACGGGGATCCCGGAACTGATCGAATTCGCCCGGAAAGAGTCGATCGCCTTCACCGTGGTGGGTCCGGAAGTCCCTTTGGCGGAGGGGATCGTCGATGCTTTCCGGGCAGCAGGCCAGAAAATATTCGGCCCCACCCGGCAGGCTGCCCGGCTGGAGACTTCCAAGGCATTCGCAAAAGGGTTCATGGAACGCCATGGCATCCCGACGGCTGCGTATGCCACTTTTACTTCCGCTGCCGAGGCTCATCGATACATCGATCAGAAAGGCGCGCCTATCGTCGTCAAGGCCGATGGGCTGGCAGCGGGCAAGGGCGTAACGGTGGCGAAGACGCTGGAGGAGGCGCATGCCGCCGTGGATGCGCTGCTCCCGAAAGGGGCACAATCCGATAAAGCAGAGTCCGCCATCGTAATCGAGGAATACCTCGAAGGTGAAGAGGTCAGCTTCATCATCATGGCGGACGGCCGCCATGTGCTGCCCCTTGCCACCAGTCAGGATTACAAGCGGCTGAACGACGGCGACGAAGGCCCGAATACAGGCGGCATGGGCGCCTGCTCCCCGGTTCCTTTCATCACTCCGGCCATCCATGCCCGTATCATGCGGGAGGTCATCAATCCGGTCATGAGAGGCATGGAGAAGGAAGGGGAGCCGTATACCGGCTTTCTTTTCGCGGGGCTGATGATTTCGTCGGACGGGAGCGTAAAAGTTCTCGAATTCAATTGCCGCATGGGCGACCCGGAAACCGAAGTCATCATGCCGCGCCTGAAGAGCAGTCTTGTCACCCTCATAGAGAATGCACTGAGCGGCACGCTGGACAAGGTGGAAGCCGAGTGGGACCGGCGCGCAGCCGTGGCCGTCGTCCTGACGGTCGAGGGCTACCCGGGTTCCCCCCGCAAGGGGGATACGGTGCGCGGCCTGCGCGATCCCTTGATGATGGTGGAGGAAAGGGAAAGGGATTTTCATATATTTCACGCAGGCACAGCCGTGGGAGGTAAAAGCGGCAAGGATGTGGTGACTGCCGGCGGACGTGTGCTTTGCGTGACCGCGCTGGCGGACAGCAGCAAGCTGGCGCAGCGCAGAGCCTACGAAGTAGCCGAGCAGATTTATTTCGAAGGCTGCCACATGCGGCGCGATATCGGTTACCGTACCGTCAATCACAACCGGAATTAGGCTGCCATCAGGAATAAATCAACGCTACCAGGATACCGCATGGATACCAGCCAGCAAGCGAGAGATTTTTTCACGGGACTGCAGCAGCGCATCGTAGCAGGCCTGGAAGAGGTGGACGGAAAACGCTTCCGTCGTGACGAATGGCAGCGCGCCGAAGGCGGGGGGGGCTTGAGCTGCGTGCTGGAGGAAGGAAACGTCCTGGAGCGTGGCGGCGTCAACTACTCGCATGTATTCGGCGGGGGGCTGCCGGCATCGGCCACCGCTGCGCGCCCCGAACTGTCGGGCCGCGGGTTCGAGGCCATGGGCGTCTCGCTCGTGCTGCATCCGCGCAATCCGTACGCACCCACCGTACACCTGAATGTGCGCTACCTGGAAGCGCGCAAGGAAGGCGCCGAGCCGGTCTTGTGGTTTGGCGGCGGCATGGATCTGACCCCTTACTATGGCTTCGAGGAAGACGCGATCCATTTTCACCAGACCTGCAAGGACGCGTTGCAACCTTTCGGGGCTGACTATCACCCCCGCTTCAAGAAATGGTGCGACGAATACTTCTATCTCAAGCACCGCAAGGAACCCCGGGGCGTTGGCGGCATTTTTTTCGATGACCTCGGAAAGCCCGACTTCGAGACCTGCTTCAGCCTGACCAGAAGCGTCGGAGATCATTTCCTCGATGCCTATGTTCCCATCCTCCGGCGGCGCCTCGATACGCCTTACGGCGAGCGCGAACGCGACTTTCAGGCATATCGTCGTGGCCGCTACGTGGAATTCAACCTGGTGTGGGACCGGGGAACCCTGTTCGGTCTGCAATCCGGAGGCCGCACCGAATCCATCCTCATGTCCCTCCCGCCCCTCGTGAAATGGCGCTACGACTGGAAACCGGAAGCCGGCAGTGCGGAAGACAGGCTCTATACGAATTTCCTGATCGGCAAGGACTGGGTTTGACACGCTCCGGCTTTTCCGATCAATTAGCCCGTCGCGACAGCTGAAACTCCTGCCGTCCGGCAATGTTACACGACGACATCCCGGTTTTGTTATAAAATACGCGCACTAATGGGGACGTAGCTCAGCTGGGAGAGCGTCGCGTTCGCAATGCGAAGGTCGGGAGTTCGATCCTCCTCGTCTCCACCATTCAGCTGTCCTGACAAGTCCTAAGAAGTCGCTGAAGCCCGCTATACGCGGGCTTTTTCATTGGTTTATCGTCCTGTAGCGTCCCATCCCATCCCGTTGTATCCAGTGTCTCAAGGGGGGGCATAATTTAGGCCATATATGCCCCCAATCGGGATTTGATGCCCCAAATAGGTATTTCGGATGAAGTTGAATGATATGGCGGTGCGCAAAGCCAAGCCTGAGGACAAACCCTACAAACTGTCGGGTGGTGGGGGCATATATCTCGAACGGCTCAAAATAAATATTGTTGGTTCAAGTATTGGTTTGGTGATAAGGAAAAACGGGGCGACAGGAGACGACCCAACGCTGTCATTGAGCGCCGACGACAGCTGCCGTTCAACGTCCTTGGCCGCGCACGCACAGCAGTTTGCCCGGGGGCTGCACTAAGCTGCTAGTATTCGCGGCTGAACTGTGCCCTAAGCAATTCATAGTTCTTCTCGACTTTCCAAGTGGCGTGCACTGCCCTCCTGTGACAACTGGCGCAAAGGACAGCAAGATCATCAAGTGTTGTACGAACTGGCGTAGCTGCCGCCGCCGAGAGTAGCTGATATCCTAATGCCTGAGCATGATCAGGTCCTGGAAGAGCTTGGTCCAGCGCGCGATGGTGCCGGCATCGAATGCGCTGATCCCTTTTTTCAGGGCCGTTTCCTTGACTCGCTTCGCAACCTCGGTTTTCCACCCATTCGGCAGCACTAAATTTTGCGTCTCCGCCCAGGCCTCCATCTGCCCTATGACAGGGATTCCGCTGCGCGCCACTTCGGTGAACGGTACCTCGGTATTCCTTTCCCAGCGGTCAACCACCTGGGCAAAGAATGCAGCGGGTACCAGATCTTCCACACTGGAGTGGGTCAGGCTGATATAGTTATCCGTCGAAAGCACTCTCTCTTCCGCGCCGTTATACAGGCCTGCTTTCAGCTCCTGGCTGATTTGCTGTCCAAGCTCGTCGCAACCGAGGACCAGTTTTGGCAGGGGTTCGTCTCGACTCGTGAGGATGCCTGCGATTGCCCCCGCCGTCTTGCTTCCACCTGATGGTGGAAAGATCAGCTCGCGCTTGGGCGCGATTTTATTCATGCCGATAAGCAGCGTCTTGATCATGGACAGATAGTATTGATCCGACGGGCTCTGGACGATGACAGGCTGGCAGCCCAGCAGCATGCTTTCGGCAAGGTTCAGGCTCAAGGCCGAGTGAACGACGTAGGCAGCGCCTTCCTGCCCCGCATCCTTGTCCATCTGCCGAAGATCCGGCGTCGCTTTGGTTGTGCCGTTTTCGGATACATAGACCTTCCGCGCGCGCCCCAATTGCCCCGCTCCAATCAGGAACGGCGAGTGGGTTGTGTAAAGAATCCTGTTGAAACTCGAAAGGCTTTCGAAGAAAGCAGCGAGATTCCTTTGCGCCAGCGGGTGCAGGGACAATCCGGGCTCGTCCAGCAGCAGGATTGCATTCTGGTGCTTGCCTTCGCTTTCCACGAGGAAGACGAGATAAAAACTCAGGAACCACTGCAAGCCGGTGCTTCTGTTTTCAAGCTCGACCTCCTCCGGGCGGCGGTCATCCGAAACCCAGATGCGGAAATGGTTTCCATCCGCCTCGAAGCGGAATTTGTAGTCTCCCTGCTTCCACCAGTTCCTGAACTTTTCTGTCAGGATGGCGCTCGCGGACTGGAGCAATATCGAACGCTCCCGTTTTTTCAGGCCCGTTTCCCGGATTTCATCGGCCGTGGGTTCATGCTCATCGCTGTGCGAATCGCCGAAATCCTCGCCAAGTTCCAGGATTTCGCTCGGTTCGAGCCGCACGAACTTGAACAGGAGGCGCAGAGTTCGAACCTTGGCCGCTTCCTTCGGACCGAGATCCGTGCGTTGAAGATTCTGCACCACATGGGGAAGATATATCTCCGAGTCGAGGTTTCCGAATTCGGAGTAGTAAACGAATTTTGGCAGCGCCTCGACCACCATGTCCACCAGGACGTTCTTACTTTCGCCCGAGGATCGAATCACCTCGCAGTTGAGCGAGTCCATTGCCTCCAGCAGATCGGTGACTGGGCCGTAGACGGACGAAGTACCTTTATCGCGCCCCTGGATCGTCGATTGCATGTCCCGCCTGAAAGCGGATGCGCGAGCGGCGGAAAGAGTCGGTTCCGCCATGCTTTCGGTCATTTCACGCAGCCTTGCGAGAACGGCTTCTTTCAATTTCTCATCCTGCCTGGATGGCGCCGCATCGGCAACGTTGCTGCTCGCAGTGGCGATCAGTTCCTTTACCTGGGAAACATCCAGGTCGACGCTTCCCTGGCGCAGGGGAAAGGAAACGGCGTAGTCGCCGTTGAAGTATCGTTTCACGGATACAAGAGAGCCTTCTTCCGCCGAAATGCCTGCCTTTTTGGCAAGTTCGCTTGCGAGCGAACCTGTTTCGAACTCCGCCGTGATGAAGCAGTAGTCCTGCGGTGCCCGTCTTATTGCACCGAAATTCCTTTTCGGATAATCCGAGGTTGGCTGGATCTCTCCGCCCATGGCGGGATTCAGCTTCCAGAGCGGTACGAGAAGGTTGGTCTTCCCGGATTCGTTCACGCCGATCAGGGCCGTCACGTCATCCACGTCCACCCAGCCGCTGTTCTCTACAGACCGAAAATTTGTGACCCGAAATCGAGTTAAGCGCATGGTTCTTTTTTCCTTTCCTGCTTTCCACGCGGGCACACTTCAGTTGGTGAAGCCGCCCTTGTGGCCTTGTTATTTTTAGTGTTCCGGATAATCAAGCAATGGGAGATATGTCGTGATTATATGCTATCGGCGCAACTGTAAGCTCACCTACAGGATACCAGCCGAGCCGCGATCTGTAACAATTTCGGGCGACCATCGGCGGGTGCGAAGTGGCGAAGCGGAATGAACAGGGCATCGGTTGTCCTTCGGCATGTCTGCACCTGGTTCTTTTGCGCGTTGTCGTCTATCCATATAATTCCGCCGCCGTCAGGCCGATGTCGATCCGCGTGAGCGGCAAGGGTGGCGGAACAAGGGGCAGCCGCAGCGTTTGGTAGGTTGTTTTGCTGGAAAAGCCGTAAGGCTCCGCTTCCTCGTTGTCGAATGCATAATAAACCGCGTCCACGCCGGCCATGACCATGGCCGCCAGGCACATCGGGCACGGATGGCCGCTTGCATACATCACGCTGCCTCTCAGATCCGGCTGGTTAAGATGCCGGCTGGCCGTACGCACGGCTTCCATTTCCGCGTGCGTGGTCGGGTCGTGGCTGCGGTTCACATCGTTCACGCCGGTGGCGATAATCTCGCCTTTCATCGCCAGCACTGCGCCGAAGGGGCGGCCGCCCTCGTCCAGGTTGATTTTTGCAAGGCGCACGGCCTCACGCAGCAGCTGTTCGTGGTTGAGCATGGCGATTTCCGTGTAGTGACCTCCGTTCCCGGTTCAGCGCGCCCCCGCGGCACGAAGTGCCTGCGCGATCACGCCAAAGCCGCGCTGTTTCGCATGCTGCAACGGAGTGATTCCGTCGCGGTCGGGGAGGTTCACATCGGCGCCCGCATCTATCAGCAGGCGCACGATTTTCTGATGAGCCGGTCCGCCATCGGAAAGCATGATCGTTTCCAGAAGCGCAGTCCAGCCCAGGCGGTTGACGTGATTTACGTCCACCCCGGCGGCGATGAGCCTGCGTACAGCCTCAACGTGACCACGCTCCGCCGCGGGAATCAGCGCGGTGCCGCCGTAACGGTTGGTGCTGTATACATCGGCGCCATGCGCGAGCGTCATTTCGAGGATGGCCAGTTTTCCCTTGGCTCCGGCCAGCAGATAAGGACTGTCCTGCTTTCCGTCCTTCGCATTTACGTTTGCACCCGCATCGATCAGCGCGCGCGCAATGGCTACGCGGTTCAGTTCGGTGGCCAGCAGCAGTGGAGTTCGGCCTGCGCCGTCACGCGCTTCCCTCAGCGAAGGTCCGGACGGGATTGAGAGTAAACGCTGCACCGCAGCTTCGTCACCCCTTCTTACCGCCTCGTGCAAGGGCGTGGCAATGGCAGACGTGGCCGCGATGCATGCCGCCGCAAAAACGAGCCAGTGAAACTTCAACATAAACGCAAACAGGGATTGATCAAGGATATCATTCTATGGAAGTGCTGGTGAACCGCAAGCATGCTTTTAACTTCGCCTGAAAACAGTCTGTCTTGACGTACTCATACAGATAGCCTACATCTAAATAAAGCCGGCATACAGGTGGCTGTATAAGGTAGCCGTATACGTGTCGCGACATACGCCTCGAACGGTGCAGCTCGCATTACCCGATGATAAAGGGATTTTTTGAAAAGGAAAATTCCCGAGATGCTGAGAGCCCCTTACTACCATATAGGAATCGTGGTACGCAATTTTTGAGCAGGCGGTCGAGCACTATTCGAACCTGCTTGGCGTGAAATTCACGGAACCAACCGACAACGTGCTTTGTATCGAAGCTCCTGTCACCCGGCGGTCAGAGAATATCAAAGCTGTCGCTGCGTATTCGAGGGCGCGTCCACCTTACCTGGAACTGATACAGGCAGGCGGGACCGGAATATTTTCGGCTGAAAACGCGGGTCAGATTCTCTACTTCGGCATATGGGAATCCAATCTGGAAAGCCGGATGGAAAAACTGAAGCAGCAGGGTATCGGTATCGATGCGCTGATACGCCGTCGTGCGATAAACCGCCGACCGGTATCATCACTGCTTCCGACCAGATGGGGGTGCGCATGGAGTATTTGAGCACCTCCCTGCGCCTTGCAACCGAAGCATGGGTGCTTACCGGGAAATACCCTTTGTAATCTTCCTCAGTGGCCCATTTCCGGGCAGGCGCCTTTTGTGCCCGAACACTCCCAATATCCTCCGAATGGTAACGGCGACCTTTCGTTTCTATGAGGAACTGAACGATTTCCTCGTACCCGAACGGCGCGGCCATGAATTTGCCTGCTCATGCGCGCGGGCAGCGACCACGAAGCATATGATCGAAGCGCTTGGCATACCCCATACCGAGGTCGAGCTGGTGCTGGTGAATGGCATGTCAGTGGGTTTCGATCGGATTCTGGAAGAGGGTGACCGCGTGGCGGTCTTTCCAAAATTCGAGATGGTCGACGTTACTCCCCTGCTGCGAATACGCGAACACCCGCTGCGGGTGATCCGTTTTGTCGCGGATGCGCACCTCGGCGGACTGGCGCACCTGCTGCGCATGACCGGTTTCGATACATGGTACGACAATCATTACCAGGATGACGAGATAGAAGCAATCGCCCGCGAGGGCCGCACCGTCCTCACCCGGGATCGGGAACTGCTCAAGCGCCGTTCCATCACGCACGGTTGCTATATCCACACGCTGAAGCCTCCGCAGCAATTGTGCGAGATATTTGAGCGGCTGGATCTGGCCCGCAGCGCGCGCCCATTCACGTTGTGCCTGGAGTGTAACGCTGCTTTGCGATCCGTCGAAAAAGCAGAGGTGCTGTCGCGGCTTCCGCCTTCCGTGCGCGAACGCTTCGCCCGCTTCAGCACCTGCGATGTCTGTCAGCGCATTTTCTGGGAAGGTTCCCACTGGCGGCGCATGCGGTCATATCTGGAAGCGTGTATGCGAGCAGACTGATCTCCCTGGCGAACCGTACGCTCAGATTAAAGCCTGGCAGAAATTGAGCTGGCAGTTCCGTTGTTGAGGGGTGTCAACAGCGTTATCTCTTTCGAATCAGGGTACGGATATGGTAGGATTGAGGATGGTCAGATAGAGGCGCAAAGTCTTACTCGTTGTCTCATCTGGCTGGAAAATTCCGGTTCGTTCAATCCGGGTCGTTAGCTCAGTTGGTAGAGCAGCGGACTCTTAATCCGTAGGTCGAGCGTTCGAGCCGCTCACGACCCACCAATAAATCAAAGGCTTATAGAGTTTTGGTTTTTGTTTTTTGAACCTAATAGCTTTATAGTAGGAATCGAGGGGCAAAATCAACCTCCTCGGGTTTTAGCTAAAAGCTACCCAAAAATCCTCCGTCTTATTCGTAATCAATAGGCCGGAGGTTCGGCTCCTCTCAACAGCACCAGATTAACAAGGTCTAGCAACGCAAGTAGATGCTCACAATTCCGACCGTAGAGGCTTGGTTGGGGGAATGGGCGGTCAGCCATGTACGCTAAATCGGGTGCTGCCCGCAACGAGCACACGTTGTGCTAGGTATTGTACAAG
>CAYXQR010000033.1:0-9153 GCA_964466955.1 uncultured Nitrosospira sp.
GCCCGCCAGGTTCAATCCTGAAAAGCTGCAGTGGCTCAACCAGCAGTACCTTAAAGCAGCAGACGACGCACGTTTAGCGGAGCTGGTAAAACCCTATCTTGCCACGAACAGCTGCGATGCCGATGCGCCCGGTGCGCCGGAACTGGCGAAGGTAGTGAATCTGCTCAAGGAGCGCGTCAGTACCGTGGCGGAACTGGCGGACGCGGCAGTGTATTTCTTCCGTCCCCTGGAGCCTGCGGAAGAGCTGAAGGCACAGCATTTCAACGCCGAGGTGAAGCCGGCTCTTCTCGGCCTCAGGCAGAAGCTTGCGACCATCGAGTGGGAAAGCCATGCGCTGCACGAGGCCATCAAGGCGGCCGCCGTGGGTCACGGCATGAAGCTCCCCAGGGTGGCGATGCCGCTGCGCGTGATGGTTACAGGCGAAGCCCAGACGCCTTCGATCAACGCCGTGCTGGAACTGCTGGGCAGGGAAGAGACATTGAAGCGCATGGATGATCGGCTGTCAGGTTTTCCTGACTGACTGATATCGGGTTAACGGATTGATAAGCAGTAGACTGCGGCTTTACATTGACGGGAAAAGTGGCGCTCAGTATAATTCGCCTTCTTTTGCCGGGGGTATAGCTCAGCTGGGAGAGCGCTTGCATGGCATGCAAGAGGTCAGCGGTTCGATCCCGCTTACCTCCACCAGTTTCTGGCAATATCGCAAACTGACGGCAATCGGTTTCAAAAAGTTCTCTGGTCCCCATCGTCTAGAGGCCTAGGACATCACCCTTTCACGGTGAGTACGGGGGTTCGAATCCCCCTGGGGACGCCATCAGTTCTCCGAAATGCAGGTTGAATTTGTATGAATACAACAATCTGGCGTTGGGTGGCTGAGTGTGTGAGTAACACGATCCTGTTTTAATTCGCTCTCATTGTCTTTTCCCGATCCGAGGATTGAATCCCTTTGGAACACTGTCTAGGTGTTTAGACTCAGCGGGTGTTTCTATCCAGCCTGCAGACTTCAGCAACGTCCTCGCATACCCGCGTAACATCAATCCGTTCGCCCATACGCTCAGCTGGCGTTTTATCTGCGACTGATCCATGCGGCCAGCGCAGTTCAATGATCAGTACATAAGTAGGAGAGAACATTGTCGTCCTGCTCCAGCATTTCCAGAAGGTGTGACACGTTTTCTTCTCCAACGTCGATAAACGCAAGATCATGCTTACCGTTGTAGCGCTCCACCGCATCTCGCCATGAACCGTCACAGGCAAGGGCGAGCGCGTTTACCGCAAACGATCCCCGATTATTGGCGAAGATGATTTTATAGGTTCGGGTTGCTGCCACTTTATTCCTCCTCTTGATCTGATTTAATGAACCGGCTGCTGCATGATTTACACCATATAGGAATATTGTTCCGCTTGCCAAGAAGAGAGGAGGATTTTTAGGAGCGGAGCTACGTCCAGAATTTATCGCCCCCAATATCTGTCCCTGCTCTGTCAGGATGCGCGGGAAAGCTCATCCAGGCGCAAATAATCTAAACCCACTCGGTCCACTTTTCACTGTCAGAAGATGAGAATCATAATCGAGGTCATTTTTTTGTAAAATTTTCGTGAGAACCGGGAATTTTTTTTTATAGTCGCGGTCGAATTTCTGCGGATGGCTGTATTTCCGTCCGTGTGTGATTGTTTTGTATCTGGAGGTGCTTGCCGATCGGTAATCCGCAATACGACGGGGACCTGATCGACATTTGGTCATATTCTTATCATCTCAATCCTGAAAGGGGGTTATCATGGAAATGGCGATTCTCGTAGCAGGTATAGGTGCCGTAGCCCTTTGGTATTTTCTGTCGAAGGACGGGCGGAAAGAATAATACTGATCTGATTGCAACACTCAGAATTCAGAACTGACCACTCAATCAATCGGCCGATGTTTGCGCGCCGTCCGCGCGGAAACATCGGCCCCTTTCATTTCGAGGCAGCGCAACTGGAATTGGTTCGGCGGGGTTATGATCCTGCAGGGGCTATGCTGAGGCCTCGAGCCAGGCAATGGTTTTCTCCACGATGTCTGGGAGCGGCCCCTTCGCCACCCACCCATGTCATCTGCCCATCGTGACACCGATTTTCAGGGGAGTAGGGTAGGATCAGCCTTGGCGCAGGCCGATCCGGTACGAAGAAACATAGAGGGTGATTTGCCTGCTTGCGTCACGGCTTGGTAATACACATGCCGATGCAGTCCAGTCCATCTTTGGTTGGATCGCATTTATCCGACGGATCATCGATGCAAATCATGCCGCCCGTACACTGTATCCTGCTGGGCCCGCCGCAGGGTTGCTTGACGCTTGATTTCTCACCCGAGCCTGCCACGCAAGTGCCTGGGCAATTCAGGCCATCTTTGGTTGGGTCGCAGTTATCGGATGGGTCATCAAGGCAGGTCATGCCGCCCGCGCATTTGATCGCACTAGGTCCGCCGCAAGGCAGGTTTTTCTTGCCGGCCGCCATGGATGGAGCATTAGACTCGGCCGCTGCACTCGGATCTTCAGCCCGAACACTATTACCCCAGCCAAGAGTCAAAGCCAGTGCAAGCGTGGACAGAACAACAAATAGAGACGCGGGTTTCTCATACGTTTTCATGTATCACCTCCCAGATAGAATGCCACAATGAATGGATCGCAAAATTCTTTTGCCCGCCCAAATCCTGTCTGCCTGTTTCGAGTTCTTTCCTTTGCAGATGGAAGCGGCGAATTAAATTTTAAAAATAGCAAGCCCATGCGTTCCGTGCGTTACCGAACCGATTATCCGACTGCGGCTGTTCATGAGGAACAATCTTGCCCTGGCTTTTTGCCTGGACACCTGATGGGGTTACGGTCTCTGTTCAAGTTAGGTAACATACTGCTTCCCGCACTTGTCCGATGCATGGAACATGCAGTCATGGCCGTCAAGCGGATTGGTGAATATTTTATTGGAAGCATTTCCAGGCGCCTGTTTTTATCAGGCGGAGCTGTGACCTGCAATCGGTGGAATTTTGGTTATGGTCTATGTAGCTGGCATGAGCAGCAAGTATCGCAGGAATGACGTACGCCGCGAGGACGAACTGGAAGCTGCGGTGGTGGCTTATGTCGAGATGCAGCGCGGTGAACGCGACGGCCAGCTTCTCGTCACCAAACTATATTCGAGAAAACTTGCGGAACACTTCGGCCGAAGCGAGAAGGCGGTCGAGAACCAGATGCAGCACATTTCCTATGTGCTGGCGCTCCAGGGCCGCAACTGGCTGACCGGTTTCAAGCCTGCTGACGATCTGGACAAGGAGGATGCAGTCCGGATCGAGAAGCTGCTGGCAAAAGTCGAAGGGCATAGAAGTCCGCCCGTGGTTGCGTTCGAGATTGCAGTACGTGAGGGCATTCGACAAAAAGACTTAGCCAAGCCGGATGGCGATATCAACCCTGCGCGAAAGCGAATCGCGGTCACCCGATTCTCGCAGAACGCGATCGTCAAGGCCTGGGTTTTGCAGCAGGCCGCGGGAAGGTGCGAAGGCTGCGAAAGGCCGGCGCCCTTCAGTGGTGTTGACGGGTTGCCCTACCTCGAACTGCATTATATGCGCCAACTGATGGAAGGGGGGGCGGATACCGTGTCCAACGCGGTTGCGCTTTGCCCCAACTGTCATCGGGAAATACACCATGGCGCAAATGCCCAGGCACTGGTGGCATGGCTATACGATAATCTCCCCAGACTGGCCCGCGAATAGATGGAAGAGATCAACGGCGGACAGGCTTGCCTGGCTCCTTGCCGGTTGTTTTTCAGGTCAGAAGAGGATTGGGGGATTGGCGTATTCATGAAGCACTGGTTCTGAAGGACAGGAGATGCTCTGGCAGGCTTTGATGGCGGCGCGCGATCTTGGACGGTTGCACGAGATCGTGTCGATTCTGATTCGTCATGGATTTGGGGATATCGTACGCAGACTCGGGCTGGCCAGCACGCTCGAGCGGGCGGGGCGGGCGCTGCACTGGGATGAAGCCGCGGAACTGATCCAGCTCGAACCTCATGCCCGGGTCCGGCGCGCCCTCGAGGAAATGGGGCCGACCTTCATCAAGCTTGGCCAGATCCTGGCGACCCGTATAGACCTTTTCGATCCCGAGTGGATTGCCGAGTTCAGCAAGCTGCAGGATAGCAGTCCCGCTTCAGCCTACGCTGAAGTCCGCAAGCAGTTGATCGAAGACCTGGGGGCGCCACCCGAAGAGGTGTTTGCCGCATTCAATCCACAACCTTTCGCGACAGGCTCCATCGCTCAGGTTCATCGCGCTCGCCTGGCGGACGGCAGCGAGGTGGTAGTCAAAGTTCGCAGGCCCGGGATCCGTGCAGTCATCGAAGCCGACTTGCGCTGGCTGGGAAGGCTGGCAGAAGTACTGGAAGCAGGGAACTCCGAATTGCGGCATTTCCGCTGGCGGGAAGTCGTGGGTCAGGTCACCCGCTCGCTGCGGCTGGAACTCGACTTCGCTGGCGAATGCCGCCATGCGGAACGAATCGCGGTAAATTTTGCCGGATATACCGGTCCCGAGATCGAGGCTGAGGCGTCCAGCGATTCCTCCCAGGTGATCACTGCCCGACCGGCAGCGAGTGTGCCGATCATTGTCATTCCCAAAGTCTACTGGCAATGGACCGGCGAGCGCGTCTGCGTGCAGGAATATATCGACGGCATTCCCGGGCGCGATCTCGCGGCGGTCGACCGGGCCGGCCTGGACCGAAAGATACTTGCGCGGCGCGGGGTTGCGGCAGTCATCAAGATGATCGCGGTGGATGGACTGTTTCATGCCGATCCTCATCCCGGCAATGTATTCTATCTGCCGGGGAACCGTATCGCCTTCATCGACTTCGGCATGACCGGCCGGCTTTCCGAGGAACGGCGGGGGGAGCTGATCCATTTCCTGCTGGGCCTCGTGCAGCAGAATCCAGCGGGAGTGGCGGACGTGCTCCTCGACTGGACGGGTGACAGCGAAGTGAACGAAGACCTGCTGGAAGCGGAAATCCAGGCTTTCGTCGACCAGTATCTGGGGGTGCCGCTGAAGCAGCTCAAGCTGGGCGCCATACTTACCGAGCTGGTATCCATTCTGCGAGGATACCGGTTGCATCTGCCAGCCGATCTTGCGTTGTTCTTCAAGGCTTTCATTTCACTTGAGGGCATGGGACGCGAGCTCGATCCGGATCTGAATATCGCCGGGGAAGCGCTGCCTCTGCTGCGCGATGCGCTCAACACGCACTATGCTCCGTCGGCATTGGCTCGGAGGGGTTGGCGGACGATATCCGAAATTGTCGATCTGATGGCGGATGTACCCCGCGATCTTTCCCGGTTGCTGCGCGCGGCAAAGCGTGGCCGGGTGGATATTCATATAGAAGTGCCCCATCTCAGGCGGCTGGGGGATCAGCTGGATAGCGCCGCAAACCGTTTGGTGGGGGGGACCGTGGTGGCTGCCCTTATCGTTGGTTCTGCCATTGTCATGGCGTTTTCCACCGGCCCCACGCTGTGGGGATACCCTTTCTTCGGCCTGCTGGGCTTCGCATTTGCGATGATGGGCGGAATCTGGCTGTCTCGGGCCATATCACGCAGCCACAGGATCGACCGGGAGAGGAGGCCATGAAGCCCTGGTTCCGGCCGGGAGTCCAGACTGGAGAAAAAGTGCGGCGTATCTTTCGCGGTGCCCCGGCATTCGCGGAAAGCTATGAAAAACAGAACGACCTTGCATGAAGGCGCTACCGTTTTCCCGTTTTCAGGTTGCGGTATCGGGCGATCCGGTATCGGCCGTTTTTTCGGTCGCCGATACGGTGTCGACGACAATGGCATCGGGCGCGTTCCGTTTGACCGAATCGATACCGTTGTCTCGTGACGATTCCGTCTCATAAGACTCGCTGGTCCCGATTATCTGGTTATTTCCGGACTTGAGATTGAAGCGGAATTTTCCGCTTTCCGTTTTTTTGCGTTCATAGCGGGCATCATCGGGAGCGTTCTTTTTGACCGACTCGATCCCGTTGATGCATCCGCTCTTTGCCTTGTATCCCTCGCTGGCGAGAATGATCTGGCCATTGCCGGCTTTCAGCCTGAACCTGAATTCACCCGCTTTATCCTTGTAAAGCTCGAATTTTCCAGCCATTTGCGTCTCCTCTTGCAAGTGCTCATCATGGGATGAAGAGCAGGACCATATTGTTTTTTTTTCCGGCAGAACCGCGGAAAAAAACAGTTCTGCGCACGAGCATGATACCAAGAAAGTCAACGCAAGCGGATCAATACGGTTGACATCGAGCCCGGTCTCTTTCTAGGGCCTGTCAACACGTGTTTTACGGTCGCGCTGCTGCGCAGAAAAGCGTGAGGGCAAGGCGCGAAGCGCAAGGTTCAGTTCAACGTCCGAACTGTCGTCTACCGGGATGCTTGATACCTGAACGGCTTGAAGGTAAGGTGAGAATTTCTTCCACCGTCGGGGATGCATCTTGGCAATTACACTTAATCACACCATCGTGCCGGCGCATGACAAGGTTGAATCCGCGGCATTCTATTCGAGATTATTCGGTTTCGAGCAGGCGGGGGAATTCTCGCGCTTCATTGTTGTGAGGGTGAACGATACATTATCCCTGGATTTCGACACGCGGGAGAAATTCGACACCCAGCACTACGCCTTCAAGGTGGCGGAGCAGGAGTTCGACGAGATATTCGCGCGCTTGAAAAGGGAGAATATTCCCTACGGAAGCGGGCCCTTCGAGCCGGAAAACATGAGTATCAATCATCTCTACGGCGGGCGCGGTGTCTACTTCCGTGACCCAGGAGGGCATCTGCTCGAAATGCTGACAGCGGATTACGAGATCTAGGGCCTGTTAACGCTTGTTTCGCGCTCGCGACGGTAACGGATTTCATCCAGAACGAGGCGCGAGCCGTGCAGCAGAGCGAGCTCTGTAAACGGCGAGTAACGATGGATTGGATGAAATTCCGTCCCGTCCCACCGGGTTGCGCGCAGAAAAACGCGGAGGCGGCGTTGCAAAGCTTGACCATAGACCTGCTATGCTCCGCGCTTCGCGCCTTGCCTTCACGCTTTTCTGCGCAGCAACGCGAGTGCGAAACAAGCGTTAACAGGCCCTAGATTTGATCTGACAGACAATGTCAGGCCAGAGTGGCTGAGGATGCGGGATCCTGCGTGTGTTGATCCCCCGGCCGGGGCAAGGTCTTGCTCCCAATGCCACAACCTGTTCACCGGGACCGTTAAGCGATAGCCAGCGTCAAATGACCGGCTGGTTCAGTTGCAGGCTTCACCTTGATTTCGATGTCATACCCCAGGCGATTCAGGCAGTCCATCAGCTTACGCTCGGACAGCCGGTGAAGTCGCCGCGCAATAGCGCAGATACTTGAGGTTGCGGAATGCCCATCCGACAGCTGGCCTCTTTCTGAGTCAGGTCAAGTTTACGCACAGCCTGGATGATTTCGATCACCAGACCAGACTTGATTTTGAGTTTCGGCATTCGGCAAACCAGATCGGCAAAATTGCTGCCGGAACTGGTTTCAGTCTCAATGCCTTCAACGATGCGCTTTTGCTTTCTCATGTCGCAACTCCTTTGGAAGTGCCTCGGCCGCCTTCAGTCTGGTTCGGTAGTATCCATGTCCTTCTTCGGCGTTGTGATTCCGCTCTTGCTTTTCTTCTCGAAGCAGTGCAGGCCGAACACGGCTTCCTCGAATTTCACAGTATAAACAGCACCATAAGTCCCACCCGCATCGTCTTCGACTACTTCCAGCCACCCCACCACCCAGCACTGAAACCCTTGAGTATTTTAAGCCACCGTCGCGATTACCGTGCTGGCGCGAAATCCAGGGGTGACGGAAAAATATGCGTACCCTGGCCGGGAACACCATCAGATCTTTCTTGCTGCTCCCGATCCAGACAAGTGATTTTTCTTCTTCGTCAGTCATGGGTCGGGGTCGGCCACATGCATTTTATATCAAACGGATATTAAAATAATCATAGTGCAGCATCCGCACTTCAGGAAGCATCTGGAATGAGCAAGACAGCGACGCACATCGGACAGAAGCGTGCCGGTTTGCTATAGTTTGAGCAGCGAAAAACAGCTTGCAGGTGCGTTGGCGTTGCCGGTCTGTCCGGGAGAGGGAGGCGCCTGTGGCTGTCGCTGCTTAACGATCCCATTTTGCCTGCGCATCCGGTTCCGGCCGGTTCCATGCGGCTCGAACCTCCTGCCGCCTGGCCGTCAGGCCGTTCCGACTAATCCCTTTGTAAGGAAAACGAATAACAACATGGCCTCATCCAACGAAACCGTCAGCATGGCGGTATTCTGCGATTTCGAGAACGTTGCCCTCGGCGTGCGCGATGCCCGGTACGACAGATTTGATATCGCCCGCGTGCTCGAACGTCTGTTGCTCAAAGGCAGCATCGTCATCAAGAAAGCCTATTGCGACTGGGATCGCTACAAGGCCTACAAGGAGACGATGCACGAGGCCAATTTCGAGCTGATCGAGATTCCGCACGTGCGCCAGTCGGGCAAGAACTCGGCGGACATCCGCCTGGTGGTGGACGCGCTCGACCTCTGCTACACGAAATCGCACATCGATACGTTCGTCATCATCAGCGGGGATTCGGATTTCTCTCCGCTGGTCTCCAAGCTGCGCGAGAACGACAAGCAGGTGATCGGCGTGGGGGTCAAGCAGTCCACTTCCGACCTGCTGATCGCCAACTGCGACGAATTCATTTTTTATGACGATCTGGTGCGGGAAAGCGAGCGCCAGGCGAAGCGGAGCACGCCGGAAACGCAAACCGCGGCGCGGCCCTCCTCCGGGACGGATGCAGCATCCAGGGCCGATCAGGAAAAACGCAAAAGCCGCGCCATCGCGCTGACCGTGGAAACCTTTGAAGCGCTGGTATCGGAGCGGGGAGACAGCGGCAAGATATGGGCTTCGACCCTGAAGCAGGCCATCAAGCGCCGCAAGCCCGATTTCAACGAGTCCTATTACGGTTTCCGCGCATTCGGCAACCTGCTGGAGGAAGCCAGCGGGCGCGGCCTTCTCGAAATCGGCCGGGATGAGAAATCCGGCACGTATGTGTTTCGCAGCAATGGCGGAGAGAAGCCTGCCGGCGAGGGGGAGCAGCCTGCGGCTTCCGCTTCTATCTCTGCCTCTACCTCTGCCTCTGC
>CAYXQR010000034.1:0-4259 GCA_964466955.1 uncultured Nitrosospira sp.
AAAAAATAGACGCCGCCGGAAAAAGGCCACCAACGGTCTCCCACCCTCTCCATGAAACCGAAGCGCTTCAACCACTTTTCCTGGCTGAACGGCGGGACGTAACAGCACAACCGATCTTCGGTGATTTCAAAATCCAGCAAAGTCAGCCAGTCCTTGAGGCGTGGCACGGCGATAAAGTTGCCATGCCAGGGAAAAATGCCGCTGGGGGAACCGAACAGTCCGCGCACACCCCACAGGCTCCGGGGATTGAAACCGCAAATAATGACGTGTCCCTCGGGCATGAGAATACGCTGCACTTCCCGCAGGATCTGATGGGGGTTTGATTCGAATTCAAGCACGTGCGGCATCAGGACCAGATCGATACTGTTTGTTTCGATGGGCAGAAAATCGGGGGTGGCCAGCACTGCAACACCCTTCTCGGTCCCTGCGCAAAACTGCAGCGCCATCCGGTTGTCGCGCAGAAAGTCATATTGGGGAAATCCGATCTGCATGGCATTGTAGCCAAAGATGTCTGCTACTGCCCTGTCGAAATAGGCTTGCTCCCGTTCCAGCAGGTATTGGCCAAGGCACGTTTCAAACCACTCGTGTCTGCTCTTTGTCAGCATACTATAATAAATATCAAATAAGACCCAACGTTGCCCAGGCTCCACGCCGGAAACGCACGCGGATTTCTGGCCAGCTATCTGTGCGGGGAGCCCCTTTTCCTGCTCCTCGTCCGATTCGTCCACGAATTTATGGACGACCGGGCTTCCCTTCAACTTGACGATGCCCTTGATCATGACGACTTCCCACATCGTTGCCGTTCGCGCATTCATTGACAATTATATCTGGGTAATCCGCGATCTCGCCCATGCCGCAGTAGTGGATCCCGGTGATGCCGCGCCCGTGCTGGATTACCTGAAGCGGGAAAAACTGCGACTCGTCGCCGTACTTGTTACCCATCACCACCATGACCACGTGGGGGGAAACCTTGGATTGATGCGAGAATTCAAGGCACCCGTCTACGGGCCAGGCAATGAGCCGATTCCCGCGATTACGCACCTCCTCAGGGAAAGTGACGATGCGGAAAATGAAGAAGGCTATGTCCATATTCCCCTTTTCGCACTGAGTCTGAAGGTCCTCGACATTCCGGGCCATACCGCGGGACATATCGCTTATTATGGCGCAAACCTGGTGTTTTGTGGCGACACGCTTTTTTCAGGTGGCTGCGGACGCCTGTTCGAGGGGACCCCTGAGCAAATGGTCACCTCGCTCGACAAACTGGCCGACTTGCCCAATGGAACACAGGTTTATTGCGGGCACGAATATACTCTCGACAATATTCGTTTTGCCCGGCTCGTCGAGCCAGACAATCAGATACTGATCCAGCGTGAGGTGGCGGTCGAACGATTGCGGGAGCGAAATCTTCCCTCCTTGCCTTCCACTATCGGGATGGAAAAGATGATCAATCCGTTTCTCCGCTGCGGTGAGCCCGGAGTCATTCGCACTGCCAGCCAGTATGCGGGCAAGCAATTGACAGATCGCACAAGCGTATTCTCCGCCCTCCGTGCCTGGAAAAACAGCTTCCGGCCCTGAGCGGCAGCGGCTGGCAGCACCTTGCCTTTGGGGTAGCAAACGAGGTTTCGCCTCAAGTCCGGCGTGTCATCGGCCCGAATTGAACCTGATCAGCCCCTTGACGTCCTGAAACTCGCAAGGACGGCGCCTGTGGAAAGGATGGAAATTCATCAGCATTCATGCAAAACACATGTCATATGGAGCCGTATGCACGAATAAAACCATGAAAGCTTTGGGGAATTGCAACCTCCCAATGGAAGTCAACAATGGCATTAAATGGCAAATGTGCTTTACTTATATACTTGTGGGAGCGCAAACTACCTGATCGACAGGACACTCGTTCCCTGCCTCGCCCCGCTATCCTGGTTTCATTACGCATCCCGGTTCAACCGGCAAGCAGCCTGAACAATGACTTCATCATAGGAGGATAATCATGAATCCGTTGGAACAGTTATCTCAGTGCGGTCAATCGGTGTGGCTGGACTTTATCAGCCGCGACCTTATCAGCACGGGAAAATTGCAGCGTATGGTCACCGAGGACAAGCTGAGCGGCGTGACCAGCAATCCCAGCATATTCGAGCAGGCGATCGGAAGCGGAAACACCTATGACGACGCGCTGCGCACACTGCTGCAAAAGGATGACAAGCAAACCGAGAAAGCGCTGTTCGAGGCGTTGGCTGTGACAGACATCCGCATGGCGGCGGATGTGCTGCGGCCGATGTACGATCAAACCAGCGAAGCAGACGGCTATGTCAGCCTTGAGGTCTCGCCGCACCTCGCGCACGATACCGCGGGGAGCATTACGGAAGCGCGAAGGCTTTGGCAAGCGGTCGAACGCCCCAATCTGATGATCAAGATTCCGGCCACGCCCGAAGGTATTCCCGCCATCGAGCAACTGACCTGCGAAGGCATCAATGTCAACATCACCCTGATGTTCTCGATCGCGCACTACGAAGCCGTTGCGCGTGCGTACATGGCAGGGCTTGAACGTCGCGACTCTTTATCCCCCGGGGGAATCAAGAAATGGCCCGTCTCTGTGGCATCATTTTTTGTCAGCCGGGTTGACAGCGCGGTCGATCCCCTCCTCGAAAAAGTGGGCACACCTGAAGCGCTTGCTCTGCGGGGAAAAATTGCCATTGCCAATGCCAAGCTCGCATACCGTCGCTTCCGCCAGATATTCCATGGTAAGTCATTTTCCCCTTGGCGCGAAAAAAGCGCTCCTGTCCAGCGCCCATTGTGGGGCAGCACGAGCACGAAGAACCCTGCCTATTCCGATGTGCTGTATGTGGAGGAGTTGATTGGTCCGGATACTGTCAATACGATCCCACTCAAAACCCTGGACGCATTTCGCGATCATGGCAAGGCACGCGAATCTGTACAGGAAAACCTGCCGCAAGCGGAAGCAGACTTTGCCCGGCTGCAAACCCTGGGAATCGATTTCAATGCGGTTGCCAAAAAATTGCAGGATGATGGAGTAATCGCCTTCGCCAAGTCATACGACAAGCTGCTCGATACATTGAAGAAAAAACGGACTAATCTGGTGGCTGATCACTTTAATGCATGACAGGCGATATTGCTGGAGGGAGAAACAATGGAACTCGGAATGATTGGATTGGGCCGGATGGGTGGATCGATGTCGCTACGGCTGATCCAGGCTGGCCATAGCGTCATCGGATACGCACGCAGCCAGGAAACGATCAAGCAATTAACCGAAAAAGGCCTCAGACCCGCTGTATCGCTCGGGGATGTGGTGGGCAAGCTGAAAGCCCCTCGTATCATCTGGCTGATGATTCCTGCGGGTGATCCTGTGGATGAAACCCTTACTGCGCTGTTGCCGCTGCTCGGGCGCGACGATGTCATCATTGATGGAGGCAACTCCAACTACAAGGACACGCAGCGGCGGGCTCACGCCCTGCGGGAGAGCGGCTTGCACTATGTCGATGTCGGCACCAGCGGCGGCGTATGGGGCCGCCAGAACGGCTACAGTATCATGGTCGGCGGGGAAGGCGAGGTGGTGGCACGGCTGCGGCCCATCTTCGAAGCACTGGCGCCCGCATCGGACAAAGGGTGGGGCCATGTCGGTCCGACAGGTTCGGGGCATTTCACAAAAATGATTCACAACGGCATCGAGTACGGTTTGATGCAGGCCTATAGTGAAGGTTTTGCCATCATGCGCCATAAGGAAGCGTTCAGCCTGGATCTGCATCAGGTGACGGAAATATGGCGGCACGGGAGCGTGATTCAGTCGTGGCTGCTTGACCTGGCGGCTTCCGCACTGGCCGAGAACCCGGACCTCGACGGCATTGCACCGTACGTACCCGATTCAGGCGAAGGACGCTGGACTGTAGCGGAGGCAATCGACCTCGATGTCGCGGCTCCGGTCATCACCCTTGCGCTGCTGCAACGGCTAAGGTCACGCGATTCTGATTCTTTCTCTGACAAACTATTATCGGCCTTACGCAATCAGTTCGGCGGACACGCAATAAAAAAGGAATAGGAATCCATGTTTCTTCGCACACTCCTCTGAGTAGCACCTCCAAAGAACAGCGCTGCCTGTCGACCAATGACGCTGATCTTGTCAAAGAGCTGAGCCTTGGAACCTGCCGGGTCCGGGGTTGAGGTAAGGAAATAGGCGTTGGAACAGTTGGGCTTTACAGAGTGCTATCGGCACAACGCGCCAAAACATGAAATAAACGTTAATGCCC
>CAYXQR010000035.1:0-11843 GCA_964466955.1 uncultured Nitrosospira sp.
CGATTCGGCTACCTGCGGGCACGCTGGATCCCGGATACCGACGCCAGCGGATGGGAAAACACCGAGATGCTCATGCAGCAGATCGCACAGCTCAACCGCGAAGAAGAAATCCTCCCCCCACCAGGCGATCACGTGCATTGAGTGTGGAAAGGGGATAGCGCGGGACAGGCAGCGGATACCCTGCCTTGTCGGCTTTCTCAGAATTATCCGGATAACTTGCGTTGCTCGTCGGGTTCCAGGTCAGGCAGCAGTTCCATGCTGTCTCCCGGTTCGATCAATGTACCGAGCTCTTCCAGAGGGGGAAGTTCCTCAAGGGAGCACAAATTGAGGTCATTGAGAAAGCTGCTTGTCGTGGCATACAGCACGGGTCTGCCCGGGACATCACGATGGCCTATTGACGTTATCCAGCCACGCGATTCGAGCGCTTTGAGTATCGGGGTGGAAACGACCACCCCTCTTATTTCTTCGATGTCGCCCCGGGTAACCGGTTGACGATAGGCGATGATGGCAAGTGTTTCCAGCACAGCTCGGGAGTAGCGCGGCGGCTTCTGTGGATTAAGGCGATTCAGGTATTTCTGCATTTCCGGCTTTGCCTGAAAACGCCATCCGCCCGCGACATGCACGAGTTCCACTCCCTTTTCCTCCCAATCTGTCCGCAATTCGTCCAGCAGACGACGCAGAACCTCGATTCCGAATTCCTCCTCGAACAGTTTCTTCAGTTCAGACAGGGGAACGGGATCCGGGCGGGTAAGCAGCGCTGCCTCCAGTATCCGCTTGACCGCGGCTGGCCCGACCGTATCGGCAAAGCTAGGCGATGGTAACTGCTCTGATCGGTCTGACATAAATTGTTCCAAAAGCGTGGGGCTGGCTTACTTCAACCTGGTTTTCCCGAATTAGCTCGAGCAATGCCAGAAAGGTAACCACCAGTTCCCGAGCACCTCCTGTAATGCTGAACAAGTCGTTAAACTCGACGAAATGCCGGCCTTGCAGCTGCCGCAGGATACGGCTCATATGTTCGCGAACAGACAGTTCTTCCCGGGTGATCTGATGTCGCCGGTTGACTTGGCAGCGGGCCATGAGCATCAGCCAGGCATTCCGAAGTTCATCGGAAGCGACTTCGGGTAGCCGCTCGATTACGACTTGTTCAATCCAAACGTTCACCAGCGAAAAATCCCGTTCGGCCTGAGGCAATTCATTAAGCTTCTGCGCAGCTTTTTTCATCTGCTCGTATGCCAGCAGGCGGCGTATCAGTTCGGCGCGCGGATCGGTTTCCTGCTCATCCTTGCTCGTCGGTTTGGGGAGCAGCATGTGCGACTTGATCTCAATCAGAACTGCCGCCATGAGAAGGTATTCCGCCGCGAGCTCCAGCCGGTTGGCCCGCATCATTTCCATATAGGCCATATACTGCCGCGTAAGCTCAGCCATGGGAATATCCAGCACGTCAAGATTGTGCTTACGAATCAGATAGAGCAGAAGATCGAGCGGGCCTTGAAACGTATCGAGAAATACTTCCAGCGCGTCCGGCGGAATATACAGATCCTGCGGGAGATCTGTCAGCGGTTCTCCGTGTACTCTGGCAATGGGCAGCGCGGGCAAATGCCCCGGATCCGGACGGTCTGAATCGTTCACTGTTTTCCGGTCACCAGAGGATGCATCGGCGAATAATGAGGCTGCATGTGAAGTCCCGGCAATATTCGTGCGGTTGCCTGTAAAAAGCGGCATTGCACCGTTTTCGAAGACATTTCAGGAATAATCCAGTCCCATTGCTTCCCTTACTTCGCGCATCGTCTCCTCGGCCAGTCTTTCGGCTTTTTCACAGCCGTCGGCGATAATGTTGCGCACTAGCGAAGGGTCATCCTCATACAGCTGTGCCCGTTCGTGCATGGGTCGCTGTTCTGCGAGTATGGCATCGATGACAGGCTGCTTGCATTCCAGGCAGCCTATGCCGGCTGTGGTGCAGCCTTGGTAAGACCACTGCTGGGTAGCCTCATCCGAGTAGATGAGATGAAACTGCCATACCGGGCATTTGACAGGATCACCCGGATCGCTGCGCCGCACACGTGCCGGATCCGTCGGCATGGTTCGTATCTTCCGGGTAACACTTTCCGGATCTTCCCTCAGTTCAATTGTGTTACTGTAGGACTTCGACATTTTCTGTCCGTCCAGGCCTGGCATTTTCGATGCAGGCGTCAGCATCGCCTCTGGTTCGGAGAGTATCATTTTCCCGGTCCCTTCAAGGTATCCGAATAACCGTTCCCGGTCGCCCAGACTCAGATTCTGCTGTTCGTCCAGCAGCGACTTCGCTGCGGCCAGCGCCTGTTGGTCCCCGTGCTCCTGGTACCGATTTCTCAACTCTCGATAGACCTTTGATTTTTTCGAACCAAGTTTTTTTATCGCCAGTTCCGCCTTTTCCAGGAATCCCACTTCCTTTCCATATATATGGTTGAAGCGACGTGCGATCTCGCGAGTAAACTCGATGTGCGGAGTCTGATCTTCGCCTACCGGCACATGGGTTGCGCGGTAGATGAGAATGTCCGCGCTCTGCAGCAAAGGGTAGCCCAGAAAACCATAGGTATTCAAATCCTTTTCAAACAGTTTTTCCTGCTGATCCTTATAGGAAGGAACGCGTTCCAGCCAGCCTAATGACGTTATCATCGAGAGCAGCACATGCAATTCCGCGTGCGCCGGCACGCGCGACTGAATGAACAGCGTGGCCTGCGCGGGATCCACTCCCGCCGCCAGCCAGTCTATCACCATGTCCCACACATGCTGCTCGATCACCTCCGGCGTATCATAGTGGGTCGTCAATGCATGCCAGTCTGCGACAAAAAAAAGACACTCATACTCGTGCTGCAGCGCTACCCAGTTTTTCAGCACACCGTGATAGTGCCCCAGATGCAAACCGCCGGTGGGGCGCATTCCCGACAGTACCCTATCAGCGAACATAATTAGCCTTGATCATCCTTCCCCAAAATACAAGCATGCATTCAATGAGTCTGCAACCCGAAAAACCAGGCGATCAATTGTATCGTTATCACGATGAAGGGACCAATTACCGCCCATAGAACGCCCGTAATCAGGAGAAACAGCAGAATCATGAATCCGTACGGCTCAATTTTCGAAAAGCTATAAGCAAACCGAGGCGGCAGAAGACTTACTGCGACGCGACCTCCATCCAGGGGTGGCAGAGGAAGCAGGTTTAGCACCATCAGAATGACATTGATTGTGATTCCTGCTTCGCCCATCAATATCATGGGCCGAGCCAGGCTGCTTTCCGGCAGTGCGAGTCCAAGCTTGATCACGAACCCCCACAGCAGGGCCATGAAAAGATTCGCAGCCGGCCCTGCCAATGCTACCCAAAGCATGTCCTGCTTGGGGTGGCGCAATGCCGAAAAATTGACGGGTACCGGCTTCGCCCAGCCAAACAGAATTCCACCGAGCCACAGTGTCACCAAGGGAAGGATGATTGTCCCGAGGGGATCGATATGTCGTAACGGGTTCAGGCTGACCCGTCCTTGCGAATAGGCGGTAAGATCACCAAAATGCTTGGCTACATATCCATGAGCAGCCTCATGCAGCGTAATGGCGAAAATCACAGGCAAAGAATAAATGGCAATCTTTTGAATAATGCTATCCATGCGTCAACCCCAAGGGGGCCAGGCTGCCCTTGCCTTGACGTGTTACTTCCGGGACGTCTCCGGTCAGATCGACCACCGTGCTCATTTCCACCCCGCAGGTACCCCCATCCACTATCAGCTCGACCTGATGTTCCAGCCGCTCCCGAATTTCCCAGGCGTCGTTGAGCGGAAGCTCATCCCCGGGCATAAGCAGGGTGGAACTCAGCAGCGGCTCATCCAGCTCCGTCAACAGAGCCTGAACCACAGCATGATCCGGGATTCTAACTCCAATCGTATCCCGCTTTGGATGCAGCAGTCGGCGTGGAACTTCGCGGGTAGCCGGAAAAATGAACGTATAGCAGCCTGGTGTGCACATCTTCAGCAACCTGTGTTCGCGGTTATCGAATTTCGCATAACGGGAGATTTCGGCCAGATCGCGGCACATCAGGGTGAAATGATGATGCCCATCCTTCCCGCGTATGGCATGAATGCGCGTCATTACGCTCTTGTCTCCAAGGTGCCCTCCCAGCGCGTAGCAGGAATCGGTCGGGTAAGCGATCACACCCCCCGCTTTTACAATGCCGGCGGCCTGCCTGATCAGCCGCATCTGCGGGTTATCCGGATGAATGGAAAAGAATTGGGCCACGTTAGCAAGCGATTTTGAGATTTTTCGGGAGCGGAATGATCCGGGCAAAAGCGTCAGAGCTCTCCTGCGCCGATCCAGTCATGCCAGACGGGAGTGCATCCTGCTGGCAAGGGCGGCATCCTCCCCAGGTCAAAATAGCTTTCGCCGGGGCCATGAAAGTCCGATCCACGTGAAGCCAGTAAACCCAGCCGCCGACTGTGGCTGGCAAAAAGCATGGACTGCTCGGGCGTATGGCTGCCCGTGATGACCTCCACAGCCTCGCCGCCTCGCTCGCGGAACTCCAGCAATAACGCGTCCAGCGCCG
Source organism: uncultured Nitrosospira sp. (assembly GCA_964466955.1). Classification (GTDB taxonomy): domain Bacteria; phylum Pseudomonadota; class Gammaproteobacteria; order Burkholderiales; family Nitrosomonadaceae; genus Nitrosospira. Next base: position 4,568 of record CAYXQR010000035.1, read on the forward strand.
CTTTGCCCAATTTGTAGCGGCCGGGGTGCGCGATGACCGCCCTGCCGCCGCTGGCCCGAATCCAGTCCACTGCCTTATCCAGCGAAGTCCATTGATGTGGCGCGTATCCGGGCTTGCCCTTGACCAGATATTTTCTGAATATCGATCTTACATCCGGCGCGTAGCCCTGCTGCACGAGAAAGCGGGCGAAGTGCAGGCGTCCAATGAAATGCCCGTTCCCGGCATGGCTGCGTGCCCCTTCAAAACTGCCGTGTATGCCGAACTTGTCAAGCTGCGCGGCCATATTGCGTGCACGCATGATGCGGCCTTCACGTAAGGAAGCTAATCCCCCGATCAATTCCGGGTGCCGGGGGTCTACCCCCAATCCAACGATATGGATCGTCTGGCTGCGCCATGTGACGGAAATTTCCACGCCGTTGACAAACCGGATGTTCCTCTCGGCAGCAGCCTCCCCTGCCTCCTTCAGTCCGCCCACATCATCGTGATCGGTCAATGCAAGAACCTCTACTCCGCGCGCGGCAGCGTGTTCCACTAGCAAAGCGGGAGTCAGCAGACCATCGGAAACGGTGGAATGGCAGTGCAGATCGATATTGAGCATTCAGGCGGCAGTCCCGCAACGCAAGGGTTGCATCATAACAAATAAGGGAGGGTATGAAAAACGAACCGGGAAAACGAGCACGGAAAAAAAGCGCAGAATGCCAAGCTGGACTGGACGCAAGCATCGGAGGATTACATGACGAACATTCCGAGGTTTTGCGAGGAAGCCTGCTCCCTGTATTTTCGGTTAAAGTAAGAGCTGCATGATTTTCAGGCGAGACGAATGGATTTTCTGCCAATTTTTCTCAGTATCAGGAACCGCCACTGTATCGTGGTAGGGGGTGGCGACGTCGCCGCTCGCAAAATCGCGCTCCTTAGAAGCGCTGGCGCTCGGGTCACGGTCGTATCCCCAGCCCTTTGCGCTGAATTGCATGAGCTGATGCAGGAGCCCGCGCGGGAGCCCAGGCTGATCTGGAAAGAGGAGCGATTTCGGCCTGATCATCTGGATGATGCGATACTCGCTCTCGCCACCACCGACGATCGAGCTATCAATCGGCAGGTTGCCGAAACCGCCATGCGTCAGCGCATTCCCGTCAATGTGGTCGACGACCCCGCATTATGCTCTTTCATCATGCCTTCGATCGTGGATCGCAGTCCCGTATTGGTAGCCGTGTCCAGCGGTGGCGCATCGCCCGTCCTCACGCGACTTCTGCGTGCACGCCTGGAAACCCTGATTCCAGCCACCTATGGACGTCTTGCCATTCTTGCCGCTGATTTTCGGCAGAGAGTGAAGTTGCGTCTTCCACAGCCGGAAAAGCGGCGTCGATTCTGGGAAAACGTGTTGCAGGGGCCCTTTGCAGAAATGGTTTTTGCAGGTAAGGAGCTTGCGGCGAAGGCCAGTCTGGAACGATCGCTTGACGAGGCGACCCATGACATTCCGCAGGGGGAAGCCAGGGTGGATTCACAAGGAGAGGTATACCTCGTCGGTGCCGGGCCGGGAGACCCTGAACTTCTGACATTTCGTGCCATGCGTCTGATGCAGCAGGCGGATGTGGTGGTGTATGACCGGCTGGTTTCCAGGGAAATACTGGATATGGTGCGCCGGGATGCACCGCGTATCTATGCCGGCAAGGAACGCAGCCATCATTTTATGCCCCAGGAATCCATCAACGAACTGCTTGTCCGACTGGCAAAAGAAGGTAAAAGGGTGCTGCGGCTGAAAGGCGGCGACCCATTCATATTCGGCCGCGGCGGTGAGGAAATCGAAACGTTATCCGAGCAACATATCCCCTTTCAGGTGGTGCCCGGCATCACGGCTGCGAGTGGCGCGGCATCCTACGCGGGCATACCGCTTACGCATCGGGATCACGCACAGTCCTGCGTATTTGTGACGGGCCACCTCAAGGATGGCAGCGTCAACCTGGACTGGCATATGCTCGGACGACCAAATCAAACAATTGTGGTTTATATGGGATTGTTCGGATTACCGGTGCTGTGCCAACAGCTGATGGCGCACGGGCTGCGCGCTGCGACTCCCGCAGCCATCGTGCAGCAGGGCACCACTCGCAATCAGCGGGTGTTGGCTGGAACACTTGAAACACTTCCTTCTTTGGCGGCATCCGCACACCTCGTTCCTCCCACCCTCATCATAGTGGGAGATGTGGTTAAACTGCACCAGAAGCTTGCGTGGTTCGAGCCAGGCGATTCCGGCGTCGCGGGGGAGGCAGACGAGAATAACGGACGATTCCCGTCACCTTGCCCATGACCGTTATTTGCTTCCTCTACTTGTCCGGTTGCGGGGTGATGCGAAGATACGGACGCGGGGCGACGTAGCCTTTAGGGAATTTCTGCTTGAGGGTAGCTTCATCCTGGATCGTCAAGGGAATAATCACATCGTCTCCGTCTTTCCAATTCGCGGGGGTTGCCACCGTGCAGTTGTCGGTCAGTTGCAAGGCATCGATAACGCGCAAGACCTCATCAAAATTGCGTCCTGTACTCATTGGATAAGTAATGATGAGACGGACCTTCTTTTTCGGATCAATGATGAACAGCGACCGTACAGTCATCGTTTCCGATTGATTCGGGTGAATCATATCGTACAGTTCGGCAACTTTCTTATCCACATCCGCAATAATGGGGAAGGCAACGCCGCAATTCTGCGTTTCCTCGATATCCCTGATCCAGCCTGCGTGCTTTTCCACCGGGTCGACCGACAGGCCGATAGCCTTGACGTTGCGTTTGTCGAAGTCGGATTTGAGTTTGGCGGTCATGCCCAGTTCAGTGGTGCACACGGGAGTGTAATCCGCTGGATGCGAAAACAGCACTGCCCATGAATCGCCCATCCATTCGTGAAACCTGATTCTCCCGATCGAGGAATCCTGTTCGAAATCAGGTGCGGTATCGCCCAAGCGTAAAGTCATAACGGCCTCTCTTCAATTAGGTGTTGAAAAAAAATCAGTCAGCAGTCAGGTTTAACGAACCCGATTCCCTGACTGCCACGGTAGCTCACCATTAATCACATGCGCTGGTGTATGGTTGGGATGTTTCCCCATTTCACTCAAGGTTAAAAAAATTGATTACGGATTCAAATGGATGCGGAATACGCTCCGGAGTAATATCGGCTCTGGTGGTAAATCCCCAAGAATACGGATCCTCGTATTTCAACAGAATATCATAGTATGTGCGGACCGACTCCGTCAGGATGACAGCCTGCCCGCCTCTTGCAAAGCCGTGCTTTAGATCACGGAAATACTCCTTCTGAGCCAGTAACGGAAGGGTTTTTTTCAAATCCACCCATGAATCCGGGTTCAATCCCTGGCGTTGCGCCAGGATGCGCGCATCCTCCACGTGACTGGGCCCCTGGTTGTATGCTGCCAGCGCAATCCAGGTCCGGTCTGGCTCCCGGATTCGGGCGGGCAACCGGTCTTTCAGGATCAGCAGGTAGCGAGCGCCCGCGAGTATGCTCTGCTTGGGATCGAGACGATCGGTTACTTTCATGCGATCCGCTGTAATCTCCGTCAGCATCATGATGCCCCGCACGTTGGTCGGCGATGTTGCCAGCGCGTTCCAGTGGGATTCCTGGTAAGCCAATGCGGCAAGCAGGCGCCAGTCGATACCCGTCACCTCTTCCGCTTCGTGAAAAAGCTCGCGCAAATCCGGCAGGATCGTCTGCCGCCGGCGCAAAATGCCGCTTATGTCAGTTTGTTCCAGCCGCTCAACGTGACCGTAGTAACGATCGAGAAGGCGGGCCAGGGTTCCATCACGCTCTATACGATCGAAAAATTTCCGTGCGCGTTGGAGCAATTCCCGGTCTGCGAAAAGCGGGAAGGCCCATGCTCTGCCGACTGGTTCGCCTAGATCGAAGGCGACGCGGAGGTTGGGATAGAAATTCCTCGCCAGATTAAACTGAATGGAATCCACCACCACATAATCGACCTTGCCTTCCGACAGCTTGGCCAGGAGCTCATCAGCGGTCACGTTCCTTTCGGTCCATTTCAATTTGCGGACCTGCTGCTTCGCCTTTTTCAGCTCCTCATGATGACTGGTGCCGCTCGCTATTTCCACCCTTCCACCCACCAGATCATCAATGGTCTGAGGCCTGGGATAGTCCCTGTTATAGACCACCTGAGCCTGTACAGGCTGATAAACCGGCCCAAAGCGCGCTTGCAGCAAATGTTTCGGACTGATGTTCAATCCCACTGCCATGTGTCCTTTTTGTCTCTCCAGTCCTCGCAGGGCCTGGTCCAGTTTGGGCACGATCTTGAATCTGATCCTCATGCCCAGTTCGCGCGCGAACTCGGAAGCAAGATCATGCTCCAGTCCGACCAGTACACCGTCCTGATTCTCATAATAGGTTTCAGGGCTGTTTACTGTAAGCACCACCAGCTCATCGGTTTCGCTAAACCGGGGTATGGATCGTTCAAACGGTTCGCAGCCAGCCAATATGAGGCTGGCAGCAGTGGAGGCGATAAACAGAAGAGTTAGAGCGCGCATGCAGAGAAGACAAGCAGAATCGGGAAACATTCCGCCATTGTGTCTTGTCCAACCGCAAGAAAAACAGAGGATAAACTGGTAAAATGGGTTTCCCGCAACGGAGAGGTACCGAAGTGGCCATAACGGCGCTGACTCGAAATCAGATGGTCAGGGTAACCTGGCACGTGGGTTCGAATCCCACCCTCTCCGCCAATATTGATAAGTTGTTGAGTTCTCAATATCTTATTGATTATCTGTAGATTTTTTATGTTTTCTGCATCAGGGCGCTACAAAGCATACCTACAGATCCATGTCTAAACAAGCCCTTGCCTGCAAAGACCCCAGGGATTCTTCTCGTTTCGCATGGCTATCCCTGCCTCTTCTATAGGAAACAGGCGCGTCGCGAATGGGCCACATTTTAACGGAGAAGAAATACCTGCGGGTTGTTGATCATGCAAGGGGTTGTCAGTTTTTTGGTGGCCAAATTGCTCAGGCAATCTATCCGATCCATGACGTCATTCTTGCGTAGGGACCATGCAGCGGGAATTGGTTTCATGCAGGCAGCGACGCATAAATTGCCCATGAAAACTTGTAAAAGCATAGCAGAGACATATTGGCCTTATATTCTGCTATTCTCGAACCGGTAAAACAAAAAACGCATCACGCGACCGGGATTTCATTCAATCTCAGCAGCACAGAATTCCGAAGTAAAGATGTTATTCATAATCCTGCTGTGGCTTGTCAAAACTGGCGCTGATCGGTACGGACTTGATGGTGATCGGATCAAATAGCGTTTCTCGATCTCGTGTCTGCCTTCGCATCGAAAGCCTCTAGATGCATGTTCCAGGAAAAATGAAAAGCGTAGCCATGACGTTGATTGCTCTCCCCCTTCTTGCCGCCTGCTCGAGCACGCCCGACTACACGCAGGCTTCCAGAATAATGGATGATGGGGCAACGCATCATTTTATCAAGACGCGATTGGGCCCTTGTCCGACGAGCCGCGACTGGGCTGTAAGAACATTGACGAAACGTGCCAACGAGGTCTGCAAATCCGGATACGTGCTGATCAACCAGCAGGAGCCCATCATACTTGATCAGATGAGAGCGAGCGCCCGGGATGGCGAACTCTCATGGCAAATCGAGTGCAGGAATCCGGAAACACGTAAGCGCTAGCCGGCAGTGTGATAAGTCCGAGGATTTTCACGTTTTGCGGAGAATGAGGTTGCACGGTTTGCCTACCGGGATCCTGGAACATTGCCCTTTCCGGATTTAGCATAACGCCCACGTCGAGTCGGCGCATGCAGGCTGATTTTGAAGGATCGAATAATGAAGCGCTATACCATCGAACAGTTCATGGCAACGACCTCCATCGTGGGAGCGTCTTTCAGCGCGGATGAGCGGCGCGTCCTTTTCACCAGCAATGAATCCGGCATCTTCAATGCATATACTTTACCGGTAGAGGGGGGTACGCCGGAGTCTCTGACTGACTCCACCACGGACAGCACGTTTTCCCTCAGCTTCTTTCCACATGACGATCGGATTTTATTCATGCGGGATCGAGGAGGTGACGAGAATTACCATATTTTCCTGCTGACTCCCCGAGGTTCCGAAAAAGACCTGACGCCCGGGGAGGGGCACAAGGCACAGTTCATAGGCTGGCGCACGGACGGAAGCGCCTTCTATGTTTCCACCAATGAGCGTGATCCCCGTTTTTTCGATCTTTATCGCTATGACACCGAAACCTATGGGCGCACGCTGCTGTACAGGAACGAGCAAGGGTTTGATCTGGGCCCCATCAGTCGCAATGAGCGCTGGATTGCCCTGAACCGGTTCAATACCACGTCCGATGGCGACATCTACCTGTATGACGTCGACAAACAGGAAACCAGGCACCTAACGCCGCACGAAGGTGCGGTCAATTTCCATGCCGAGACTTTCGATCCCCTGTCGGAAAAGCTTTTTTTTCTTACCAATGAGGGAAGTGAGTTCAAGCATTTGCGCGTTTATGATCTGTTGACGGGCGAAATGAGTGATCATGAAAATGCGGAATGGGATTTGATGTATACCTATTTTTCCTGGAATGGCCGTTTTCGGGTAACGGGAATCAATGAAGACGGAAGCATCCTCCTTCGCGTGGTGAAGGTTGCAGCAGGGAAGGACGCCGGTTCCGAAGAACGGCCGGTAGCACTTCCTGCTTTGCCGGAAGGGGAAATCAGGGGCGTGGTTTTTTCGTCCAGCGCCATGCGCATGGCTTTTTACGTGAATGGCGATCGTTCGCCCGACAACCTGTTCGTCCACGATTTTTCCAGCGGCCGATTCACCCAGCTCACCCGGAGCCTGAGCAAGGAGATCGATCCCGCGGATCTGGTGGAGGCACAGGTGGTTCGCTTCCGATCCTTCGATGGAGTGGTGATACCTTCCATTTATTACAAACCACACGAAGCTTCGCCTTGCAACAAGGTACCCGCCGTTGTCTATGTGCATGGTGGCCCAGGAGGTCAGACCATGCGCGGGTATAGCGCGCAGATTCAATATCTGGTGAACCATGGCTATGCGGTACTTGGAATCAACAATCGGGGGAGTTCCGGTTACGGCAAAACTTTTTTCAGGGCTGCCAATCGCAGGCATGGACGTGAGCCGCTATGGGATTGCGTGGAAGCCAAAACCTTCCTGGCGAGTCTTGGCTATATCGATCAGGAGCGTATCGGGATCATGGGCGCAAGTTACGGCGGCTACATGACCTTGTCGGCGCTGGCATTTCGTCCGG
>CAYXQR010000036.1:0-13222 GCA_964466955.1 uncultured Nitrosospira sp.
CATTTTCTTTCTCGTGGTGGGTCTTGAAATCAAGCGTGAATTCACGGTAGGGCACCTGGCCAACCGGGAAGCAGCCGCGCTCCCTGTCGCCGCCGCCCTCGGCGGAATGGCCGTGCCTGCCCTCCTCTACCACGCGCTCGTGCCCGGCGGGCCTGCGGGCGCGGACGGCGCATGGTCCCACGGCTGGGGCGTGCCCATTGCGACGGATACCGCGTTCGCCATCGCCCTGATCGCGATGATGGGAAAAAAGGTACCGGTTGAGCTGCGCGTTTTCCTGACCGCGGCCGCCATTGTGGATGACATCGGCGCCATCCTCGTGGTAGCGATTTTTTATTCCGGCCATCTCCACGCCGAATTCCTGGTCGCGGCGGCGTCGATTACTCTCGTGCTGGCCACGCTCAACCGGGGCGGCGTCTACCGCGCCTCCCCCTACGTGCTGCTCGGCATCGCGCTATGGGCGTGCGTGCATGCAAGCGGCATCCATGCCACGCTGGCCGGCATCGTTCTCGCACTGTTCATCCCGACGCGCCCGCCTCCCAACCTGAAAGCCCTGATGCTGCAGGGGGAAGCGGTGCTCACGGCGGAATTCAAGCGTGGCAAGGAAGTCATGCGCCATGGTCCCTCCGAACCCGCGCTGGAAGCGCTGGACGCCATCCACGACCGCCTCGAATCTCCCGCGAACCGTATGCTGCGGCACCTGGCGCCGCGCTCCAGCTTCCTGGTGCTGCCCATATTCGCCTTTGCCAACGCTGGCATGGCGCTGGAGGCGGATGCGTTCGCCGGGCATGGACCGCTCATACTGGGGATCGTCGCGGCGCTGGTGGCGGGCAAGCCGCTGGGCTTCATGCTGGCGTGCGCGCTGGCCGTGCGGCTGAAAGTGGCTGTGAAGCCCTACGCCTACAACTGGCGCCAGCTGGGCGGCGCAGGGGCGCTGGCGGGAATCGGCTTCACCATGTCGCTGTTCATCGCCAGCGAAGCCTTCCCGCTCGCCGCGGATTACGCCGCTGCCAAGATCGCCATTTTCACCGGCTCCATTCTCTCCGCCCTCATCGGGGTCGCCATCCTCTGGAATGCGGGGAGGGATGGAGGCGGGACGGCCAATTCCACGCACCCGTCCCGCTCCGGCCGAATTCCCCCGAAGGATTAAACGGCACGCCTCCCTACCTTTGCGGGGCATGTCTGGCTATTTTCCGGGTGCTGCGGCATCGGCCCGTGACGCTGGACCTCCCTCCCTGCGCTGCTCAAAGTATTCTTCCGTCCAGCGCGAAGCGCACGCGTGGCAGGCGCCGCCTGGCCGCCGCCATTTCGGATTTGACCGGATTGACCAGTTTGATCTGCTATTCATGGTGCATGTGATGGCGGGAATGGCCGGGAACAGCATGACGCGCATGATCGCTCAACTGGGCATCGAACCACCGGTGAATGGCCTCGATCAGCCGGGGCGAGCGGGTGGAATAGCTGATTTGCGCGCCATCCGGCAGTTCCGAGTACTCGATCCTGATCTGTCCGGGTTTGGCCGATTTCAATTCGGACAGCCCGGGCATGCTTTCGCCATGAATGCGCGCGGGCTTGGAAAAATCCCCTCGCATGAAGTCCTCCGAAATCTCGGACAAATGGGCGCGTATCAGCCTGATCTGGCCGGTATCCGATTTGTCCTTCACCACCACCTGTTGCACTCCGCCCTGATCTGTCCTCGAAAAGACGTGTGTCGTTTTCTCCAGATCAAAGGGCATCACATGAGTGCCACGCTTTGCGATTTCATCAAGCCGCCTCTCATCCGCCTTTTCCACCCCCCGCACCGGTGAAATCATGGAAAAGGCCGCGACAAGATACACGGCAAGGCACACGGAAAAAAGCTTCATGGTTTGTCTCCTATGGTTGCTTCCCTGTCTTCTGGCGGCGCTCTCTGCCCCACTTCTGGATTGGCCCGAATTCCATCGCTGAACCATCACTCTATGCAACGCCTTCAACGGTGGGGAATGAGGATATCGCCTGCTGAAACGTGCGCGCCAGCCGGGCCGCGTGGCTCACATAAATAAAATATAAATCCATGCCTCGGGATTCTGCGCGTCGCCCGGTCCTGTCCGTCCGCCCGTGCAGCAAGGGCGCCTTTCTGTCCGGATGCAGCAGGCGGCAACAGGAAACGGCCTCGTCGGAAGACTTCGCGCTTGCGCCCGAAGCAGGCTCAGTATCCAGGATCAACGTCATGGAATCAATGTGACATATCGTCGCATTTGACAGATCCTCGCGGGATGGCCAGCAGGGGTGAAATGAAACCCCTTCCGGGCTTTGCCCGCCCCAACACAGAGAAATAGGTATCATGGTGATACCCTAACTATATTTTTTTATATCTTAAGAAAGATATGAGCTTGGCCGCGTTATCTGGTCTCCGGGCCCCGCCGGCTGATTCCATGAAGCCCCTGCCGCGCCAATGACCGGGCGCCACTGATGGCCCGGCTCTCCTATGAACCGGACAGCATCGCCGTCCTGCACGCCAAGGCGCTGGCCGACCTGATCGTCACGCCCCCCGCCCTGGCCGCGCTGAAAGTGCTGGCGCTGGCTTCCGAACTGCTTTCTCCCCTGCCTCCCCCGCCTCGCGGGTAACCCGCCCGCCGACGGCTGACGGCAGGCCCTTCCATCGGTTTTCCCACCTTCAACTGAGACATATACTCCCTCCGGCGCATGGTTTATCATTCATGCCTATTTGAGTTATAGAAGAGCCTGGCCAAATAGGTAAGCCCCAAACAGGTAAACCCTTTGCGCTTTGCCCCCGGAATCCGGCGGCCGGCTCTTCCAGTTCATCCATCCTCTGTGTAAAAGGAGTCAGTCGATGCGCATCACCAGTCCTGCCTTCCAGGATCAGACCGCCGTGCCCCCGGCTCATACCTGCCTGGGCGAGAACATCAGCCCGCCTCTTCAGTTCGGCAGCATCCCAGCGCGCGCCCGCAGCCTCGTCCTGATCGTGGAGGACAGGGATGCGACCCCACGGCCCTGGGTGCACTGGCTGGTATTCGATATTCCGCCTTCCACCACCTCCGTTCCGGCCGGAAAAATCCCCACGGACGGCACCGAGGGCCTCGCCAACGGCGGCACCCACGGCTACGAAGGCCCCTGCCCCAGGTATTTCGACGGCACCCATCGCTACCACTTCCAGCTTTTCGCGCTCGACATCATGCTCGGCCTGCCGGAGGATTCGGACAAGGCGCGGGTGCGCGCCGCCATGCAGGACCACGTCATCGACTATGCCGCGCTCGTCGGCTTGCAGGAGGGGACAAAAGCCGCCGAAGAGAAAGCCGGCAGTGCGGAAGTCGCCGGCGTGGAAGCCATGGACGCGAAAACCGCCGGTACATGAGCCCGCGGCTCCGCGCCTTTCACGCTCAAGAGGAATAAGCCGCCGGCGGCCGCGACCCCCGGCCCTCCGGCCCTCCGGCCCTCCGCCCCCCCTCTCTCCGGCCCCTCCCCGAGCCCCTCCGTCCAGGCGCCGCTTCGCTGCGTGGCCTGCCGCACAGAAACCTTCCTGATCCTGTTCAATAATGCCGCATCGTCCATGCGACGGGCGGCTGTCCCCTGCTTCCTGCTCCCGTCGCAACTTCGTTTCACCGCGCAGCTTGCGCCCTTGTCTTTATGTCGGGAGAAGCCATGTCATCCTTCAATGCAGTTTCGTTCCACCTGCGGTTGGGCAGGGTGCTTGCCGCGGCAGCGGTCATGGCTGCGGGCGCCACCATGACCTTCCCCCCGCCTGCGCATGCGCAGAAAGAGGAAAAGGCATCCCGCGCAGACACCGCGCCCGATACGGCCGGCGAGCCGAAATCGGCAAGGACGAAACTGCTGGAAGCAGGCGCCCGCCTGCTGCAGGGCACGGCTCCGCTCAAGGGATTCGATATTTATCTGGTGGGCTTTCATCCCATGAAAGACCATCCGGAAAAACAGATGGAAGCGCACCATTACTGCCATCAGGTCAACGAGGATTTCGCCCAGTGCGCGCTGTTCGACGGCAACACGAAAGACGCGCGCCTGAACGGCATCGAGTACATCATTTCCGAAAAGCTTTTCGCCACCCTGCCCCACGAAGAAAAGAAATACTGGCACCCGCACAACGGTGAAATCCTGTCCGGCCAGCTGGTCGCGCCCTCCATTCCCGCCCCCGCGGAAAAAGCGCTCATGCGCGACAAGATGAACAGCTACGGCAAAACGTGGCATGTATGGAATACCGGCTTTCATGAGAGCGGCGCGGGAGAAGTGCTTCCCCTGGGCGACCCTATGCTCGGCTGGTCGTTCAATCGCGACGGCGAAGCCAATCCGAACCTGGTCGAAGGCCGCGACAGGAAAATGAACCTCAATAGCGCGAAAATCCGCAAGGAGCGCGCTGACCTGCAGGAGTTCGCCCATCCGCAATCCGGCGTCGACGACCTGAAAGGGAAATTCAACCGTCCGACGCGGGATATTCCGGGTGTAACGGATAAAAAGGCAACGACGCGATAAAACAAACCGCCCGAGGAGGCCACGATGACCGACATCACTGAAGAACGAGAGCCAGCCGAACTTGACGAAGAACCTGCCCCGCCCCAGCCCGACCGGGTCCGGCGCTCGACGGCGGAGCACGTGAACCAGGCGATCGACCGGCAGATCGAGCGGAATGTCCGCCGCTATGCCGCGAGCAGCCCGATCGTCATCCACCGGCGGATACGGGAACTGGACGAGGAATGGGACATCGAGCGCGTGCTGGAAGCCAACGCTTCCACCCTGGCGCTGACAGGACTCGTGCTGGGACTCACCGTCCACCGCAAATGGGTGGGACTGTCGGCCGCGGTGCTGTTTTTCCTCCTGCAGCACAGCCTGCAGGGCTGGTGCCCGCCCCTGCCGCTGCTGCGGCGCCTGGGCGTGCGCACGCGCGGGGAGATCGACCGGGAGAAATACGAGCTGGAAGCCCTGCTGGAGAACCGGTAGCGGGCAGGTTGCCAGTCCTGGTCAACCTGGCCCGTCCTGCCCGGTTTAGCCTGACCACTGCCGGAACCCCGGCTCGACACGTCCTGAATTCCCTGCCGATCCGAAGCAGGCAGGAAGCAACCTTCCGCCTCCCCGATTGTCCGGCAAGCGGTGGCAGCGATTGCTACGATCCATCGCCGGCGTAGCCGGATGCTGGATGCCGGAAACCAGCCTGCAACGAAAAGAATCAGTTATGGAAGATCACGCCGAAACAGGGCCTTGCCGATTTATCCACAACTCTTTCCACCATGTGTCCCCCGTAAATGGGGAAAACCTGATCGATCATGTAGCGGGAGCAAACCATGCGGGCGTCCGTTCATGAACGGGCAGGCTGCCGGGTTGCGGCGTGCCCGGCGCCTTGAGGGCGAACGGCTGTTCATCCTTCATCCCGGTCATTCTATCCGTCGCGGTCATCCTTCGGATTGCCTTTCCTCACCAGAAACACGATGGTGGAGGTATAGGACGAAGGCCGGGAGCCAGCCGCGAAATCCCCGGCTGAAAACTCACGCGGGCCGGGGCCAGCCGATGCTTCCCGGTCATGCGGCCTGTCCGGATCGGAGGACAGCGCAAGGGCGGGCACGTCGAGCCCATCGGCGGTGATATGCATGGGTTTTCCCGACCAGCTCCGCACCTGCCCGACTTTGACATCCCGGCCTGTCCGGGTTTTCAGGTCGGAGACAAACGCTGCGTTCGGATCGTCGTGCAAACGCGTCGCTGAGCTGGCTGTAGAGCGGCCGGAAAGATTGTCCCGGGTGGCGAAAACCGCGCTCAGGCTGACCAGCACGATGAATACACCAACGGCGAAGCGGGACCTGTCTGGCTGCATTTTCATTTCCTCCTGGTTACGCCGCCGAAGCGGCCGAAACGGGATGGCCGCCGCCGGCGGAACCGGAACGAGAATCGATGGGCGCGATGCCGACGCTTGCCCCCGTGCCCGTTTCCCAGAGCACCACGGATTCAGGAAAACCGATGAGCTCTTCCTCGTGCACATAGGGTGTCAGGGAACCATAGGGCGCGCGCGCATCGTAAGGCAGGTTGGAAATGACGTTCTTCATGCGTTCGATATAGCCTTCTTCAGTCCGTATATACACCGCGTACTTAAACATGTGTCTGCTCCTGTACTCGTGATCTTACATTCTCGTATCGTAGCGGGGGTTTGTTACGGTATTTTTTAAGAGGCCCGGTTTCCGGAAAAAAGAAAATTGGGAACGGGAACAGGGATGGGCGTGGAGCGCGACGGCCGCGATGCGGGCGGCCGCTCAGGCGTTTTTGCCCGCGGACCTGCGAAGCACGATGAAACCGGCCAGCCCCGCCCCGGACAGCAGCAGGGAAACAGGCACCAGCTTAAGCATCGGGGGGACCTGTTCCGGTTCCCCCGAGGCGGAGGCAGAGTCTACAGGCGGCATCGCGGAAGCCACATTCGGCGGAATGGCTGAGATCATGATCGTGCTGTCCGCGAGGCTGTCCGGATGCTGCACGTTGACGTAGGCGACGTTGGCATCGAACTTGTCGAAATAAAGGCCGGTGGGCTCGGCTCCCAGGGTGGACAGGGAAGCCCATCGCGCCACGGAATCGGCAACGCCGTCATTGTCGGCATCCCGCGCGGACCAGATATCGGCCATCCCGGCGGGCTGATCCTCGACGATATAAATGTTCCCGTCCGCGTCGATCGCCAGATTGTCCGGATTGGCCAGCGCGGTGCCCACGGGCCTGCCTGTCGCCCGGTCGGGCGTATCGCGGCCCACGAACCGCTTCACTTCCCCGGAATCCAGGTTGATGGAGTACACCTCATGGCTGCCCGTCGTGGCCACGAACAGCATCTGGTCCCCCCCGGGAAGGGTTTTGATCTCGATGTCCTCCGGCCGCCGGTAGGCCGTGCCTCCCGCCACCGCCGCCGTCTCCCGCCCGTCCACTGATCCGTCGGGATTCAGCACGGTCACTCCGGGAATGGGGTCGCCGGCAGGGCCGGTTATCGGAACCCACGCGAAAGAACCTGCGGTACCGGCGCTCCTGCCGTTACCCTCCCTGTCCCCCCCGGTGTTCTTTACCTGCAGCACGAAGGTCTGGCCGGCGGAAAAATACTCGTCGCCCGTCGTGGCAGCGGGATGGGCGGACACGTATTTGTATATATGGCCCGCCTCGAACTCGTCGACGAAATAAAGGCTGTTTTCCCTGTCGAAAGCCAGGCCTTCATGCGCCACCCGCGGCACGATGGCCCGATGGATGAAACGGGAATCATCGGGGCCCGCAGCCGTGACCGGATTGGCCAGTTCAAACAGGCGTCCCTTGGCGCTTCCTTTTCCCCAGGATTCCTCCGCCGTCAGGTATCCGCCCCAGGGCGTCCAGCGCGAGGCGTCCCCCTTGGTGAAATTCTGCGTCCCTGGCCGAACGAGGGTCCTGGCCAGCCCGGTTTTCAGATCCAGGCGCTGCACGCCGGCCTCGGAAGCTTCAAATGGCATGAAGAGGTAACGGCCCGCTTCCGGTCCGCTCTCGTTGGCGGTGATCATGTCCCAGTTCCCGGAATTGGGCTCCCCTGACTTGATCTGGCGGGGGCGGTCCGCAATCCGGATCTGGGAGAAATGGGGGGAAGAGAACCTGAACGGTGCCTGCTCGGGGAGGGAGCCCGCGCTGACGCTGCCCGTCTGGGCATCGAACCTGGCGAAATGCGTGCCAGCGGCCGCCGCTTGCGGCACTGCCGTTGCGGCCAATGCCAGAAGCGCCGCTGCAATCATGACGGCCGGTATTTTTTTCTCGAACATGGCATCGAATCCTCGAATTGAAAAACCGCGTCGCCCCGCAAGCTCGATTCCACGCCGTTATACTCGCGGAATATAACAGCGCGATGACGCCGCCCGCGGCAGGCAGGAAGCCCCGGACGATCCACGGGCCCGCCCTTCCTGCGCGAACTGGAATCAGAAAGTGATCTGACTCCGGAACATGAAGGTGTTGAGGTCATCCGGCTTGCCGCCGCTGGCCGTCATCAGCGGCGAATCCTCGATGTCGATTATCTTGTCGTAGTTGAACATGAAGCGAAGATTGTGGTTCACGTACCAGTTGACAGCGGCGGTGAAGTTTTTCATCTTCCCTCCCCTGAAAGCCCCATCGTTCAGGTCCACTCCGGCAATGCGCGCGGCCAGTTCCCAGGCACCCCATCCGCCATTGGACAGGTTGAAGTCTCGCGTGGGCTCCACCCTGAAGAACTTTCCTTCCTTGTATTTGCGCGATTCGCCGGTAAGTGTCCATGCGGCTTCTCCGTACCAGCCGTGGAAGCTCAGCGAGCCAAAACCGTTTTTACGCCCGATCCAGCTGTGCGTATATTCCCCGCCCGCGCTGAACGGGCCATAAACGCCGTTGGCCTCCAGGCCCAGCATCTTGATGTCCTCGACGTTTCCCATGGCTCCCGCGTCGATCGGGAAGAGGTTGGTCATATGCGAGGTTTCGTGCCTGAACCTCACGCCATTGGCGGGGCCGAACAGCTGGCCGCTGCCGCTTGGCCGGCGAAAGTTTCCCGCCACGCCCAGGTGCACGATCCTTGTCTTTTCGTTGAGAGGCGCGAAAGTCACGCGGGAATTGGTTCCCCAGCTCTCATCCAGGCTGTCGTTATTGGCGTCTATCGTTTCGCCGTAGAGTCCGGCCTGCGCGGTCCAGTTGTTTTCCCTTTTTGCCAGATTCAGCCCGATGGCGCGATCCACGAGCGGCGCGTTCAGCACGTTCATCAGCGACCGTTCCATGAACATGAGGTCGTTGGAGCTTTCCTGCAGCTCGCGGCTGAAGGCCTGTTTCTGGTGACCCACGTTGATATTCGCCAGGTTCAGCCCCGTGTAAGAGATGAACATGTCCTTGACGCCGACCTGGTTATCTGCGAAGTCGACCTGGCTCTTGAAATCCCAGTCCTTGAAGAGGGTGCCGGAAAACTCCAGCCGCCCCCGGCGCAGTTCCGCGCCGTCGTTGGCCTGCACAGGGTCACCGCCCCTGAGGAAATGATCGTCGCTACTGTGGGTGTAATCCGTATGAATCCGGCCGCCCAGCCTGAACTTGAAATTCTTGTCCGCCGATTGGAACTGCAGGCCGTTTTTATCCAGCTTGAACTGCTTTTCCCCTTCCTTGACACGTTCCTCGATGGATTCGACCTTGCCCATGAGCGTTGCCCGCTCCGCTTTTTCCCTTATTCTCGCGCCCCGGTCGGGGACGGCTGGCGGCGAACCCGCCTCTGCCACCTCTGCTGCCTGCCCCGGTTCCGCGATGCCGGATGCCCCGCCGCGAACCTTTTCATATGTCCCCAGGAGTACCCGGTCCGGCCCTGGCTCCGCGAATATATGCTTGGTCCTGGTGTCGACATAAAGATCGATCGCCAAAGCCGCTCCGGCGGAGATGCCTGTTCCCAAAGCAATCGCGGTTGACAATACAAGTTTTGAAAGTTTCATGTACGCTCCTCCTTGCTGTCGATTACAGAAAAACGAAGCAGACTACGTGAAATAAATGACGATCTTGTTACTGACTTGTTACGATTTTGTGACATTCATGATCCGAAAGGGGGAGAGCGCCAGGCGAGCACCGGACGAGCGCTCGAACCTGCCCGATGAGCTGCCTTGAGCCTCCCATGAACCAGGCCTGGTTCACGAGGTCGACCGATGTCCCGAATTCCCCTTTTCATGCCCAGCCGGTCGTGCAGGCAGGGCTTTGCCTTTGCGGCGCGACTTGCAGGATAAGGCCGAAGAGCGGCCTTCCCGCCTGGCGGCGCAGGGTAGCGCCAGGGGTTGGCCAAGAGTGGCATCCAGGGGGTGGCATCCGGGCTCCTGGAGAGGTAGCGCGCCCGTCAGGAAAAAGTCGACGCGAAGGAAAAAGAGAAAGGGAAAGCGGGAGAACGCTGATACCCGACGGCGGACGGCGGATGGCGGGCGGCTGGGCTGGACCTGATCCGTGTCGCCCTTCAGATCCTGCAGCCGCCAGGCGGAATCGCGGCAGGCCGCCTGCCCTGCCGTTGAACCGATTCATCGTATTACAATTACAGGCTGGCTTCGCGCTTGAGCAATTCATCGATCTTGAGCCCGACTTCCGGCTCGCCATTGAATACGGTGCCCAGCTTCTTCTTGTCCAGGTGCATCAGGTTGGCGCTATACGCCTGATCCGGCAGCGGGAAATATTTGACCTCCTTCACCAGGGCGGGCGCATTTTTCATGTAGAACTCGACAAACTCCCTGACTTCGGGTTTTTCTGCCGCCTTGATGTTCACGTAAATGAAAATCGGGCGGGACAACGGCTGATAACTTCCATCCTCCACCGTTTTCATGGAGGGGAGCACGCCGCCCTTGCCTCCATCCACGGCGAGCGCTTTGAGCTTTTTCGGGTTTTCGACATAGTAGGCGAAGCCGAAATACCCGAGCGCGCTCTTATCGCCTGACACGCCCTGCACCAGCACGTTGTCGTCCTCGGAAGCCGTGAAATCGCCCCGGCTCGACTTGGCCTTTCCGACGATGGCTTCCGTAAAGTAGTCAAAGGTTCCGGAATCCGCTCCCGGCCCGAAAAGCTTGATCGGCTCATCAGGCCATGCGGGATTTACCTGGCTCCACCTGGTTATTTTCCCCTGGGCATCCGGTTCCCATATCTTCTTCAATTCCGCTACGGTGATTTCCTTTACCCACTCATTGGCCGGGTTTGCCACCACCGTCAGCGCATCGAAAGCCACCGGCATTTCGACGTACTGCACCCCGGCCGCTTTGCAGGCCTCCATTTCCTTTTTCAGGATGGGGCGCGAGGCATCGGCGATGTCGATGTCGCCGCGGCAGAATTTCTTGAAGCCGCCGCCCGTGCCGGAGATGCCTACCGTGACTTTAACGGCGCCTTTCTTGGCGATCTGGAAATCTTCCGCCACGGCTTCAGTGACGGGATACACTGTGCTGGAGCCGTCTATTTTCACGACTTGGGCATGTGCAACACCGGCCGCTCCAAGAAACGCCCCCAATACCATTACCCTTTCGATACCCGACAATTTCAGCATTACATTCTCCGCAGTTGGACCAGGCCGTTGCGGGCGGCATCGCCGTTCCACGCAGTTCGGGCGCTTCGGCAATGACATCCCGCAACCCGCAGCGCCTCTCCGGCGTGCGTAATCTGGTCCTGGTTTTTGGACACTCACGAAAGGCGGGCGGGCGTCCCGGCGTAGCCAGGCCTGGGCTCGATCCTTCCATGCAACTATTCCGTCTCTCAATGGAAACCGACCTTGGAGGATAGTGGCCGAATATTTCCGTTTCATTGCAGTTTTGTGTCAATTTTCTGCGCGGCAGTGGTCCCTTCTGGTCCCCTTGAGTCCCCTTGAGTCCCTTTGAGTCCCTTGAGTCCCTCTGGGGCCGTCGATCGCCGCCGGTTGATTTTCCGGCGGCTTGGTTGAAATCCATTGCGGAATGGAAGGAAGCCCCAAGCCTGAGCGCGGCAAGCCGGGGTTTTTCTAGTCCCCCTCCACCGCAACATTCAAGGCCCTGAAGGACCCAAGCAAGGCCAGGTCATAGGCAATTTTCAAGGCTCCGCAGGCAATCAGCGGCGCGCTCAGCAGTCCGCCAGCCAGCAAGGCTCCGGTCAGGGTCGGGCTTGCGACGGAAGCAAGGCTGCGGGATGTCGCGGTGAAGCTTGCAGCCGCTGTCCACTCTCCCGGGGTGACCACAGCCATCACATAGGCGGCGCGTGTCGGGACATCCATCTGCGACAAGGCGCTGCGCAGGAGCAGCAGGGCAAGCGCGGTTTCGAGATCGGGCGCAATCGCCGCAAAAATGAGGCACACATTGGCAGGGAGATGGGTGAAAACCATCGTGTTGAGCAACCCGATCCTGCGCGCGAAAACCGGGGCCGCGAGCAGGGATCCGGCCGACAGGAGTCCCGCGCAAAAGAAAAACGTTCCGGCCTGGGCCAGCGACAATCCAAACCGCTCGAAAAGCCACAGCGTCAGAAGCGAATTTCCCAGCAGTCCTCCCGCAAATCCATCGATGCCGAACAGCAAGGCAAGCCTGAGCACGACGCCACGGGAAGGACCCAGTGGCTGCGGCGCTGGGGCAGCCTGGGCCTCGATCACCGGCAGGGTACGGTAAAGCAGCCAGACCGAGGCGCCGAGCAGGCCGTACAGCACGAACATTGCACGCAGGCCATCGAGCAGTGACAGGCCCGACCATGCAGCGAGCCAGGACGGAATGCCCGCCGCCAGGGCGCCCACCGCCGCGCACAGCGAGCCGACCAGCGAATAACGGGAAAACAGCGCGGTTCGCGCCCGTCCGCGAGCCGCCTGCGCCACGCGGGCATGCTCCAGCGGCAGAAAAATGCTCACATCGCTCGCGCCCGGATTGAGCGTTCCCACGAATGCAATCACAAGCAGCGGCCAGAACGAGGAAACGCTGGCGAAACTGAAGCCGGTCAATGCCATCAGCAGGGCAGCGGACAGCAGCAGCCGGCGGACTGTCCACCGGTAACCGAGGGCGCCGACCACCAGCATCGCCAGCGCCGACCCCGCCAGCGTTGCCGTAGTCAGGATACCTACATGCAGCTGATCAAACCCCAGCGCCAGCAGATAGGCAGGCAAAAGCACGGCAACATAGCCGTCGCCAAAGGCGCGCAGCGCGCGGGCGGCGAGGATCGGGTAGGCGCCCCGCTCCGTCCCCGCGGGTAGGAGCAGGCGCAAAAGCATTCCGCGCGCCGCTTCCGCTTTCACGTATTCTTTCCCCCCTGAGATTTATTCATGCGGCTTTCCGCGCATGCGCATGGCCATTCTGCTCCCCCTCTTTTCCGTTATGGCAACTTGATAACATATTCAGGGCGGTTCTCTCTACCTTGTGCTGAGAATGGGATGCAGGGGAAGGCGAATCGGGGGAAAGACAGGGCAGTCGGCATGAGTTCTGCATGAAGCGGGACGGGGCCGGCATATGGCGCCTCCTTCATTGCCGCGCGATGCGGAGGCACAAGCGGCCGCGCCAGTGGAGAAGAAGATGGGGGAGATGGGGGGAGCGAAACCGGGCTGCAACGAAATAAATCAGTTCCGGAAACTCAAGCCTAAACAGGAGCTTGAGGACTTATCCACAGCCCTTTCCACTGCCTTTCCCCGGCAAATGGGGAAAACTGGATCGCCCCGGCTTTGGCAGACGCTTTCGAACGGGTTGAAATACTGTTTAGCCAATGCGGGATGCCCGGAAGGCCTGCCCTTCTTCGCCTCCGGCGCGCGCATTGACCCGGGACTTGTAAGCATTGCACCTGTTTC
>CAYXQR010000037.1:0-7268 GCA_964466955.1 uncultured Nitrosospira sp.
TCCCTCTATCGTGGCCCTGCATCATGCGCGCCAGCTCATTCGTGATAACGATGTGCTGATCGTGGACGGCAGCCAGGGTGTAGTAATAGTCGATCCTGACGAGCCTGTGCTGTCTGAGTATCGGTTGCGCCAGAGCCAGCTTGAATTGGAAAAACAGAAGCTGAAGCGCATCAAGACTATCGCTGCGACGACGCTGGATGGCACGACGATAGAATTGCTCGCCAACATCGAACTGCCTCAGGATGTTGAACAGGTAAAAGAAAACGGAGCGACCGGCATCGGCCTGTTCCGCAGTGAGTTCCTGTTTCTCAATCGCGATACGTTGCCCGACGAGGACGAACAGTTTGAAGCATACCGTACCGTGGCCCGAAAAATGCGGGGACTGCCGGTAACGATACGCACATTTGATCTGGGCGCCGACAAGAATCTGGATAGCGCAAAGCGGGTGGCCGCCAACCCCGCGCTAGGCTTGCGTGCCATCCGCCTGAGTCTTGCTGAGCCGCAGATGTTCAACACCTAGCTCCGCGCCATCCTCCGAGCATCCCGATATGGACACGTTCGCATATTGGTGCCGATGCTCTCGAGCGTTTCGGAGATTACACAAACGCTCCATCTGATCGAAAGCGCAAAGCAGACTTTGCGGGCCGAAAAAATCCCGTTTGACGAGAAGATACAGGTTGGAGGGATGATAGAAATCCCGGCTGCCGCGCTCTGCCTCGATATTTTCATGCGCAAGCTGGACTTCCTGTCGATCGGCACCAACGATCTGATTCAGTATACCCTTGCCATTGACCGTGCGGACGACGCTGTGGCACACCTTTATGATTCTCTGCACCCGGCAGTGCTGCGGCTGGTAGCGCACATTCTCCGCAGCGCCAATCGAACAGGTGTGCCGGTATCGGTTTGCGGCGAAATCGCGGGCGACATCCTGTTTACACGGTTGTTGCTGGGATTCGGGCTGCGCATATTTTCCATGCATCCCGCCCAGTTGCTGACGGTAAAGCGTGAAGTACTGAGAAGTAATCTGCCTGACATAGTTCCGCTCACGCAAAAGATCCTGAAAAGCGATGATCCTGACAGAATCCAAGCATTATTGTCGAAGCTGAATACCTGAGCAGGAAGCGGTAGATAGCCGCGCCGGCACGCGAGCAGAGCGTCTGCTTTCCACGGTTCTTATATTTTCATGAACTCACTTCTTCGAACTTTTCCCGTTCTGCTCTGAATCGTGGCATAGCCGTCTTCCCTTTCCGTTTGTATGCTTTGGCTTTTAAAAGGCCTGTTTCACTATATATAATGAGCGGTTGCAACAATACTCGTCACGCTGCCATCTAAAGGGCACTAACAAGATTCCCGGTAAGGACTGAAGCCATTTCCGGCAATCGCGGCGATGAGGAGCTGCGAATATCCTGACATTTATCCAGGCAAATGCAAGACTCTAATTCAATCAGCATCGTTACGCCGCAAGTTGCGCGCTTCGACACTCCTCTCCATTTGAAAAGCGGAGCTGTACTTGATCGTTACGAACTGGTGTACGAAACCTACGGGGAACTCAACGCCGCCAGAACCAATGCGGTTCTGATCTGCCACGCGCTTTCAGGCAATCATCATGTCGCCGGTTTTTATTCGGATAATCCCAAGAGCGGCGGTTGGTGGAACAATATGATCGGCGTTGGAAAATCCATTGATACGCAGAAGTTCTTTGTAATAGGAGTGAATAATCTGGGCGGATGCCATGGCTCCACCGGTCCTGCGAGCATCAATGAAAAGACCGGTAAGTCTTATGGAGCGGGTTTCCCGGTAGTAACAGTGGAAGATTGGGTAAAAACACAGGCACGGCTGGCGGATTACCTTGGAATCGACCAGTTTGCCGCGATAGGGGGAGGCAGCCTTGGCGGCATGCAGGCTCTGCAATGGACTCTCGATTATCCGGACCGAGTTCGCCACGCGCTCGTGATCGCTGCTGCCGCGAAACTGACTGCTCAGAACATTGCTTTCAATGACGTCGCACGCCAGGCCATTATTACCGATCCTGATTTTCATGGGGGTGATTATTATTCGTACAGCGTGGTGCCGCGAAGAGGCTTGCGTCTGGCTCGCATGCTGGGACATATCACCTACTTATCCGATGATTCGATGGCTGCCAAGTTTGGCCGGGAACTGCGCAACGGCGCGCTCGCATTCGGCTACGACGTGGAATTTGAAATCGAATCTTATTTGCGTTACCAAGGGGATAAATTTGCAGATCAGTTCGACGCAAATACCTATTTGCTGATGACTAAGGCGCTGGATTACTTTGATCCCGCTTATCCGCACAACAGCGATCTGAGCGCTGCAGTTCGATCGGCCGTCGCAAATTTCCTTGTGCTCTCCTTCACCACGGATTGGCGCTTTTCGCCGGAACGTTCGCGTGCCATTGTCAGAGCATTGCTGGATAACGAATTGAATGTAAGTTACGCAGAGATCACCTCGAGTCATGGTCATGATTCTTTCCTGATGGAAGACCGGCACTACCACAGGCTGGTGCGTGCTTACATGGATAACGTTCCCATCTAGGAAGCTCTGGCCGCTGAAGTGAAGACGGATGACAAAACCGGCACCAATAGCCTGAACGACTGTCTTATTAATGTTGCACAATCCGCTCTGTCATTTTTCTCCTTCCGCAGGTGCTGTAATCTGCACTCGAGCGTTTATAAAACCTCTTTGACTCATGCCTGAATTCAGGATTTGACTGCTATGGCTGTTCCATCCATTGTCTCCCGGCCGGATTTTGGCGTCATCGCTGCATGGGTGAAGCCGGGTGCGAAAGTACTCGATCTGGGGTGCGGCGACGGTTCACTCATGCGTTTCCTGCGCGAAACACGTGATGTTCGGGGCTATGGGGTTGAAATCGACGATGCAAACGTTCTCGCCTGCTTCAATAATGGAGTAAATGTTGTTCAGAGCGACCTTGAATCGGGATTGCAGAGCTTTGAATCAGCATCATTCGATTATGTGGTTCTTTCTCAAACGCTACAGGCTGTAAAAAATACCGAACGGATCATCAGGGAAATGCTACGGGTCAGCAAGGAGGGCATCGTGTCATTTCCGAACTTTGGCTACTGGAAGAACCGCCTGCAGGTGCTAGCGGGTCACATGCCGGTCTCCGAAGCGCTGCCTTATCAGTGGTTCGATACTCCCAATGTACATAACTGCACTCTGGAGGACTTCGAGGAATTTTGCAGCCAGCACGGCGCGCGTATTCTCGAGCGCAGGGTCATGAGCGGAAATCATCAGATCACGTTCATGCCGGACCTGCTTGGCATGCTGGCGTTCTATCGGTTTGAGCAGCAGAAGTAGCTTACTTTGGCGGTATAGCAGGATCGGGGAAGGTGGGTTTTGCTCGGCTGGCAAGCCAGACCAGGATCAGCACTGGTACGCCCATTAATGCCGTTGCGGTGAAGAAACTGGAATATCCGTAGCTGTCAACATAATCTCCACTGAAGCCAGCGATGAATTTGGGCAGCAATAGCATGGTGGAACTGAACAAGGCATATTGTGTCGCGGAATAGGCGGAATTGGTCAGACTGGAAAGATAGGCGATAAAAGCGGAAGACGCGATGCCGGCAGAGAGGTTATCCGCCGAGATGGTGACCACCAGGCCAGTCAGATCGTGTCCGCGTCCTGCCAGCCAGGCAAAAAGCAGGTTGGTGGCCGCAGATAATACCGCACCCAGAAAGAGCGTACGCATAATGCCTATTTTTGCGATAAGCACCCCTCCCATCGCTGCGCCGGCTATCGTCATGATGACCCCGTAAACCTTGGAGACGGTCGCCACTTCATCCTTGGTATAGCCCATATCCACATAAAAAGGATTGCTCATGACCCCCATGACTACATCCGAAATGCGATAAACCGCGATCAGCGCCAGAATCAGCATAGCATTTCTGCCATTACGCACGAAGAAATCCCAAAACGGCGCAATCACTGCGCCGTATATCCAGGTCGCCAACCGTTTGATCTTCGGGCTTGTTTGCCAGTGCGCAATGGCGGTTTGCGCACGGCCCTCATTCTCCAGAATCAAACTCGTGACAGGAACGTCCGGTTCGCGGATGATAAGTGTGGTGATGATACCTACCATCATGCAGACAGCCATGGCGAAATACGCAAAGCGCCACGGCGTGTAATCGTACGTTGCTTCCGAAGGATCTATAGCTGCGGCTATCCACAGGACCCCTGCTGAAGCCAGAATCATCGCAATCCGATAACCGGCCTGATAGGTGGCTGCCATGGCCCCCTGGAGCCGCGGTGCCACCGCTTCGATTCGGTAGGCATCCAGCG
This sequence comes from uncultured Nitrosospira sp., assembly GCA_964466955.1. Classification (GTDB taxonomy): domain Bacteria; phylum Pseudomonadota; class Gammaproteobacteria; order Burkholderiales; family Nitrosomonadaceae; genus Nitrosospira. Next base: position 4,318 of record CAYXQR010000037.1, read on the forward strand.
CGATGTCCTGGGTAGCGGAAGCGAAAGCCACCGCAATGGCAAAAAAAACCGTGTGCGCGAGATCCTCGCGCGGGTCCGTAATGGCGATCCCGGCCAATGAAAGAGTGATAAAGATCTGTGACAGCAAAAGCCACGCTCTCCGCCGGCCCAGCATGCGTGTCAACAGCGGTAACGGGAGACGATCCACCAGGGGGGACCACATCCATTTGAAACCATAGGCCAAACCGATCCAGCTCAGGTGACCAATGGTGGAACGGTCGATTCCCGCTTCCCGCAGCCAGAACGACAGTGTGCCCATTACCAGCATGAGAGGCAGTCCGGCCGAAAAGCCAAGTGCCAGCATGCCAAGCACGCGCGGATGCAAATAAATACGAAAAGCGTGCAGCCAGCCGGACAGGGCCGTAACCATTATTCCCTGCCCATCATGTTGTGAATAGCGGACCGCTCCCGGCATAACGGGGAGGGGAGGAGGAATTTCCGAGGGGACGGACAGGGGATGATCCGGGAATCACCGATATCGTTATCCCAGGTCGGGATTGATAATCCCTGCCGGCCATACAGGGCCTCAGGATGAAAATCATGCTAAAGCACTTATCGATGTAATCGGCTGACAGCTTGCCTCGCTCCCGCGTTTCAGGTCGTAGGCATAGTTGATGATAAGCGGCGCGTGATCGGAAAAGCGCTCTGCCTTGTAAATGGAAACTGTAGTGGCGCGCGCGGCTATGCCAGGGGTGGCGACCTGGTAGTCGATGCGCCACCCGACGTTTTTTGTCCAGGCCTGGCCACGGTTGGACCACCACGTATACTGGTCCGGTTCGAGGTTGACCTGACGAAATACATCGATGAAGCCAAGCTTCTGAAAAACCGTAGTTAACCACGTACGTTCTTCGGGAAGAAAGCCGGAGTTTTTTTGATTGGAGCGCCAGTTTTTCAAATCGATTTCCTTGTGAGCGATATTCCAGTCGCCGCAAAGGATAATCTCCCTGCCGCAAGCCGCAAGTTCTTGGAGCATTGGGAAAAATCGTTCCATGAAAAAAAACTTGGCTGCCTGTCGATGTTCGCCGCTGGAACCGGAAGGAAAATAGATTGATATGATGCTCAGGCAGCTGAAGTCGAGGCGCAGGTAGCGTCCTTCCGCGTCAATTTCAGGAACGCCGACGCCTTCGATGACACTGTCCGGTTTCAGGCGAGTGTAGATTCCTACGCCGCTATATCCTTTCTTTTCCGCACAATGGAAATAGCCGTGATATCCATCCGGCGATGCGATTTCTCCGGCCAGATCTCCCATCTGCGCCTTGAGTTCCTGAACACAGACGATATCGGCGTCCTGCGCGCGAAGCCATTCGAAAAATCCTTTGCTTGCGGCTGAGCGTACGCCATTCAGGTTAAGCGTTATAATCCGCATGTCCGTTTATCCATATGATTATCGCATGTCCGATTTCCGGCAGGAATTCATTGAGTTTGCCGTTAGCCGCAATGTACTGCGCTTTGGGGAATTCAAAACCAAGGCGGGACGAATGTCGCCATATTTTTTTAACTCGGGCCTGTTCAATGATGGGGATTCCCTTCGGAAGCTCGGGCAATTTTACGCCAAAGCTGTCCTTGCTGCCCAGCTTCCGTTTGATATGCTGTTTGGGCCTGCCTATAAAGGTATTCCACTCGTGAGTTCCATTGCTATCGCGCTGGCAGAGTGCGGCCATAACTATCCCTTCTGCTTCAACCGCAAAGAAGTCAAGGATCATGGCGAAGGCGGAGATCTGGTGGGGGCGCCACTTGCCGGGCGTGTCCTGGTCGTGGACGATGTGATTTCCGCAGGCGTATCAGTAGGCGAGTCGATGGGATACATTCATGCCTACAAGGCCATACCAGGGGGCGTACTCATTGCGCTGGACCGGATGGAACGTGGTAGCGGGACCCTTTCAGCTGTTCGGGAGGTGATTGACGCGTATGGAGTTCGCGTGGCAAGCATCGCCAACCTGGACGATGTCGTGAAGTATCTGGGAAGGAAACCTGAACTGAGTCATGAACTGCAGGCCGTGGAGGCATATCGTGCGCGGTACGGTTCTACCGGCTAGCCTGGAAAGATCGGCGCAACGCCACCTTGCGGCTCGCACAGGGGCGCGCTTGTTACTGGAGCTGCCTTTCTTCCGTGGGATCTGCCGCTGGAAGAGTAAGTTCTCCCTCGGCATCGAAGTGCTGTCCTGGCGCGAAACCGGGTCCGCCCAGCAGGCCGCGTAACTGATAGTCGATCCGGCGTCCGGGTTTTGCGCGGTTGCTCGAAGTGAAGTCGAACACCTGGCGCAGAATGGCGGTGGCGGGAACCGTCACCGGAACCTTGATTACTGCTTCCCCGAAACGGGGGATACTGCCGCGTACGTCGCTCACTCCACTCCCGAAGCTCATTCCGCGCAGATCGAGATCCAGCGCGACTCCATTGTAGTCCAGTGGGTGGCTGCTGTGGTTCTGGATTCTTAACTGAACCGCAAAGCGTGCTTCCATCCCTTCGCCTTCCAGAGGCTCGAGTCCTGCTACGGAAATTCGAAGCGGGGCCTGAGGCATCAGGGCAGCGCACCCCGAAAGGAAAAGAATGAGCCCTGAAACGAGTACTGGACGAAGGATCATATGGTTTACCTATGAGGGCTTTTGATCATAACCTGAATACCATTACGAATGAAGCATTTCTGTCGTTTCTCCTTCGAGAGAAATGTGCCAGTACAAAGGTGACGTGATTTGCTATCGACTGTTCTCTCGGGATATCATGGTATCGAAGCTGGTCAGACAGTCGCTGCTTGTTTTTCAGTAAAACAAGGAGAGGAAAGTCCGGGCTCCACAGAGCAGGATGCCGGCTAACGGCCGGCCGCCGCGAGGCGAGGAACAGGGCCACAGAGACGAGCGTATTAAGTTACGGTGAAACGCGGTAACCTCCATCCGGAGCAAGACCAAATAGGCAG
>CAYXQR010000038.1:0-10373 GCA_964466955.1 uncultured Nitrosospira sp.
AAAGGATGCCCTGGGCGAGCAGGTGAAGGAGGTGCGGGTAACGCTGCGCCTGACGGAATCTCCCGCCTGCCTGGTTGCCGACAGTCACGACATGAGCGGGAATCTCGAGCGTCTGCTCAAGTCTGCCGGCCAGAAGGTGACCCATGCCAAGCCTATTCTGGAAATCAATCCGCATCATCCCATGATCCAGCGTCTGAAGACGGAGGAGGCGCACTTCGAGGACTGGAGCCATATTCTGTTCGACCAGGCCTTGCTGGCCGAGGGCGGTCAGCTCGACGATCCGGCGGGCTTCGTCAAGCGCATCAATGAGCTGTTCATGACAACCGCGAATTGACGCACGCCGATGGCAGAATATGGACGCGGTTTGCAGGGAGGAAGGGATGCCTGACGGGGATCAGTGCGGGCGCAGGTTCGCAAAAAGCTCGCGGTGAGCGGAGTCATTGATGGCGACGACAGCGGGATGGGTCAGGCGGCGTTCCATGGAAATGGCGTAAAACTGCTCGGTAACCTCGTCGGTCTGACCGACGATGGTCACGCCATGTTCACGCTGAACCTCGCCGGCGATTGCCGAGGGGGCGACGAAAATACCGATACCGGCCTGGCCGAAAGCCTGCATCAGGGCACTGTCGTCGAATTCCCCGGCAATGGACGGCCGAATTCCCTGCATGTCGAACCAGCGCATGAGCGGTTCCCGAATGGCGGCCTCCTTGCCGGGTATGAGCAGGGGCGCCGCGTCGAGTAAACGGGGCCAGGGCCGGGTAAACCGTGTCGCAAGCCGTGGCTCGGCAAAAAAGCTGATGCCGCAGCGCCCCAGCCTGTGGCTGTAACCCTTTATATTGGTTTCGGCCGGCATGGGCCGGTCAGCGAGCACCAGGTCCAGGCGCTGGATCGCCAGTTCCACCAGCAGGCGCGCCAGCTTGTCCTCGCGGCAAACCAGGCGCAGCGGATCATCCAGCGTCATCGCGGGGGTTAGCAGCCTGTAGGCGATGGATTTCGGAACAGCGTCATCCACACCTACCCGGAAGGGCATGGCATGAGTTTCTGGATGATTGCGCAGCGCATCTTCCAGTTCATTTCCGATCTGGAAGAGCTCGTCCGCGTAGGAAAGGGCGATCCTTCCGACCTCGGTCAGTTCGAGCCGCCTGCCGACACGCAGGAAAAGGGCGACATCGAGCGCGTCTTCCAGCAAACCGATCTGCCCGCTCAGGGTTTGGGGGGTGAGATTGAGACGTTCGCTGGCGCGAACAATGCTGCCCGCCTTGGCTACCGCCCAGACATAGTGCAGCTGCTTATAGTTGAGCATGAACAATAAGCAGCATTGCCGGCGCGCCAATAGATCGAAAAAACCGATTATATCATCAGTGAGATACTACTTTTCTTGATGAAATTTCTCCTCTAGACTGTTTTTAATCAAAAGCGGGGTGTCATCCATTCCGGATGTTGTACGTTCTCATCCATATCGCCGCTGATCAGTGGCATCATACGACGGGGTATGAGAGCATTGGCCTTGATTCCCGTTTTTGATTCCTCCGGTTGTCGAACTACATTGCTGTAAACCACGGGCAGTACATGCATATATCACGTTCTTGCTATTTCCTGCCGGGCCTCCTTCTTGCTCTGTCCTATACGTCTGCCTCCGCCCTGGATCCTTCCACAATCCCGGCGATTACGTCGCCGCCTGCGCTTCCTTCCGTTCCCCCGTCGATTGCGCCGCCTTCCATGCCGGGGAGCGCGCTACCCATGCCAGCGCCGACGGAGCCCGGTCCGACTGTGCCGGGTCCGGTGGTGCCGGCCACAGCGGGACCGGGCTCAGGCGTGCCTGGCGCCGAAATGTCCGGGAAGACGCCCCGAACCACGGCGCCGGGGGGAGCAGGTATTCAGGAAGGCGGGATAATGGCGGGAATACCGAGTGCGAGCGCTTCCTCGCAAGTCCTGACCATGGACGAGCTGTTGCGGCTCGGGCTGGAAGCCAACGGACTGGTGCAGGCGGCGCGCTCGCAAATTCATGCTGCCGAGGCCGCAGTGGTGGGAGCGGCCGCATATCCGAATCCTCAATTGACTTTCATGGCGGGGCCGCAGCATGCCCGTGTTGTTCCGCAAGCCTTGCCGGCAAACAGCCATCGCCAGTTCACCATTTCGCAGAGCATTGAAAACCCGTTTCTGCGCAGTGCGCGCATCGGTTCCGCGGAGGCGGGCGTAGATGCCAGTCGAGCCAGCCTGGATCAGGTAAGGGCCGATTTGGCGGCGCAACTGCGGGTGCGTGCCTATGAATTGTTGCTGCGCCAGGAAGTGGCACGCGTGGAATCGGGGGTTTTTGACCTGATGGAAGAAATCCGCCGGCGCGTCAAGATACGAGTGGATGTCGGCGAAGCGGCGCGTTTCGAACTGATCCGGGCGGATACCGAGGTACTGGTTGCGGCGACGCGCAAGGAGGCGGCGCAGCTGAATGCACAGAGGGCGCGCGTGGCTCTGATGCAGCTGACCGCCGGCGCACTGAGGCCTGATTTCGTGATACAGGCCTCTCTGGCGGACCCCGTCAAGCAGCCTCCGATGGAAGAGTTGCGTGAGATTGTCCCCGCAGTCAATCCGGAAGTGGTGCGCCTCGAATCCGAATGGAATCGCGCCCGCCTGCGGATCGACCAGGAACGGGCAGCCGTGCTTCCTTCTGTCCAGGTTCTGCTCAGCAATTTTCAGGAAGCTCAGTACACTTCCAACCTGGCGGGCCTCAATGTGACAATCCCGCTGTTTTATCGCCGGCGGGGCGAAATCGATTCAGCCGTGGCGGATTCCGAACGTGTTCGCCAGACACTCGATTACCGCCGCTATGAAATCGGGCAGCTCCTCGAGTCGGCATGGCAGGCCAGACAGATCGCCCAGCGGCGGGTGAGCATGTTCGAAGGGGGCCTGGTCAAGGAGGCCGAGTCCGCGTTGCTGGTGGCACAGGCCGCGTATCGGTTCGGCGAGCGTGGCCTGATTGAAGTGCTGGACACGCAACGCGTGCTGCGCGGTGTCCTGTCGGATTTATTGCAGGCACGGTTCGATTTGCAGGCTGCGGTCGTCGAAATCGACCGCCTGCGTGCTTTTTATCCCAAGGAAGCGTTTGAATGAAAATCCCGGTGCATGTTTTCACTGCCATAATAATGATCGCGCTGCTTGCGGGATGTGGAGCCGACAAAGAGCCCGCTGCTCCCGAGGAGAACCAGAAAGAAGAGCAGGAAAATATCAACGCCATCACGATCAGGCCGGAAATGGCGCCGCGAATCAAGATCGGCAAGCCCAAGATGGTCGGTCTTGCCGACAAGCTCCAGGTTCCGAGTCAGGTCGAGGTGAACGAGGAAAATCTCGTGCGCATCGGCTCTTATGTGACAGGCCGCATTGTCGATCTGTACGTCATGCTTGGGGACACGGTTAAAGCCGGGCAGCCGCTGGCGCGTATTTCGAGCCCGGAACTGACTCAGGCGCAGCTGGCCTATCTGCGCGCGTCGTCCCTTACCACGCTCGCGGAAAAGGCTGCGGAGCGGGCAGAGCATCTGCTCAAGGCAGACGTCATCGCGATCGCCGAAATGCAGCGGCGCCAGTCGGAATTGCAGGTCTCGCGAGCCGAACTGGAAGCCGCCGCGGATCATCTGCGGCTGTTGGGAGTGGAGAATGGCGCGCTGAAAGAACTGGGGAGGGAAGGGACCATTCTGCCCTCGGTGACCATCAATACACCCAAGAGCGGCATCGTTATTTCGCGGAAGGTCATCATAGGACAGGTTGTCCAGCCTGCGGATCAGTTGTTCGGAGTGGCGGATCTTTCCTCGGTCTGGGTGGTAGGGGACGTCCCCGAGCAGATCGCGCGTGACGTGCGGGTCGGTCAGCATGTCGAGATCAATGTTCCCGCGCTTGGCGACAGCAGCTTCGATGGCCTGATCATATTCGTGGCCGATATTGTGAATCCCATGACACGAACCGTCATGGTGCGCACGGTGGTGGAAAACCCGAAGCGGAAGCTCAAGCCTGACATGCTGGCGACCATGCACATCATCGATAATCCCACGGAAAGCCTGGTCGTGCCGGAAAGCGCGGTGGTGCGCGAAGCCAATCAGGATTACGTGTTTCTTGCGCAGGGAGACAGCCGGTTCCTGCGCGTGCCGGTTGAGCTTGGGCCGGAAATCGCGGACATGCGTCCCGTGCTGAAGGGATTGACGGCCGAGCAGGATATTGTCGTGGAAGGCGCATTCCACCTGGATAACGAGCGCAAGCTCGCCGAACTGGAATAGGCCATGCTGGCATCCATTGTGCGTGCCATGCTCAAGCAGCGACTCGTGGTCGTAGTGGTCGCTCTGGCGTTGTGCGGCGCAGGGCTGTTCGCTGCGAAGAACCTTTCGGTCGATGCTTTCCCGGATGTCACCAACATACAGGTGATGGTCGCGACCGTCTCGGTCGGGCGCAGTCCGGAGGAAATCGAACGGCTGGTCACGGTACCGGTGGAGCTTGCCATGATCGGCCTGCCGGGACTGGTGGAGATGCGCTCCCTGAACAAGAGCGGCCTGTCCCTGATTACCCTGGTGTTTACCGACAAGACCGACGTTTACTTTGCGCGCCAGCTTGTGATGGAGCGATTGATCGAAGTTTCCCCCACCTTGCTGCCGGGCATCAATCCTGTACTGGGTCCGGTAACCACCGGTCTGGGCGAGGTGTACCAGTATACGCTGGTGCATCCGGACGACGGAGAGCGCGCGCTCACGGTGGAAGAGCTGACGAAGCGGCGCACGATCCAGGACTGGGTGGTGCGGCCGCTGTTGCGCGCAACCCAAGGCGTTGCGGAGATCAATTCCATCGGGGGGTTCGTCAAGGAATACCTGGTCCTAGTGAACCCGAACCGGTTGCGTCATTACGATCTCACCTTGGGTGAGGTTGACCGGGCGATAGCGAGCAATAACGCAAACGCCAGCGGCAACATCCTGCCGCTGCATGCCGAGCAGTACCTGATCCGCGGCGTTGGCCTGATCAAGACTCTGGATGACATTCGCAACATCGTGCTCAAGGAACTGGACGGCGTGCCGGTATACGTGCGCGATGTGGCCGAGGTGAAATTCGGCGAGGAAGTACGTCAAGGGGCCAGCATCAAGGGGGGATATACGGAAGCGGTGACAGGCATCGTCATGATGCTCGCGGGAGGCAATGCCAAGGATATTGTCGACCGGTTGAAGGTGAAGGTCGCCGACATCAACGAGCGCGGCCTGTTGCCAGGCGGGTTGCAGATCGAGCCATTCTACGATCGGACCGATCTCGTCAACGCTGCGTTATGGACAGTGGGCAAGGTGCTGATCGAGGGCATTCTTCTGGTGATCGTGGTCCTGTTCATTTTTCTCGGGGATGTCCGCTCCAGCCTGATTGTCGTGGCGACTCTGATCATCACCCCGCTGATCACCTTCATGATCATGAATAATCAGGAGATCACAGCCAATCTCATGTCGCTGGGAGGACTGGCCATCGCCATCGGGCTGATGGTCGACTCGACGGTGGTGGTGGTGGAAAACGTATATCACCGCCTGGGGCACGCCAGCGAAACACGTGAATCGAAACTCCTGACGATTGTGGATGCGGTGGCCGAGGTAGGGACCCCGGTGATCTTCGGCATCTGTATCATTATTCTTGTCTTCCTGCCCCTGATGGCCTTGCAAGGCATGGAAGGCAAGACTTTCAGTCCGCTGGCATTCACGATCGCCATCGCGCTTGCGGTCTCGCTGGTGGTATCCCTGACCTTGTCGCCCGTGCTTTGCGCGTACGTTCTCAAAGGCGGTGCCGACAAGGATACCCGTATCATCGCTTTCCTCAAAGCGCGCTATCGCAGTCTGCTGAACCTGGCATTAGGTCACGAAAAGACCACAGTCATTACCGCTGTTGGTCTGCTGATCCTGTCTTTCTCCCTGTTTCCGCTTCTGGGTAAATCCTTCATTCCGATCATGCAAGAAGGGGCAGTGACACCGGTGATCATCCGGGTGCCATCGATTTCGCTTCCCCAGGCAATCGATATCGAAATGGAGGCAATGAAACTGATCGCCGCGGTTCCGGGAGTCAAGAGCGTCGTCTCGAAGATGGGCCGGGGTGAATCGCCTGCCGACCCGGCTTCGCAGAACGAATCCGATCCGATCGCACAACTGGATCTGGAAGGGTCCGGCCGCACTCAGGCCGAGATCGAGGAGGATGTACGGGAAGCGCTCAAGGTATTGCCGGGAGTGAGTGTCGCGCTGTCACAGCCGATTGCGCAACGAGTGGACGAAATGGTAACCGGAGTGCGTTCTCAGTTGGCGATCAAGATCTTCGGTGATGATCTGGAACAGTTGCGAAAGCTGTCGGAGCAGGTGGCGCGCATCATCAAATCAACGCGCGGTGCGCGCGACATTCGTATTGAACGCCTGTCCGGCCAGCAGGAATTGACCATCGATATCGACCGGCATGCGATTGCCCGCCACGGGATCAACGTCGCCGACGTGAATGAGCTGATCGAAACGGCCATCGGTGGCAAGGCGGTCACGAAAGTTTTCGAAGGTGAGCGCCGCTTCGTACTGCGCCTGCGTTTTCCCGAGCAATTCCGCGATGACATCGAGTCGATCCGCGATCTCCTGCTTCGCCCGCCCGGAAGAGCAGGTCCGAATGGTGCGATGGTGCCGGGCGGTGTTCTCGTGCCGCTTAGCGCTGTTGCGGATATCCAGGTCGTTGACGGGCCGGCCATCATCTCGCGTGAATACGCGAAACGCCGGGTGGTGATTGGCGTCAACGTCCATGACCGGGATATCGGGGGTTTTGTGGAGGAATTGCAGCAACGTACTGCAAAAGAGGTCAAATTGCCTACCGGCTACTACTTCGAATGGGGTGGGCAATTCGAAAACATGGAGCGGGCCATGGAGACGCTTTCCGTCATTGTTCCCCTGACCATTGCAGCAATTTTCTTCCTGCTGTTCGTGCTGTTCAACTCGGTCAAGCTTGCCGGGTTGATCATTCTTGTATTGCCGTTCGCGTCCATCGGCGGCGTCATTGGTCTTTTCGTGACGGGAGAGTACCTTTCGGTGCCTGCCTCCGTCGGCTTCATCGCCCTGTGGGGAATCGCGGTGTTGAACGGTGTCGTGCTGATCTCCTATGTACGCAAGCTTCGCGAGGAGGGGGCCAGCGTGGCCGATTCCGTGGTCAAAGGTTGCGAGCAGCGTTTCAGGCCCGTGCTGATGACTGCTACGGTTGCGATGCTGGGCCTGGTTCCTTTTCTCTTTGCAACCGGCCCTGGATCCGAGGTGCAGCGTCCGCTCGCCGTCGTAGTGATTGGCGGTCTGATTACCTCGACGCTTCTGACCCTGGTCGTTCTGCCGACGCTCTACCGGTGGTTTGACGAGAAGCCGATAGAAATCTAGGGAAACAGCAATATGAAAGAGATTCGCGCGATATGCCGCCCCAATCGCCTGCACGTCCTGCGTGAGGCATTACGCCAGATTCCCGGTTTTCCCGGTTTGACCGTGCTGGAAGCACGGGGTTTTTCCGCGCCTGCCCTTGTCGATCATCCCACCTTGCAGGAAGCGCTGACGGATTTTGCTGGCGAGATCATGATCTGCACGCTGGTTGCTGATAATATGGTGGATGAGATCGTCGATGTCCTGATGCGTGAATGCAGAACAGGTCGAATAGGGGACGGACTCGTCTGGCTGATTCCGGTTGAAGGGGCCCGCCGCATCCGGGATGGCAAGCCGCTGTGATCTGACATTGTCGCGCATGCAAAAGCCCGGCCTTTTCCTTTTTTTCTGCGATCTATCCTAATTATGATTCCACCATGAAGCTTGTCGAGAAAACCTCATCGCAATTGCCTTTTTCTCCAAAAGACAAGGCAAGCATCCTTGCCGAAGCGCTGCCCTATATCCAGAGGTTTCACGGCAAAACCATCGTTGTCAAGTATGGCGGGAATGCCATGATCGAGAAAAACCTCAAGCAGGGGTTTGCCCGCGATGTGGTATTGTTGAAGCTGGTGGGAATGAATCCTGTCATCGTGCACGGAGGCGGTCCGCAGATCAATGATATGCTTAAGCGGATCGGGAAGCAGGGGGCATTCATTCAGGGCATGCGCGTAACCGATGCCGAAACGATGAATGTGGTGGAAATGGTGCTGGGAGGGGTGGTCAACAAGGAGATCGTCAATCTTATCAATCAGCAGGGGGGACTGGCGGTGGGTCTGACGGGTAAGGATGGAAGCTTCATTCATGCCCGGAAAATGCTGATGAAAGATAAGGAAAAGATGGATGAATGGATCGATATCGGACAGGTCGGAGAAATCGAGAGCATTGATCCGGCTTTGATCGAATTGCTGGAAACACAGGATTTTATTCCGGTCATTGCTCCCATCGGCGTCGGAAGAAGCGGCGAATCCTATAACATCAACGCAGATCTGGTTGCGGGGGAGCTGGCGAGGGTGCTGAACGCGGAAAAGCTGATACTGCTCACCAACACACCGGGCGTGCTGGACAGGAATGGCAATCTCCTGACGGGGCTGACGGCGCGGAGAGTGGATGAGCTGATTGCCGACGGAGTGATTTCAGGCGGCATGATACCCAAGATAGCCTCTGCCCTGGATGCGGTGAAGCGCGGCGTCAAATCCTGCCACGTGATCGACGGCCGGGTGGAGCACGGCCTCCTGCTGGAAGTACTCACCGACCAGGGTGTAGGCACGCTCATTCAGGCGGATTGAACTTTGGATCAGAAAAGGCGCGATAATATTACAATCGCGCTTCGTGAATGAGGAGATCATGCAAATACGGTCCGCCGACAGAAAAGATCAGATCCTGCAAGTTCTTGCCAGCATGCTGGAGGAGCCCCGCGCGGGCAAGATCACCACTGCCTCGCTGGCAGCGCGACTGAATGTTTCGGAAGCAGCGCTTTACCGGCATTTTGCCAGCAAGGCGCAGATGTTTGATGGCTTGATCGAATTCATTGAAAAGACGCTGCTCACCTTGATCAACAAGCTGCTATCGGAAGAGAAAAGTGGCATTCGGCAGGTGGAAGGGATCGTGGCGCTTCTGCTTGGCTTTGCCAAGAAAAACCCCGGCATGACGCGGGTGCTGATCGGGGACGCCCTGATAAACGAAAATGACCGTTTGCAGGCGCGCATCAATCAGCTGCACGACCGGCTGGAAGCCACGCTGAAGCAGGCGCTGCGGTTTGGCGCGAGGGACGGGGAAGTGATGCCGGACATCGATGTGGCAGCGCGGGCAAACATGCTCATGTGTTATGTCGCAGGCCGGTGGCACCAGTTTGCCAAAAGCGGCTTCAAGCGTGATCCGATGGAGTACTGGGAAGCCCAGCGGCGGGAAATGCTGTCAGCCGAAGGATTCCGGATGGCGGTCCCTGCGGAAGTCTGAACTGGCTGAAGAAAAACAGGCATCGGAGTCAGCCGGCTCCGGCGCAAACTGCACAATCCGCATCCCGGTTCAGCCTGATCGAGCGCCACTCCATCGATAATCCGTCCAGTAACAGCAGGCGTCCATTCAGATTCTGTCCGATCCCGAGCAGAATCTTCAACGTTTCGGCTGCCTGCATGGAGCCAATTATGCCCACCAGCGGCGCAAATACCCCCATCACCGCACAGCGCATGTCTTCTTCCTCGCCGTGCTCCGGAAACAGACAGTGGTAGCACGGGCTGTGACGCTCACGCAGATCGAAGACCGCCACTTGCGCTTCAAAACGAATGGCTGATCCGGATACAAGGGGTTTCCCGTGAGTGACGCAAGCCCGGTTGATGGCATGGCGGGTGGGAAAGTTGTCAGTAGCATCCACCACCACATCGGCCTCTGCAACCGCTCGCAATAAATTCGCCCCCTCCAGGCGTTCGTTCAAGGCAATTACATGAGTTTCCGGATTGATGCCAGCCAGGGCTTTCTTCGCGGAGTGTGTCTTGAACGTCCCGATGCGATCGGTGGTATGCACGATCTGACGCTGAAGATTGGTCAGATCGACTCTGTCACCGTCGCAGACGGTCAGCTTGCCGACGCCACTCGCCGCCAGGTATGTGGCGACCGGAGATCCCAGTCCTCCGGCACCGATGAGCAGTACGTGCGATCGAAGCAAAGCTTCCTGGCCTTCCACGCCGATTTCCCGTAAAAGGATATGCCGGCTATAGCGCAGCAGTTGCTCGTCGTTCATTATTGAAGAATGCCTGTTATCGGGCACCCCCGCAAAAAAACTGCCGATCAGGAAATGATCGGCAGTTCGGAAAGTGAGAGCTGTGAGTCAGGCTGGAGGGGGCAATGCAGTCCGTATCAGGGAACATTGAAACAACTATTCCCTCACAGCGAGCCGGATCGGCTGATTAGGCCATGGACTCCTGCCATATCGACCGATCCGGTTTTCAC
>CAYXQR010000039.1:0-17003 GCA_964466955.1 uncultured Nitrosospira sp.
CGATTTCTCTGTCGAAATCGCAGGCGTTGCTCAAACAGCCCTCTCCCAGATCGTTACTTCCGAAAGCGTATGCTGAAATTTCCGTCGCGTTTCGCGGATCACGAACGGCACTTCCTTCGGCCCGTCGATCAGTCTGAAATGGCGGCCAAGTATTTCCTTCAGTCCATCCAGTGTTCCGAAGCTTTCGCCGTCTCGCTTGAATCCTCCTATCCATGCATCCCGCTTGGTATGTTCTTCGAGCCAGGTATAAGGCGAAGCAATCAGGAGAATCCCGCCCGGATTGATGCGCGAATGGATGGTCGTCAGCAGTTTCCGCGGATCGTAAAGACGGTCGATGAGATTGGCCGCCAGAATGAGATCATAGCCCGCGAACAGCGGCTTGAGATTACAGGCGTCCCCCTGATAAAAGGCAACCTTCTTCCTGACGTTTTCAAGACCGAGCCCGGTCAGCGTGCGCTCACGATAAAAGACAAGCTCGCCCTCGTCGGTCAACGTATAGCGCAGCGAACCCTGTTCCGCGAGCTGGACACCCTGGCCGATGAAGCGAGCGGAAAAATCGATTCCCGTCACGTGATCGAAATGCCGAGCAAGCTCGAAGGTAGCGCGTCCTGAAGCACAGCCAAGGTCGAGCGCATTGCGTGCGGGTTTGTTACCCATCGCCGCGATGGCCAGATCAGCCAGCGCCTTGGGAAAATTCGGCACTCCGAAATAGGTGTCGCCATAATGAAATTCTCCATATTCGGAGAGCAGTTTGTCCGTTTCGTAGTGGGAACCGTGCTGGATGGCAGGCGCCTCCGCAACGACATAACGGAATCCTGCATGCTGGAAAAAATGACGGCGGAAAGCATAACGGGCGGACCTGAGTGATTCGTTGCCGCAGGATATCCACGAGCCCCCCTTGATGAGATTATGCCGCCCGTCGAATGTAGGCGTGCTGAAATCGTCGTAGTGAGGATGGACTTCGAAGCCTTCAAAAGGATAAATGGGTGTCTCGGTCCATTGCCATACATTGCCGACGATATCGAAGAATTCTCCTTGGGGAAATTCGTTGACCGGGTGACTGGACGCGAGATGATCGAGATGAATGTTGGCGGCTGCGGGCTCGCAATGAGGGACTTCGGACAATCCGGCCACGTCATACAGCCGATACCATTCGTCTTCGGTTGGCAATCGGTACGGCTGGCCAGTGGCTTCGGCTTTCCAGTTGCAGAAAGCCTTGGCTTCATGGTAGTTCACCTCTACGGGCCAGTCCCAGGGCATGGTCACTTCCCTGGTCATCAAGCGCAGGCGCCATTCGGTGCCCTGCCTGACCCAGAATGCAGGATGCCGGGCCTGGGCATGACATCGCCATTGCCATCCCTCTTCCTCCCAGCACGCTTGCGTGTCATACCCGTCTGCTTCAACAAAGGCGAAAAATTCCTGGTTGCTCACCAGATACTTTCCCGCCTGGAAGGATTCGACCTCGGCAGTATGACTGCCGAATTCGTTATCCCATCCATAATACGGATCGGTCTTCTTTTTGCCAAGATGGACGCTGCCTTCCGGGACGTTGATGAGTTTATTCACCGGCGCAGGGCCGGATTTCCGGTACGGCTCCCATGCAGGATGAGGAACAACATAATCCAGCGCATGCTGCCTGATCAGGACAGAGGACGTTTCGAGATGGATGCGTTCGTGCTCGATGCCCATCATGATCGTCCACCATGGGCTATCCCAGCTGATCGGCAAGGTGAGCGGCGTTTCCCTTATAAGCCGGTCCACGGTATGCCGAACCGTATTCCGATAAGCCTGTACTTCTTCGACGGAGGGCCAGTCATAATGTGTATTGTCCAGGTCATCCCAGCTCATTTCATCAACGCCAACCGCAAACATGGATTCCATCTTTGGATTGATCCTTTCCGTAATCAATCCGGCAAGAAGCAGCTTGTTCGTAAAAAAGGTAGCTGTATGGCCGAGGTAGAAAATGAGGGGATGACGCAGCGAAATCGGCTTCCTGAAATAGGCATCGTCTCCGCGCAATGTTTCAAAGAGCTGCTCGTAGCGGTCAAGCGTGGCGTGGAAATATTCACGTATCTCCTCACGCTTGGAATCCGCATCCTCCCCGGCAAGAGCAGGACTTCGTGAAAACAGCTGCTTGGGCATTATGCGCAATTTCGGATTGCCGGGAGCTGACTCAGCCGATGTTATTTTTCGTGCATTCAAATTCATATTCGACCTCAGGTATGAATTGCCTCAACAAAAAACGAAGTGTACACCCTGGAACATTGCACCAGCATTGCTCCTGATCAAACTGACGAGAATCAAATCGCCATTACGAGGAACTGACGATCAAGGGCCTTAGGTACGATCAGGCCCAGATAACTCAACTGGAACAGGACAATATGGCATCAGAAAATCCAGAAACGCCGCTCCTCGTAGGGACCGGGGAGCGGCAGTTCCGGACGAGCAAGCTTCCCGGAATTCCGAAAACCAGAACAGCTCCAATTTTTACTTCCGCATTCGATTGCGCCGGAGGAAGCGAGTTCCACGGTTTTTACAATTGCGTCCACCGCTCGAACCGGGCCCGTATCGTTCCAAAAAAACAGGGAGTGCTGCCGCCGCCTGCTTCAGGGGCAAAACTCGAAAAATCGATACTCAGCCAGAATAATGTCATCCAATGAGGAACAGTCCTGGGAAGACCGAGTTCGCTTGGCTCCCCTGAAAACCAGAATTACAACGCCGGGTATCAGCTTGGGTATCAGACCCGGATCAGTCTAAATGACTGGCCGGTTCATGGTCAACCCGGAACTTGTTTCGCACGTTGATGCCTCTAAAGGTTTACGTAATCCGAATCGCAGGATGAACGCATTCTTTTGCCATTCCATGAGAATGGGGAGGAGCGGCGGTCAATACGACTCTGCGAGTTCAGCGCGGCCGACGATGAAGTCTTCTTGAAACTGTCTGCAAGCCTATGAACCTTTTATTTTATAGAGCGATGGATTTCTGAAGCCTGGAGTCGCGTTCTGTTTTTATGAAAACCGCGTTTTTGCTCCGGTACTCCTGGATTAAGCTATGCTTTATTTATATCGCCATCAGAAATGGAACCCCTGCGGGGCGAAAGTGGTTTTTATCGTCCTTGACTGAAGGAGGAAGCATGAGACCGTATTTCTTGTCCGTTTGTATTGCCCTGAGCGCCTGTGCCGGCCTGCCTGCGGCGGTCAGGGAGGTACCCGTAAAGGACGTCACGTACAGTCAGGTCAGCCAGAATCCGGTTCATTACAAGGACACCTCGGTCCGGTGGGGGGGAGTCGTGATCGATGTGGAGAATGAGGAAAACTTTACGCTGGTGCAAGTGCTTTCCTATCCTTTGAACTATTACGGTCGCCCCGAACTGAGCAAGCCAAGCGAGGGGCGCTTTGTCATCAAAAGTTCGGAGTTTCTTGATCCGGCCGTTTACGCAAAAGATAGAGAAATTACCGTTGCGGGAGCGATCGAAGGAGACGTGGAACGAACCATAGGAAAAAAACACGTCCGGTTACCCTTGCTGACTTCCAAGGCCATCTACCTGTGGCCAATCTACCCGGCAGATCCCTACGGCTACGGCTATCGCGGCTATGGCTACGGGTTCAGTCCATATTTCGGTTATGGATATTACGGCGGCCCTTACTGGGGAGGGTACTACCGGCCGTTCTGGTGATGGTAATGCGCTCTCCCTTTCCTCCTTTTTTGACACCAGCCGGGAAGGTTCCAGCTACAAAATGGAATCTTGCAACCATGTCCCGAACGTGTGATGCCTGGGGTCTGCACCAAGTCCGGAGCAGGTCAAGGATGTGTCCTCACAACCTGAAATTGGACGCCAGCGCATCGGGATTTCGCTCGGTGGCATGATCCCGCTCTTCTCTTCTTTCCGGTAATGGGATATACACTCCATTATCATGCGCAAACTGCTGCTTGTCTTTGTAAGTCTGCTGTTCATCGCTCCCGTGGCGTTAGGAACCATGCTATGGCTGACTGTTGAAGATCGGCCATCTGTAGACCGGAATATCAACCTCACGCCAGACCATATAGGCCGCGCAAAAAAAATTGTGGACGCGCATCGTCATTGGGTGAAGCCAGGCATGCTGGCCGTGGTAACGATAACGCCTGACGACGCCGATCTTGCCGTACATTATCTTGCGCATCATTTCTGGAAAGGAAAAGCCGAGCTTGCCCTGACCAATCGCAATGCAGACATCCGCCTAAGTGTTCCGATGCCCAGGGGACCGCTCAACAGTTACGTGAACGTGGAAGCGGCGCTGGTCGAAACGGGCGGTTTACCCCAACTCAGGTCGGTACGAATCGGCAAACTTTCACTGCCTGATTCGTTCACTGATCTGCTCGTAACGCAGTTGTTGCAGTGGTTGGAGCGCAGCCCCGAGTACCGCCAGGCGTTCGATGCCATCCGCATGGTAAAACTGTCGCGGCGTGGTTTGAGCGTCGTCTACCGGAGACCGGAAGGTTTTTCCGGGGGCATGAAAGCGGCAATTGTTGGCGATCAGGAGCGTGAACGACTGTTCCGCTATCAGACCCTTCTGGCCTCGCTCAGCAAAGAAACGGGAGCGACGGTGTCTCTTGCCGAGATTCTGCCGCCGCTGGTGCGACTGGCTGCCAGGCAGTCTGCAAGTGGAGATGCCCTTGCAGAAAACCGAGCCGCCATACTGGTTCTTACGTTTCACGTGCTTGGCATTCCTCTGAAGCAGATTCTTCCACAGATGACAACTCTGCCCCATCCTGCTCCCCAAGTGGTCACAATTGATGGACGAGACGATTTCGCGAAACACTTCATCGTATCTGCTGCAATTGCGGCCTATGCCGATACAGCCTTGGCCGATGCAATAGGCTTGTACAAGGAGATCGAGGATTCCCGCCATGGAAGCGGCTTTTCCTTCAACGATCTTGCTGCGGACCGGGCCGGAACCAGGTTTGGGGAAAAGGCAGTTGCAAACGCTGCTTCGGCGCGTCAATTTCAGCGGCGGGTCGGGTCTTCCCTGACAGACGCGGACATTATGCCTCCCTGGTCGGATCTGCCTGAATTCCTGCCGGAAGCGGAATTCAAACGTCGTTTCGGTGGGATAGACTCACCAGCGTATCGGCAAATGATGGAGCGCATAGAGGAGCGCATAGCCGCTCTGTACGTGCTGCAGTAAAAGGCTCTATGCCATGCGTGGATCTGATCGACCAGTTCAGCATCAGCAGGTCTGCGCATCTGATAAGGGAGGAATGCAGGGCTGGATTTGCATTCCGGCGAGTATTTTACAGGAAGCTGGCGTAACCCAGAAAATACACTGCATACCCCGGGCCGGCGCGATGCCGTCCCAGATATCGGGTACGCAATATAATTCTGAATGCTCTACAGCCTGTTGAGGAACGCTGAAATGGTGGAAGCAGTCCATTCATCGATGTCGCGCTGACCCACGGGCTCGGGTAGCTTGGAGGGCAGCTTATCGTCATCGCCATGAAGAAGCAGCACAGGCATTTTGGCATCGTAAGCACAACGCAACTCCCATTGCTGGCCATCCGCTCTGATAATATTCTTTGTGACCAGTGCGATTACGGCATCACAACCCGTCACCTTTTCACGGCACTCATCCTTCCATGCCGGCTCCCACGACTGCTTGATCGGCATTTCCTCAAAAGAATATTGCGTCTGCTCTTTTTTCAATTGCTCAAGGAGATCGTCGTGAGCCTTCCTGTCCCTGAGCGCGAAGCTGATAAAAACTTTATTTGTTTTTGCAGTCATCAATTGCCTCCCTGAAGTATCGTTACCATACTGAACCTCATTTCAATCCCCGTTTTGCGCCCATCCGCTGAAGGGAAGCTTCTCCGCCCCACTTCGTGGAGTGGCGCTCAAGCCTTCTCACCGCGGCAGGCTGTCACCTGAATCTCGATGCGCATGCGGGGATCGGACAAGCCCGCGGCGAGCATCATTGCCGCTGGCCTGATCTGCCCGAGATATTTCCGAAAAATTGGCCAGCACTTGGGGAAATCCGCCACATCCGGGAAAACATAGGTCACGCGAACGATATCAGTCAGGCCGCCTCCGGCTTCATTCAGCGCAGCTTCTATATTCCTGAAACACTGCTCCGCCTGCTCCAGTACATCATCCGATATCGTCATCCGACTATAGTCAAAGCCGGTCGTGCCGGAGACAAAAATCCAGTCGCCTTCGACCACTGCGCGGGAATAACCGATTTCCTGCTCAAATGTTGAACCTGAACTGATCAGACGACGCGGCATTCTTCCTCCTTTCGTGTTTGTTATCTGGCATTTCCAGTCCATCTATCCCGCATGCAGAATAGCAGCCAGCGCGGCATTACTCATGACCGATGCCAGCCCGACAACTCGCGGCCTGGATCAATGGGAGAAGCACTGGTTTTTGTCCGACACAACCGTACACGCATATCGCATCTGCTGGAGATTACCTGCCCTGTTGAATATGTACTCCGCTCTCAGCGCCTTGAACTGTGCATCGGTGAATGAAATGGACTTCGCCACATGGCGCTCCTCGTTCCAGAACCTGACTCTGCAAAAATCGGGCTCGGACCTGCATAGCTTGCTCAGCGCCGCTCCATAGACAGCCTTGTCCATATCCCGCTCCTTGTCGATCAGTACCATATGGATATAGTTCGAGGTACTCCCGAGCTGAACCGAGCGTACCAAACGCCAGCCGTCACCATGCGCCAATGGTTGTGCCTGCTGGTTTTGCTGTGATTCCACCTTCTGCAGCGCGGCAGCGGCTGGCAGCGAAAAGAATAACGTTAAGATTGCAAAACCCATCCACTTCTTGTTCATGAGAACTCCTTGCAAAAATATTCCTCCGTTGGCAACGACAGCTTCGCGGGCATAATTGCTGCCAGCCGGATGCAAAACGTGTCTTCCTGGCAAAGCTCCCAAGGCGCATCACCAAAATTCTACGGAAGTGTAACCAAAAGCGTGCCTTATCATCAACTGGAAAATCCCTTGCATAAAGACAGACCATAGCATTTGCAAGGGAAGCGCTGAATAAATCTCCGCTGGCGCGACGGCGGCTTTGCGGGATGGGATGCGCGAAAGACGACGACGCGAATGGTACGACCGCGCAGGGCCGAGCAGTATCTTCCGCAGGAAGATACTGCTCGGCAGCGGGCTGTTGGCGCCCTGTGTATAACTTTGGCGCGGCCTGGCATCCCCTCCGCTGCCCGATCCCCGCTTTGCGGGGCCCCTCGGGCAACGCCTCGGGGCACCATGCGCTCCTTGGCATCGTAGTCCAGGCTACGAACTGCGTCGCGCGCCTTATGATCATCCCGATTTTAGCAGCAACACGTTCAGCGAGGATTTGCTCAGCTTCCCTGGAGACAATAACCGGAGCACTCACTGGGCTGACGGGTCGTCGGCAATTTTTACAGTTTCACTACCCCGATAGATCTGGCAATCATTTGTTGTTAAGAATCCGGTTATTAATATATGGCACAAATATTGCGTAATTTTGAATTGAACAGCGAAACCCGCTGATGACATGTTTTTTGTTGCGGGTATGGACATGGAGTTGAATTCTTCTGTTTCTGCCGGACATGCGCAACGGCATGCACGCATCATCCGAGAGTGGCTGGCCGTGCAGCGCCATTACGATTTCTTTATGTGGCTGCAGGGCGAAATACAATTCTACCTGCCCCATGAAATTATGCTTGCGGCCTGGGGTGATTTCAGATCGGGACACATCCGCCATGATCTCATCTCTGCTCTGGTCGATGTGAGAACCACGCGCTCCAGCGGAAAAGCGCTATCGCCACTCCTGCAAGGGCTTTTCAATCGCTGGGTGGAATTGGGAGAGATGCCCTATGGTCTCCACTTGGGTGAGTCCGGTTTTCTGCTCGGGGGACGGGGGCTGCAGTGCCCACTGGGGCTGGCGCTTCAAGGCATGAAATCCGTCCTGATACATGGGGTAAGCGATAAACGCGGATCGCACGACTGCCTTTACCTGATGTTTAGTTCAAAAATAGAGATCGGAGTCTCGTCCCTTAAGGCGATAAGAATACTTTTACCCTATCTGGACACCGCATTCGGGCGGCTTGAGCCTATCCCTTGCCCCAATAGGACTTTCGCTGCGGAAAATCAGCTGGAATCCTGCTTGAATGCCGAGGAAACCCAGATCATGAACTGGACCAGGACTGGCAAAACCATTCCGGAAATTGCTCCCATAGTAAAAATGAGTACCTTCGCTGTGAAAAACCATCTGGAAAATGCGCTGCGAAAGGTAAACCTCCAGCCGTTCCCGCCCTCCTCGTCGAATGTGGATCAGGTCCCGGCGGGACCGCCTGAAAGCGAGTAAATCGCGATGACCGATTGTAATACATCGGATCACCAGCAAAATCTCTTCACCCAGGAATCCGCTACGAGCACTTCGTGCTTTCTGACTATCCTGGCGATGAGAGAAAGCAGGGCTGCCTTTGTTTATTGATGGGGAAACAGCGCCTGCGCGATGGGACGAAACTGAAGATGGTAAAACATGTCGAGATACCGGACCTTTTCTTCGTGTTCCAGATTGGTGACAAATTTCCAGAAGCCGTAGATACGAGACAGGGTCATCATTTTCTCCGCATAAAGTCGCCAGGTGTAGCGTGATTCCACCCGCCTCAACGCATTTTGCGAAATGTACTCCCAAAAGGCGGGGTCAGCGGCGCAACGCTCGAAAAACAACGCCATGGCGTCTGCCGCTACGGCCCCATTGTTAGGGTCGAAATGATAGCCGGAAATTCCATGCTGGATGATTTCCCGCGGACCTCCGTAGCAGGTCGCAAAAACCGGCAGCCCGGAAGCCATCGCCTCGATAATGGTCAGCCCGAATGCCTCGAAGCGCGCCGGCTGAACGAATATTCCACGGCGGTCCGCGATATGCCGATACAATTCACCCGCGAGGTTCTTTTCGAGACGCGTGCCAAGCCAGCGCATGCGCCCCTCCAGCTGATACTCGCTCATGATGGCGTGCATGTGATGGATTTCAGCGCGTTCCTCGTCATCGGTTGAAGCGGCGGGGTCAATATGCCCTCCTATGACCAGCAGGTTGGCGCGCTCCCACAAGCGCGGGCATTGCGCAAACCATGCCGCCAAGCCCGTCAGATTTTTCACCATGTCAAGCCGTGCCATCGTAAAAATCAGAGGTTTTGCGGGATCATTGAAATAACCTCGCCATGGAACACAGGGATCGTCTTCATACAGGAGGCGCTCGATTTCGGGTATGAGGGAGCGCAGGCGACGCTCACCGTCGAGGTAGGGAAAATACACATCGGCGTCTGCTCCTGGCGAGACGATATTGAATTTTGGATCGAAAAGATCGATCCCGTTCACGACGCGATAAAGACCAGGCATCGTATAGTTTTGATAGGTCTCATATTGCCCCACTGTGTCAGGCGTGCCGGCGATCTCCTGATAGGTGCTTGTGATGATGAAATCCGCGCTGTTCATGGCGATGAGATCCGCCGTATACTGACAATTGAAGTGATATTGATTTTCATTCTCCCGCCAGTGGAGAGCGGAGTGCAGATATTTGCTCTGCTCAAGAGCGTGCGCGATATTGCATTGGGTTATCCCCATCCGTTTTGCGATCAACGAGGCGACGAGGTTCCCATCGGAATAGTTGCCGATGACCAGGTCCGGTCGACCGCTCAGCTGCGCCAGCGCTTCCCGTTCAACATCATGCGCAAATGCTTCCAGATACGGCCATATCTCGAAACGCGATATCCAATGGCGGACGATTTCTCCGTTGGGCTTGTGAAACGGGACACGCACGATCCACGAATTGTGAGTCCCGTGAATTTTTTCGATTGGCTGGTTGCACAGAGTGTCACCCGCATCGGGAATCAGCCGGGTCGCGATGATGATCTTGGGTTGTGAAGCGATCCCCTGAAGGATCAGCCGTTCACTCATTTCACGTTCCAGCGCCCGCACCTGGTCGAGTATGTAAACCACCTGCCCGCCCGTGTCCGGCAATCCCAGCACGTTATCCTGGCCGAAATAACCATGAGGAGAAAGGATCAGCAGTTTCGAAATCATCGGAATGCGCGCGAGAAAATTTTCGAGTGTTTGCGGTGACGGCGCTTCGAGAATATCCACCAGCAGACTCATGGTCTCGCTCACGCGAGAGACACGATCGCCCCAGCCCGGAGCGAAACCCAATCCTCTCAGCGGCTCCGCGATATCGCTCCAGGGAGCGTCCTCAGCGTATTTGTCGAGCAGGCCAAGTGCCTGCCGCAAACCCGCACGAAGCGCACCCACGTCCGCGAAATTCCCCTCGAGCATCAGGTGCACGCCATCCATGGAATGCACGGTCAGGAAATGCAAAAGCTTGTCGGCCCCCAGGCCAAGCTGGGTAAACAGGCTGCCCGACAATTGCCGGTTCAGGAAAATAACGCCCTGCCCGATGGAACGGATCTCCTTAAGCCGTGAGAAACCGCGATTAAAGGGCGCGAAATCCAGTTCCAGTACCGCCTCATTCCCGCCTTCCGGACGGACCAGGAGTTCCTTGAAAGCGAGATAGTCCGATACACTCACCGGTTCGGGCACCAGCTGTTGCTGATGAATGCTCATGCAACTCCAGCTGCCGGCGTGTTCCCGTAATGCCATATAAACGAAGGGAGGCCGGCACACCGCTTCCTGAAGAATATTGATTACGTCATGCAGGGGCGTATCGGCAAAGATCGCTTCGTTTTCGTCATTGATGACATCGAAAGCCGCTCGCAGATCTGAGCGCAGCAAAAGCGGTCGCTCCAGTTCGAACCACCGCGATATGAGCGCATATAAATCGCTGCGATGCTCAGCGGCCCAGGCCTCAAATCTGTGTATCATTCGCAGTCTCCATTATGGAAGTACCGAACTCATAATGCGCCATGCCTTCCGCGATTCCATCCGCGTAGCCTGCGCGAGCAAAATAGATTTGTTCATTCCCTTTGAGGCTCGCCAACTCCGGACTGTGGTTGGCGACAATCACGCCGAGCGTGTCCCCCACCAGCATCTCTAGATCGTTTCCGGAATCGCCTGCTACCAGAAACGCATTCAGCGGCAGCCCCCACTTATAAGCGAGATATCGTATCGCCCTTCCCTTGGAAGCTCGCAACGGCAGGACGTCGAGATAGGCCTGGTGCGAATAAATCAGATTTGCGGACAGGTTCTGCTCGCGCAGTATCCCCCGGATTTTGGTTACCGAGGGCATCCTGCCGGGGTCCACGTCATAGCTGAGCTTGAGCTCACGCTGGTTTTCATCTGCCTGCAATGTCAGGCCCGGTACCTTGCGTAGCGCATCCTGTAGCGCGTCGCGCCGCCACAGGTGCTTGATGAGGTTCTGCCAACCCACATCCGGTCGCAACTCGCGCCCGTAATTGATTTCGCTTCCTACCGCAGTAATCAGCACATCCGGCAACGGCACGCCCCATTCGCTCAATACTTTCAGAGCGCTATCCAGCGTGCGTCCCGTCGCGATGCCGAAACCCAGATTAGGCGGGGTAGCCCGCAGGATTGCCAGGAAGCGTTGCAAGGCGTCACGATCACCCAGCAAGGTATTATCGATGTCGCTGATAACCATATGGGAAACCAGTGGCAGTGGGTTGCGTTGCAGCCGCTGGTAAATGGCCATATTGCGCCTGATGCGTTTACGCTCGTGATGCAGCAGGCGCGATACGACATGGAGATATTTTTTGACATGGGCGTCCCAGGTGTAGTGGTTCCTGACACCGACGATTCCATTTCGCGCCCATCGGCGCCAGCGTTGCGGGTCGGCCAGAGCAAATTCCATGGCCTCGGCAATGGCCTGGGTATCAAGAGGGTTCACCAGCACGCCGTTCCTGCAATTCGCCACGATATCGCGCGGCCCCCCATCTTCGGTTGCAACGACCGGCAGGCCGCTGGCAGCGGCTTCGATCAGAGTCAGTCCGAACGGCTCGGTCAGCGCCGGATTGACGAAAATTCCCCGGCGTTGCGCCGCCAGCCGATAAAATTCGGCAACGTCGCTTGGCTTGTGATGTTTCGGCAGCGCTACCTGGCCCCACAGGTCATAACGATCGATATCGAGCAGCAGGTTCGTCATCACCTCGGTCTGGGCTCCATCCAGTTTCCGTATATCCTCGCGATTTCCAGCTACGATGGCAAGATTGGCCTGCTCGTGCAGGTTCGCTGAACTGGCGTATGCCGCGACGAGCGCGTCCAGATTCTTTCTCATTTCCGGCCGGCAGATCGCCAGTATCAGCGGCTTGCGCGGCTGCACCAGAAAGCGATCGATCAGCTTTGCCGTCTCCGGATCAGACGGCGTCTTGCGGGTTGGCGGAGCAAAACGCGATATGTCGGTCCCCGGGGGGATGACAACTGCGCGTTCAGGATGATAATTGGTATACATCCCATATTGTTCCGCGCTCTCCTGGGGCGTGCTGGTGATGATCAGGCTGGCATGCTGCATTACCGATTCTTCGGTTGCGATGCGGCGGTAAAAGCTGAACTGGCGCTCCAGGGCCTGCGGTTTTCGCCCCTGAGCCAGCAGACGCTCCTGTTTGCTGCGTCCCAGGGAATGTCCCGTGTGAATCTGGGGAATGCCGAGGAGCTGGGACAATTGCATGCCCACGTATCCGGCATCCGCGTAATGGCTGTGGATGACATCGGGTAAGCGCTTCTGTTCGCGCAGAAAGAGCAGCGCATGATCCACCATATGATCGAGGTAGGGCCAGAGGCTTTCCTTTCGCAGATAGCGGCGCGGTCCGCAGCGAAGTCGCACGATGCGGGCCTCGCTGCCGAGCGTTTCTTCCGGTTGTGCGTAATCAGTGGATACCGCAGGATCTTCAATACGTCTTGTCACAAGATCCACTTTGGCGATTTGATGCTGACGTGCCAGAGAACGAGCCAGTTCCACCACGTACAGCACTTGCCCACCTGTATCGGCATCCCGGCCCAGTTCCAGATCGTGTCCGCGAATCAGGCCGTGGATACTCAGCATCAGGATATATAGTTCGCTCATGGATGCAGAAGCCATTCATGAATAAATGGCTGATAAAAATCGTTACTGTCTGGAATGGCGCCGCGTATGCCACAGATTTCACCGGCGAATCGATTGGCGCGCTGCAGCGTCACCGCAGGGGTCCACCCATTCAGGCGCCCGAACATGAAAACAGCAGAAAAAGCGTCGCCGGCGCCCACCGTATCGACGATACTGCTCAACGGCTGTGACCCGATCACTTCCTTTCGCTCACATTCATCCAGCCACCACGCTCCATCTGCACCGCATGTAACGAGTACACCGCTCAATCGATATTGCCGGATCAGCGCCCTTGCCTGGTCGTCTGGAGCCTTCTCTCCCAGATCCATCAGTCGCGCGATCCGCGCAAGCTCGTCGTCGTTGGTTTTTACGATATCTGCCTGCTGCAAGGACCAAAGTAAACGATCCGCGTCCACCCACGGATCACGCAAATTGACATCGAAAAACCGCTGTCCGCTGGCTGCACGCAGCAGATGACGCAGAGCGCGGTGCGAACCCGCTCGTTGAGCAAGCGTGCCAAAATAGACCATTTCTGGATTGGCTGCCAGAGCGGTCATTCTGGCCAGGCGCGGATGAATATGATCGTATGCCTGGTCATCGACGATATCGAACTGGTGGCCTTCAGGCGTGACACGGACCTCGACAACCCCGGTGGGATGAGATGAGTCGAGCTGCACGCCGTGCGTAGCCAGCCCCCCGCGTTCCATGGTCTGCAATAGCCGTGTCCCGGCTGCATCCTGTCCTATCCGGCTGACGAGAATTGCTGTGCAGCCAAAGTTGCGCAGATGCCAGGCAACGTTGAAAGGAGCGCCTCCCAGCGCTTCACAGCCGGGGAACCGGTCTATCAATATTTCACCAAAGACAAGTGCCGCATGGCGAACATCGGCCATGGATGAACCCTTATTGATTGATGCGCCCGCCATCGCGATGCCGGGCCAAAGGCGCGTGGATGGTGAGGGGCAATATGACTGCGAACAACTGCAGTATCAGAAAAAGCCAGGGGAACCGCGAACCAATTATCCGGCTACGCGCGATCTCTTGACAGAAATTCCGGAGAGGCTTACTCGAATGGTCCAAAGGCAACGTTTCCCTGAACTCATTCATCCTCCTTCCTTAGGGGATAACCTGCAGGGGCCCCTCTTCCAAGGTGGTTTTTTTATGACAAATACTAACTGATCCTAACCCGGCCTCAGCGTGATGTTCTGTACGCTATCCGACATATGACGGATAAAGCAACTCTCCTGCTCCCTACTCCAGGCGATGCGCAAGGCTATCGAATGATAGCAGGTCATCCTGCGAACATAGCGCGAGCCAAGCAGATGCCGCCGCTTTTCCGCAGAGTATGGCTAGAATTTATAACCCCGATGCACGGCGACCACATTTGCCGCAAGATTGAAGTACTCCACCCGCTCGAATCCGGCTTCCTGCATCAACCGCCTCAATTCTTCCTGGGAAGGATGCATGCGAATGGATTCTGCCAGATACCGGTAGCTATCCTGATCCCTCGCGATCAGTCCGCCCATGACCGGAAGCACATTGAATGAATAGAGATCGTAGAGGCGCTGCAGTGGCTTCCATACCTGCGAAAATTCGAGAACGATTGCACATCCGCCGGGACGCAGCACGCGCAGCATCTCACGCAGCGCAATATTCTTATGCGTCATGTTCCTGAGGCCAAATGCAACGTTCACGCGATCAAAATAACCTTCCGGAAAAGGCAGTTTTTCACCATCGCATTGTATGGCTGAAACTGACGATCCCTCATCGAGCAACCGGTCGCGCCCAATTGTCAGCATCGCGTTATTGATGTCCGTGAGCCAGACTTCTCCGCTGCTGCCAACTTGCTCCAGAAACAGTGCGCTCAGATCGGCTGTTCCTCCCGCAATATCCAGCACCCGCTCCCCTTTCCTGACTCCGCTCGCTTCCACTGCAAATCGCTTCCATGTTCGGTGCAGACCAGCGGACATCAGGTCGTTCATCAGATTATAGCGATCTGCTACCGAGTCGAACACACCCGCCACCTTGCGAGCCTTATCTGCTTCCGTGACGGTATCGAAACCGAAATGGGTGGTTTTTGTCATCTGTGCCTCAAATTCTGGATATTTGTAGAGACCGTTGAGCGACCTCTTTACCTTCCCTCTGACCGGGGAACTGACTTTTGCGGACTGATCTGCTCCCGACTCCCTCCCCCCTCCTCCAAGCGCCTCAGGTAACGCTGCCACATCTCATCCTGATGCACACCGTAGTTATAAAGCAAATCCCATGAATACAGTCCCGTATTATGACCGTCTGAAAAATTCAGCTGGATCGCATAGTTGCCTACTGGTTCGATATGGATGATGTTCACGTTTTTCTTGCCCGTCTGCAGCACCTCCTGCCCAGGGCTGTGCCCGCGCACTTCAGCCGAAGGTGAATGAACACGCAGGAATTCGCACGGATAGAGAAAAGTCTTGCCGTCACTGAAAGAAATCTCCAGGCACCGGGATTTTCGATGCAACCTGATTTCGGTCGGGAAGAAATTGTATTTGTCGAGTCCGGGCATCTCTGGGCGATCTACGGCCTGCCGCCGGGGGAAAGGCAAATGATAAACCAGTATAACGATGCAAGCAAAAGCCAGGCCTGAAACAATCTGCGCAGATGACTGTTCCGCCAATCCTTGCTTTCGACTCAAAAGCGTTGGCAATCGCGACACCGGAAGAAATTACGCCCGTTCAGCTTCAAAGTACCTGCCGGTGCGCAGGTGTCCTGCCGCATGGAACCGGCCCTGCGACCTTTTCCTTTACTATCCGGATCACGTGCCAATGCAATGACGTGAAACCGTGTTCTTCGCAAGAAGCATGTTATTTTCTCGATATGTTTGCACTCTGCGAGCATCTTCCTGTGTTGCCATAAAACCGCGTGAATTCACTCACTCTCCCCGGTTCCCCAGTCGCTCAGACAAACCGGGGGACCGGAATTATGCGGTACTAATGCGGCACTCAAGGAAACGCCGGAATTACGGGTTCCGTCCCTTCGATCTCGACCTCAGGCAGGTGCTTTTTGATACGCGCCTCAATCTCCTCGACACGTCCTTTCGACACATCCGCAAGCACCAGAAACTGGCCTGCTTCCACTGCTTGCTCGAACTGCTTGATCCGGGAATTCCCAGTGCTCGCGCCGATCAGTCCCCCGGCCCAAGCACCTACTCCGGCCCCGGCTAGCGCACTTCCCAGCAGAATGCCACCAGCGATGACTGTGGAAGCCGGTGGAAGCACGACAGCAACCAGACCGGCGAGCACGCCGACCGACCCGCCTAACGCCAGTCCACGCTCCACTGCAGGGACAAAATCACTCTTCTGCAAGAGACTGGCTTCAGGAAGATCTTCCAGTTCCGTTCCCCGCTTCGCGATTACGTGTATGTGTCGTTCCTCGATTCGAGCCAGGAGCAGTTCATCGACAATACGCTTCGTGGTCGCGATATCGGGAACGAGAAAGTAGATTCTTCTCATCGTGGTCTCCTTAAATTGTTGGCATAGTAAATGACTCGACCAGATATTTCAGGGATTCAGATTCAGATGCAGCATAACCTTGATTCATAATAGGATGGGTCAAATGAAAATGCAAACCAACGGATAAGGCGATGTAGAGAACAAATAAACTGTCCGGACTTGTAGCAGATGATCTGTCCGGTTCACTGTACCTGAAGGAGGGGTACGGATGAGGCGGACGGAATTGCTACAGGAGATACGGAAGATGCGTTTTGAAGAGGCTTATGAGGGATGGGGGTGCAGACGGCTGACCCAGACTGAGGCGGCGAGTTTGCTTGGGGTATGCGAACGGACTTTCCGCCGCCACCTTAACCGGTATCGGGAAGAAGGTGTGGAAGGATTGATAGACCGGCGACTGGAGCAGGTATCCCATCGGCGCGTGCCGGTAGATGAGGTGATGCAGGTGACGGAGCGTTATCGGGCAAAGCATACAGGCTGGAGTGCGAAGCATTTTTATGCCTGGTACC
>CAYXQR010000040.1:0-33704 GCA_964466955.1 uncultured Nitrosospira sp.
GGCGGCGGCCAGCAGCAGGGAGGCATCCGTTTTTCCACCCGGCGCGCGGCCCAGCGCAATCCAGGATAGCTTCTCCAGGTCGGATACATGCGGTGTCGATACCAGCCTCACCTTGGGATGGCGCACGCTGCCGGTGACCTCGACGCCAGCCACCACGGCCAGCCCCTTGCGCAATGCAAGCACATTCAGGCCCGGGTCATCGAGCGGACCCTGAAAACTGACGATGCCGCGTTCCACCGTCAGGCGCTGTCCATACGCTTCAAAACTGGTATCCCGGGCGGTGATCGTGCCGGTGGCCCGCAAACGTTCTCCGGGTTCGCCGCGCAGGCTCAGTTGACCCGCCAGGCGCCCCTCAAGACCGGAGGCGCGTATATAAAACCGTTCGCCGAGATCGAGCGCAGCCTCCATATCGATTCGCAACCCTTTTCCCCCGGGTGCCTGCTGACCGGACGCATCGAGCCCGACCACCACCACGTCATCCGGCAGGTGCGGCCGCCCTGCGGTGGGCTGGGCAAGCAGGCCGGCATCCGCCGTGAGTTTCCCTCTTAGCGTGAGCCGGTTGTTTTCCAGAGTGGCC
The DNA here is from genome assembly GCA_964466955.1 of uncultured Nitrosospira sp. Classification (GTDB taxonomy): domain Bacteria; phylum Pseudomonadota; class Gammaproteobacteria; order Burkholderiales; family Nitrosomonadaceae; genus Nitrosospira. The sequence goes on from CAYXQR010000040.1 coordinate 578, forward strand.
TGTCCGTTCCCGGAAGCGATGATCCAGCGGTCGGGCCGCTGCGCCAGTGGCACCAGTGTGGCGGCAATCTCCAGGTTGCCGCGCTCGCCCGTCAGGTCCATGACGCCTGAGCCGCTCAGCCTGCCAGGACCTTTGGCAAGCTCCACGTTACGCAGGAGACGATCGGAGGGTGGCGGCAGATGAGGGGCGATAAAATCCAGTGCATCCAGATGGAGCGACTTCTCGTCGAAACGGGCCGCGAGTTCTCCCTGCTCGAAACGCACGCCCTGATCCAGCAAAGCAAAAGCCAGGTCGGTGCCATTTATGTACCCTCTCAGCCGCGGAGCGTGAAAAGTTCCGATCACGTCTGCCCGCAGATCAAGCGCTCCACCCATCCTTATGTTATTGGTGCTGTCCAGCGCGGGGCCAGCCCAGGAAATGTCTTCCATATCCACCAGCACATGCCCTGCGAGAGGCGCGTCCTCCGCCACGGTCCAGTTCAGAACCGACTCGGACGATCTTTGCAGCGGGAACGTCAGCGTCGCGCTCGCTTCGCCCAGCCGCATGCCTTTCGCCTTCAGCTCTCCGATCAGCTTGCCGTCCGCGGCAAGAGCGGACAGGTGGAGTATCTGCAATCCCAGCGTGAACGGCGGCTCGCCGTGGACGACCCAGTCGCCGCTTTCACGGCCGACGTTCAGCCTCCCTTTGAGTTGCTGCCCGGCGTCGATATTCCAGTCGCCGCCCAGACGCAGAAACTCGCTCACCGTCCCGTCATTCCCGCCTATGGTGCCGTCGAGGTTGCTGCCGGGTCTCAGCCGGATTCCGCTGAAACGCCCGCTCGTGCGCCATCTCTCCGGACTCCATTCGAATCCTCCGATCTCAACGCTTCCACCCGCGATGAGGAGCTTCGTCCCCCCCGCCGAGATACTGCGCGCACTGATCGAAAGCGGCAGCGCATTCCCCAGTTGAAATGGAATGCGGCCGGTTCCGGACAGTTCGGACAGCTCGCCCGTCCATTCGGCGTCGCGATACGCCGGAGTCGGATCGGCCAGCGTGCCTTCGGCGCGCAGGGCAATATCCTGGCCGTTGGCAAGACGGGCGGCCATGCGCACCCCGTGCCGCACCCTGCTTCCCGCCACTTCCAGTTTCAGGTTCTCCAGCCGGGTTCCCGCCTGGTTCCCATAGTTCAGCATCGAAGCCGTCAGATCGATGACGTCGCCCTGAACTTTCCCCTCAGCCGAGAAAGTGCCGATGCGATGCTCGCCAGGCATGGCAAGATTACTCGCGCTCGCGCGAAGCGTCATGTCCGGCAACGACAGCACGTTCACGCGCAGATTCGCGAAACGGCTGTCCATTGTCGCTTCCACGGCAAGGGAGCCGCCCAGTCCGTACCCGAGCTGTGCCAGGGCGGGGGCGGCAATCTCCAGCTGCAACCGATCGCCCTTACGCCCTATCCCCCCGCGCGCAACGAACCTGTTGCTGCCCATGCTCAGCTCCACTTCTCCCTTGGCGCGAGTCGCTCCCGCAAACTCTACCTGCCCGTGGCCGAAAACCGGATGATCGGCGATGCGGCTGTTCTCCATTTTGAAACGTACCGTGCCCGCCGCTTCCCCCGATGCCTTGGAAGCAAGTTCACCCACGAGGCCCAGCGTGGCATTAAGGTCGGTTCGAAGCGTCTTCACAAAAGCGGAGGCATCGAAGTGCCGAAGACTGCCGTCGAACTCGAAGTCCCTTGAACCGCTCAATCCAAGCGTACCTTTGCCCGCAAGCACGGATCGGCCGTGCCGCAGATGCGCTTTTTCCAGAGTCAGCATATCTCCCGATCTGAGCACGATGACATCCATCAGCAGCGCCTTGTCCTTGAGCACAACGGTGGCGCGCTGCTTCTCGGCATCGCCACCGATGGTGGCACTGCCGCTGAGATTGGCTTCATGCATCCGCGTATCCAGCCGGGCGGGGTTCACGCGGCTGACGATCAGTTCCGCAGCGGCGGTTTCCTCCCTGACCTGCAAAGCGAAGCGTCCGGAAATCGTGCCGTTTCCAGGCAGGGCCATGGCCAGGCTATCCAGCCGGAGTTCCTCCATGGATAACACCGGATGTGCCTTAAGCTGAAGCAGAGGCAGCCCCCCCTGATCCAGAGCCCGGGGAATCTCGTTCCGGACGGTCAGATCCCCTTCCAGCTGGCCGGCAGCATTCCCGCGCAGATCGGCTTCCAGCGTGAGACTGGCTGCCGGAGCAGTTGGAGAGAACAGGCGGGGATTGAATCCTTCTGCCGATATCGATAATCCCGCCACGACAAATGGCGCGTAGGGCTGCAACTGTGCCTCCGCCCTGCCCTTCAGCCCGGCGCCGCTTCCGGTCATCACGACATCGAGCTTCTCCAGACTGCCCGTCGCATTCATCGAAAGACTGGCGGTTTGCGATACGGACAGGTCCGGACGCAACTCCGGCACGGCCATTCCCGCAAGGCGGGCCTCGACCAGGACAGCGAAAGGTCGCATCCCCTCGATTGAGCCGGCGGCAGTCAGGTTGCCGAACTCCAGGCCCGCGTGCATATCGGCTACCCGATGGGTATGCCCGTCGCTTTCCATCTGCGCCGTCAGTGCGGTCGCGGTGAATGCGGGAGTACCGCCCTGCTCGTGCAAGAGACGCAGGACGCCTATATTGAGCTTATGCACGGCCACCGACAGAGGCAGTTCCAGATTTTCAGGCAATGAAGCGGGCTCGGAAGAAGGAAGCGACACAATCTCCACCTCCTTCGCCGACAGCAGATTGACCGTCAGCTGCCTGGAAGCCAGATCGCCTGGAGTCCAGTCCAGCTGAACGTCACGGACGAGGATGATCAGCCCCTCTCCGGTGAAGCGCACGGCACGGGCGCGGACTGATCGGGTGAGTTCGCCTTCCAGTCCCTCGATCGACAGTTTTCCCGCGCTTGTCTGCGATACGGCGGCTCCCAGCCAGCGAAGCCCCGAACTGCTGGTCATGAGCCAGACTCCCGCAACCGCGATCACGATGACGAGCACCATGAACAGCAGCCCGACGTACCTCCCCCCGCCCCTCTCTACCGGGCTTGCTTTCCGGGACGGACGCTCGGGACGCTCGGGACGATGGAGATGCTCCGAAGTCATGAGATCAGAAAGCCACCGCAATGGAAAAATGCAGCCGCAGCTTGCCGTCGCGATGGCCACGGGCAAGGTCCACCGCCAGCGGCCCAACCGGGCTGCGCCAGCGTATCCCCCCTCCGTATCCCACCACGGGGCTCAGCTGGCCGAAAGTGTCAGCCGCGTCACCGACATCGGCAAAAACGGCCGCGCCCCAGTTGCGCATGAACCAGTGATTGTATTCGACCGTTCCAGTCGCCATCACCCTGCCACCGACCACCGCGGAGCCTTCACGCACTCCCAGCCGATTGAAGGCATAGCCGCGGACAGACTGGATGCCGCCGGCCCGGAACAGGTACTCCTGTGGAATACCGAAGCGCGACGGGGCGAAGGTATAGCCCGCCTCGCCCCGCAGAAACAATACATCGCGCTTTCCGACCGGAAACCAGAACTGGTGTCTGACGTATGTGCGCAGGAAATCCTGGTCCGAAAAAAGCTGCTGGCTGCCGCCGCCGACACGCAGTTCCGTCACGCTTCCGTCGCGCGGAAAAAGAGGGTCATCGATCGACCGGTAACGGAGCAGCCCGTCCAGCGCCAGGGTCTGGTTAATCTCGTGCACCCCGCCTTTCGGATCCCGGTCTTCACGCTGCCAGTTCAGCGCAAGGCGCGTTTCATACTTGCCCGAAAGCTGGTTACGGCCAATGCCCACTTTCTGGCGTATCGTCTCCAGGTCCTGGATGAAGGTTCTGTCGACCGCAGCCGCCGCGGAGTACCAGCGGCCCGTCCTGTCCGGCACGCTGTCGATTCCCGTGGAAAGCGTCTGGCGCTTCTGCTCGATACGTAATCCGGCGTTCAGGCGCAAGGCGCGATCGAGAAAATTGTTGTCGGCATAATTGAGTTCGCCCCGCGCCCCGGTATTGGAACTGTAACCTGCTCCTGCTGAAACACGCTGGGATTGAGCTTCGGACAGCACCACCTCCACGGGCGCAGCCTGCAGCGTGGCGGCGGCCGGGTCGACATTCACGGCGACAGAGCTGAATTGAGGCAGATTCTGTAATTTCGTCTGAAAGGAGAGCAGTTGTTCCCGCCGATAAGGGTCGCCCGACCTGAATGACGCCAGGCCGGATACCAGCGAACGGTCGTAGCGTTCCAGCCCCTTGATGATCAGATCGCCAAAAAGGAAAGCAGGCCCGGAGTCGAGCACGACCCGCAGCCGTGCCCGCGACGTAGATGCATTCACTTCCGCGCGGCTCTCCTTTATCTCCGCAGTGGGATAATCCTCCGCCGCGACACTGGACAGCAACACTGCCTTGGCTTCTTCCCAGGCAGGAGAGCGGAACGGCTGCCCCGGTTTCAAGGACCAGTCAGCCCGAAGTTTCTCGACGCGCAGGCGCTGTGCGGGCTCATCCCGTGCAAGATCGCCCCTGAACTCGATGTCGACCTCCGAAATCATCGTGCGCGGACCGGGTACCACCTCAAGCTCGGGTGACTCAGACGATGCAAGACGCAGCGTAATCGCGGGCGCAAAGTAGCCCTCGGTGGCAAGAAGTTCGCTGATTTCCCGTTGTGCCCGGCGCATGAACGTGGCACGCGCGGTTTCATCCGCCATGGGGGCCACCGGCGGCGGGAAATGAGTCGCCAGCAGCGTTCGCAGGGGTTCGGGGGCGGAGATCCTGACTGTCCGGACCGGATCGCTTTCAGGTTCGTGAGCCTGGACAATACAACTCCCCATCAAGGAAAACAGAATCGCTCCCAGCCAGACGAATACCTTGGCCATGCTGAAAAAAGAATTCCGATAGGGACTATGGTCGGAAGGGCCGCGTACGCTTCACGGCCGTGGATGGAATGACACCCGGCAGGACTGGAGTGCTCGGACTCTGACAGGCCAGCCGGGGCACCGGGGAAGCCGGCCGGGTGGAAGCCGGTGATATTGACTTCCACATGATCCCGTCTATGCTGCTACCATGACCGTATATCCCGGCAATCAAGGGCCCGGATTGATTCCCTGCCGGGAATCAATGACTTCGTGAGTAAAACCCATTGGCGTTTTCACGTCAAGCTTTCTGATCGACACGACGGAGCGGTCCCGGCACGGAGGCGGATGCGCGGGTCGGCTGGCCTTGGGAGGAAACCGGGTACATGCTGAACAAATCCGGCCGCTGAAATGTCCTACATGGCAGAAGACGCAAAAGGAAAAACAAATGGAGAAAATGGATAAAAAAACACAAATCAACTTCTGGTACGTCATTATCGCGATATTCGGCGTCCTGCTCATCCAGAATCTGTATTCCCAATATACGAAAGTCCAGCCGATTCCCTACAGCAAGTTTCACGAACTGCTCGACCAGGACAGGATCGCAGAAATCGCTATCACCGAAAATCATATCTACGGGAGTCTCAAAGAGCAGAGCGCGGATGGCCTGAAGGATTTCGTCACCACGCGGGTGGAACCCGAGCTCGCCGACAAGCTCGATGAGCACCAGGTTACGTATTCCGGTGTCGTCCAAAGCAACTGGGTGCGCGATCTGCTGTCGTGGGTGCTACCGATGGCGATTTTCTTCGGCATCTGGCTTTTCATCATTCGCCGCATGAACCCTGGCGGGATGAGCGGGGGATTGATGTCGATCGGCAAAAGCCGCGCCAAGGTATTTGTCGAAACGGAAACCAAAGTGACCTTCGCGGATGTCGCCGGCGTCGACGAGGCAAAGGAAGAACTTATGGAAATCATAAACTTCCTGAAGGATCCAACGGGATACAGCCGCCTGGGCGGACGCGTGCCCAAGGGAATCCTGCTGGTAGGTCCTCCGGGCACGGGCAAGACGTTGCTTGCGCGGGCGGTCGCAGGCGAGGCCAACGTTCCCTTCTTCTCGATTTCCGGTTCCGAGTTTGTCGAAATGTTCGTCGGAGTCGGCGCGGCGCGCGTACGCGACCTGTTCGAACAGGCTCGGCAGATGGCTCCCGCCATCATTTTCATCGACGAACTGGATTCGCTGGGGCGAGCCCGCGGCGCCTACGGGCTGGGCGGCCACGACGAGAAGGAGCAGACCCTGAACCAGCTTCTGGCCGAGCTCGACGGCTTCGATCCGAAGAGCGGCGTGGTGCTGCTTGCCGCCACGAATCGCCCTGAAATTCTTGATCCGGCATTGCTGCGCGCCGGGCGTTTCGACCGCCAGGTGCTGGTGGATCGCCCCGACCGGACCGGGCGCGAGCAAATCCTGGCCGTCCATCTCAGGAAAGTGAAACTCGATCCCGATGTCAAGCCGGAGCAGATTGCTTCCCTGACCCCGGGTTTCACCGGAGCCGATCTGGCGAATCTGGTCAACGAGGCGGCGTTGCTCGCGACCCGGCGCCGGGCCGAAACCGTCACGATGGATGACTTCAACAATGCCATCGAACGTGTCGTAGCCGGACTCGAAAAGCGCAACCGGCTCCTGAATCCGAAGGAACGCCAGGTCGTCGCGTTTCACGAACTGGGCCATGCCATGGTGGCGCTCGCCCTGCCCGGCACCGATGAAGTGCACAAGATTTCCATCATTCCGCGCGGGATAGGCGCGCTGGGCTACACCATCCAGCGCCCGACCGAAGACCGATTTCTGATGACGCGCGGCGAACTTGAAAACAAAATGGCGGTAATGATGGGAGGGCGCGCGGCGGAACAGGTGGTCTTCAACGAAATTTCGACCGGCGCATCGGATGATATCGCTCGTGCAACCGATCTTGCCCGCGCCATGGTGCTGCGTTACGGAATGAGTGAAGCATTGGGTAACGTTGCCTATGACCGGGAGCGGTCGGCCTTTCTTCAGCCCGGCATACCCATGCCTCAAAGCCGGGAATATAGCGACGACACGGCAAATACCGTGGATGCGACGGTGCGGGAGCTTGTCGACAATTCACTCCAGCGCGCCATCGACATCCTGAAATCGTACCGCGATCTGCTGGACCGGTCCGCCGAGGACCTATTGAGGGCGGAAACACTGAATGAGCCCGAGATCACGGCATTGAAGAAGGAAATGGTGTCGAGATCCAAAGCCACAGGGTAGCGGGGACCTCAGCCAGGGCCGTGAGTCACATGAGCGAAATCATGGTCCTGGTCCTTTTTCTTTTCCCTTTTCGAGAATAAAATCCTTCAACACGAGCCCGGCTTGCTGTATACTCCGCCCTTCGATGAAAAGACCCTGATGTCGTCAGGCTTTTTTCGATTTCATCGTTCCTGACCGTTCCTGAACTCTCTTCGTTTTTTTCAAGCTGATAACAGAGTTGCACGGCACGCTGGTTAGCGGCGATGTCGGAATTCCGTGGTAGGTCCGCGTCAGAGGACGCGTGCACGAATTCCGTGTTTGTTGCGCCAGTGGCACGTTCGGGCACGTTTGGCTGTGAATTTCCCAACTCGCCTGAGTGCGCGCCAAGGCAAAGGCGCACAGTCCGTCGTTCCGGGCTGAACAAGTAAATTAAGCCAGAAACTCTGGAAAACGTGGCTCGGCAGTCTCTCATCGCATCCACGCACAGGCAGCACGAAGCGCCGTCCTGTGCAGTTGCTGCGAGACTGCAAGCCGGACTTGACTTATGAAGCTCATTATCTTGCTTACAGGAAAAAACACGTGTCTTTTGAAAATCTGAATCTCCATCCTCTTATCCTTAAAGCCATCAGCGAGGCGGGATATACCTCGCCCACACCCGTTCAGCAACAGGCTATCCCTGAACTGCTGGCAGGACATGACATAGCAGCCTCAGCCCAGACCGGCACGGGCAAAACCGCCGCGTTCATGCTGCCCGCGTTGCATCGCCTGGCGACACCTGCGAAAACTCATAGCCGGGGGCCACGCGTACTGGTTCTGACCCCGACCCGGGAGCTTGCGCTCCAGGTTTCGGAAGCTACCGCGAAATACGGCAAACATCTGCCCCGCGTCAAGGTCGTGAGCATTCTGGGTGGAATGCCTTATCCCCTGCAGAACAAGCTCCTTTCACAGATAGTGGATATCCTGGTCGCCACGCCCGGCCGTTTGATCGATCATATCCAGCGCGGCCGGATCGACTTCTCGCGCCTTGAAATGATGGTGCTGGACGAAGCAGATCGCATGCTGGACATGGGTTTCATCGACGACGTGGAGAAAATCGCATCATCCACTCCTGCAACGCGCCAGACGGTGCTGTTTTCCGCCACCCTCGACAACGCGATGGAAGGGGTTGCCGCAAGGCTTTTGAAATCACCCAAGCGTATACAGGTTGCAACTGCTAAGGCTCGGCTGGACAATATCGAGCAACGTGTCCACTACGTCGATGACATGCCGCACAAGAACCGCTTGCTGGATCACCTGCTGCGCGAAGCGACCGTGAAGCAGGCCATCGTATTTACCGCTACCAAGCGCGACGCCGACCTGATAGCCGACACCCTTTTCGCGCAGGGCCATGAAGCCGCCGCACTGCATGGCGACATGAGCCAGCGCGACCGTAACCGGACGCTGATCAGGCTCCGTAATGGCAGCGTGCGCGTGCTGGTTGCCACCGACGTTGCTGCGCGCGGGATCGACGTGGCTGGAATCACCCACGTCATCAATTTCGATCTGCCCAAATTCGCCGAAGACTACGTACATCGCATCGGCCGCACGGGCCGTGCCGGGGCATCGGGAATCGCGGTATCGTTCGCATCCGGAAAGGACGGCGTCCACCTTAAAAAAATAGAACGCTTTACCGGGCACCGCATTCCTCCGCATGTCGTACCGGGGCTGGAACCGCGATTCAAGCCGCGGACAGGTTCCGGAGCACCCGGAAGCGCACCCAGCGTCGCCCACAAACGCAGCCGCTCATGGTCAAACAGCGGCAGCCTGAATGCTGGCAGCGCCAACGGAAACTGGGACGGCGGCCGTGGCGGGTCGTTCAGCGACAACCGGGGCAGCGCACGGGGAAATCAGCGAAGCGGTGCGAGCGGAAACGGGTATGGAAACACTCGTTCTTCCGCTCCCTCATCCGGCGCTTATTACAGAACAAAGTAATTCCCTGTCGCGCAGATGAGCCGGGCCTGGGATCATCTGCCATCCGCCAGCGGATAGCAGACGGCCAGCCGCCGGGGCCCGTGCAATTGCAGGGGGTAGCGTCCGGGCCGCAGTATTCTGGCCGCTGCGAGTCTTTTTTATCTCGTTCCTGTCACTCCGGCTGATTGCGCATGAAATCTGCCGTCTGATAGAACGCCATGCCCAGCGTTTTACGTAACCCCTCATCCAGTCCGACATCCACCATCGCCCGGCTCATGCAGGACAGCCACTGATCCCGTTCGGGCATGCCGATCGTGAATGGCATGTGCCGGCTCCTCATGCGCGGATCTCCGTACTTTTCGGTATACAGCGACGGGCCTCCGGTCCAGCCGGACAGGAACATGAACAGTTTCTGCCGGGAACTGGTGAGATCTTGGGGATGCAGCCTGCGTATCCCGTAGTAGTCCGGGTCCTCGTCCATCAGGTCATAAAACCGGTCCACCAGGCGGCGTATGGCTACCTCGCCGCCCATCACTCCGTAAACCTCTATCAGATGCACTTCACTCTCCTATCCATCTTCCAGTCTCAATAAGCACGCGCCGATTCCGCTGATGCCGTAGCCGGCAATGGCGCGCGCTTTTTCAGCATGCGCAGGATCCAGTAAATCCCTGCGGCGGCAAGCAGGTGCTTGGCGGTATGCCCGCTGATCAGATGCCCGAGATCATAGATTGCGCGGTCCGAGAACTCGGCCGCCTTGGCCAGCCCGTAAAAAGCGAGCGCCACATGAATGTCCGATCCTCGCGTATACCTCGCGGGAAAAAAGATGACGAGCAGAAAAACGACCAGCAATGAATAGAACTGCACCGCGATATAAAAGTTCAGATTTCCCGCCCCTTGCTGCTCACTCCAGTGCCAGTACGCGAGGCTGCCCGCGCCCATTGCCATCAGCAACGGCAGAAGCCGCGAACCCAGCTTCGGATGAATGCGCTCATTGAGCGTCGCGCCGAGCAACGCCATAATGCCGATTGCAATCGGCAACCGGTCCCATACGAGCCGGTCATTGTCGGGGGCAAGATGATAATAGGCGGAACCGGCCCATACCGTCGCCACGCTCAGAAACAGAACCAGGTAGGGCCAGCGCTCGCCCGGTTCCAGAAAACTCCTGACCGGGCGGCCTCCTCCCGAACGGAACACGAATATCAGCCCTGCGATTCCGACAAGCAGGAAAAAGAGGTTGGACATCACATCGAAGAAATTAGGGATGCCCAGAAAGGCGCGATCGTCCGCGAAACGATGATATTCCTGAGGCTGGGGGGTGGGCGGAAGGACGACCGCCAGTATCCCGATTCCGACGGAGAGCGCGACCAATGCCCACAACTTGCGCCTGCGGCTCATCTGCGGCCGGGAAGAACCGTCACTGCCATTTCCGGAACTGGCCGGATCTCACCAAGGCGGATTTCAGCGAATCTTCTCGACTGCATCCCCGACCCGCTCCACCGCGATGATTTCAATCCCGGCAATCGCCTGCTTCGGTTTGTTGGCCTTGGGCACCAAGGCCTGGACGAAGCCCAGCTTTGCGGCCTCCTTGAGCCTTTCCTGGCCGCGCTGGACGGGACGCACCTCCCCCGCGAGGCCGACCTCGCCGAAGACCACCATTTTTTCCGGCAGCGGCCTGTTCCTGAGCGAGGAAACGATCGCAAGCAGGACAGCCAGATCTGCCCCTGGCTCTGTGATTTTCACGCCGCCCACCGCGTTGACGAACACGTCCTGGTCGAAACCGGCGATCCCGGCATGCCGATGCAGCACCGCCAGCAGCATCGCCAGCCGGTTCTGCTCCAGCCCGACGCTCAGCCGCCGCGGGTTGGGCGCGTGGGCCTCGTCCACCAGCGCCTGGATTTCCACCAGCAGGGGGCGGGTGCCCTCCTGCGTAACCATGACGCATGAGCCTGGCACCTGCCCCCCGTGATGGGAAAGAAACAGGGCGGAAGGGTTGCTCACCTCCCGCAGGCCTTTTTCCGTCATGGCGAAAACGCCCAGCTCGTTCACCGCGCCGAACCGGTTCTTGAACGCCCGCACCAGGCGGAAACTGGAATGCGTATCGCCTTCGAAATAAAGAACGGTATCCACCATGTGCTCCAGCACGCGGGGGCCCGCCAGCGCCCCTTCCTTGGTGACATGGCCGACGAGAATCACGCTCGTGCCGCTTGCCTTGGCGAAACGCGTCAACTGGGCCGCGCACTCGCGCACCTGCGCGACCGAACCGGGTGCCGATTGCAGCGCCTCGGAGTAGACCGTCTGGATGGAGTCGATCACGGCGATATCGGGCCTGCGCTCGGCCAGCACCGACTGAATTCTTTCCAGCTGGATTTCCGCCAGCAGATGAATCGCCTTCGCATCCAGGGTCATGCGCCGCGCGCGCTGCGCCACCTGCTGCGCGGACTCTTCCCCGCTCACGTACAGCACATTGCGGCTGAAAGGGAGGCAGGACATGTGGCAGAGCGCCTGCAGCAGCAGGGTGGACTTGCCGATGCCAGGGTCTCCGCCCAGCAGCACCACCCCGCCATGCACGAGCCCGCCGCCCAGCACGCGGTCGAACTCCGCCACTCCAGTGGAATAGCGGGACTCTTCCAGAATCTCCACTGCACTCAGGTTCTGCACCCGGCTGATTTCGGCCACCGTGGCAAAGCGCGTGGCAGGCTTCTCCGCCATTGCCTCGACCAGTGTATTCCATGCCTGACAATGCGGGCACTGCCCTTGCCATTTCAGGGTCTGCCCGCCGCACTCGGTGCAGGAATAAGTGGATTTGGATTTAGCCATATTCGGCAATACTGTTCCTCAAGGAAGGACATAAATAGGTGCATCCGCGTCCTGCCTCATCAATGACTTGCTTATCGGACAAAATTGCCTATAAATAAGGCAGTACCATCAAAAGCAGTATTTTCCAGTCATGATTCTCTCACAGTTGGTTCAGGATACACCTTCTCACGCGCTGGCGGCTTTGAATGCGAAATGGCTGTCTCCCCCGGAAGAACGCACTTGTCCTGCAGGCACTCATCCCCCACGCACGACATTGGACATGCTCCATGATCCGGTTGCAAGCGAGATGCTCCTCATTGAGAATTTCCTTTCCACAGGCGAATGCCAAGCCATTCTGGGCGAACTGGATTTCGCGCTCTGGCGCCCGAGCCTGACCTACATGCTGCAGGCGGACGGGACCCGCCGCGATGTGCTAAGCTCCTACCGCACCAGCGAAACCGCGCAGCAGAAATGGTTCAGCGATGAGTTGCAGGCAATTATCGGCGCAGTGGAGAAGCGCCTTGAAACCCTGTTCGGGCTGGAAGTCGCCAGCCTGGAATACTGGCAGGGGACGGACTATCCACCGGATGGCGGTTTTTACTATCACCTCGACTCGGGCTACTGGGAAGCGCACTACGCGGGCGACCGGATCCTGACGCTGCTCCTGTACCTCACCACGCCGGTGCAGGGCGGCGGTACCCGTTTCCGCGCGCTGGACATCGAGGTTCAAGCCGAAGCAGGCACGCTGCTGGCGTGGAACAATCTGTTTCCCAACGGCAACTGCAATCACCGCATGATCCATTCCAGCGTTCCCCTGCGGGAAGGGAAGAAAACGACCCTGATCACCTGGCTCAGGCAGAAAAAATTCAGGAACGATTCATTTCACTCACAATAGAGGTCAGCATGAATAGCGACAAACAGCAGAGGATGATCCGCGAAATCAGGGAACGCTACGGAGATGTGATCGATCTTGCGACTTCGCCGATGGTATTGATCGAAATCATCCGCAACTACCGCGGTATCGTCGCCGGCGATGACGATGGCGGCGGAGGCGTCAGCCCCGGAACGAGCACGGTTGCAGTGGCGGGACCGGACAGTCCGCCTACTCCTCCTTCGCCGCCCTCTCTCCCCGAATCCGATCGCTTTCAGGTGGACGAAATTCTCCGGGCGGTTCTCCGGTTGCAAAGGCAGGTCAGCACGATGGAGCAGAAGCTGGATCGGATGGTGCCGGGAGGCGGCACCTGACCTCAAGCCGGAGAGCCTGTTGCGCGCGTGGTGAATCTCTCCTTGCCGATATCCGGTATTTGCCTGGTCCCCCTGATGTGCTGGCGGATCGAAGCCATTCCTTAGTGCGAATATGTAGCCAGTGAAAGATTCCATTGACAATCTTGCCGGGCTGGATGAAACCGGGACGTTCCGAGCACACGGGACATCGAAGGCATCCGGATCACCCCGGCCTGCGAATCCGGGCGCGTGGGGTCCGCTCTCGGTTCCCGTATTCCGCACCTTCTGGCTCGCATCGCTCGGTTCCAGCATCGGCACCTGGATCAACGGAACAGCTTCAGGATGGGTGATGACCGACCTGTCTCCCTCACCGGTGATGGTATCGCTGGTGCAGGCTGCAAATTCGCTGCCGCTCGTACTGTTCGCACTGGTTGCCGGCGCCCTCACGGATATCCTCGACCGGCGCCGCTATCTGCTCGTTACGCAAATATGGCTGGCCTTGTCGGCTGCCGCACTGACATTTCTCGCCGCAACGAATCTGCTCGATGCATGGAGCCTGCTGATCCTGACCTTTGCGCTCGGTCTGGGGGCGGCGATGGCGACCCCCGCGCTGAATGTCACCGCGCCCGAACTCGTGCCCGGAGCCATGCTGCCCCAGGCTGTGGCGCTGGGCTCGCTGTCCATGAATGTGTCAAGATCGATCGGTCCGGCGGTAGCGGGCCTTCTGCTGGCGCAACTTGGTGCATGGGCCGCCTACGGGCTCAATACGATCTCGTTTATTGGCATGATCGTAATGCTGTGGCGGTGGCGGCACGAGCCGGGGAAACAGCCTCTGCCACCGGAGCGCTTCTTCCAGGCGTTGCGCTCGGGCCTGCGCTATGCCCGCAGCGCCTCCCCTTTCCGGGCCGTGCTGATCCGCACCACCGCCTTTGTTCTTTTTGCCGCCTCCGTATGGGCGCTGCTACCGCTTATTGCCCGGCATGAGCTCGCAAGCGGGCCGCAAACGTACGGGTTTCTCCTGACCTTCGTCGGTATCGGCGCCGTTGCAGTCATCATTGTCCTGCCGAAACTGCAGGCACTCCTTTCCCGCAACCAGCTTGTGCTCATCGGCAGCATTGCGTATGCCCTGTCCGCCGTGCTTGTGGCTGTGATCCGGGATGAGGCGGTGCTGTATGGCGTCATGGCGCTTTGTGGCGCGGCGTGGGTCAGCGTCCTGTCATCGCTTCAGGTGGCCGCCCAGACTTCAATTCCGGCCTGGGTCCGGGGGCGTGCGCTGGCCCTCTACCTGATGATTTTCTCTGCCAGCCTGACGCTGGGCAGCGTGCTATGGGGGTGGGTTGCCGCCCATGCGGGCATCCCCGCTGCGCTCGTGGTCTCCTCTGTCGGCGCCCTGCTAGCTGCGGTGGCGGTTCGCAAATTCGGTCTCGGTGCCCGGGAGGCACCCGATTTGACCCCATCCCTGCACTGGCCGCATCCCCTGAGCGCCGAAAAGCTGGATCAGAACCGCGGTCCCGTGCTGGTCGCTGTCGAATACGAAGTTGCGCTTGACCAGCGCGCAGCCTTTCTGGATGCGATTCAACTGCTCGGTGTCATTCGCCGCCGCGATGGCGCATTCGGCTGGGGCGTTTTCGAGGATATTGCCCTGCCCGGCCGTTATACCGAGATTTACCAGCAGGATTCCTGGCTCAGTCATTTGCGCCAGCATGCGCGGGTTACCCGGGACGATCAGCGCATCCAGGAAAACGTGCACCGTTTTCATACAGGAAGCGAACCACCGAAGGTTTCCCATTTCGTGGGCGGCGCTCCCACCATACCCGTGAGCAGTGCAGACGGCTCGATAGCCAACGGTCTGTGATAACCTATGGACAGGCTATGGCTATCTGCGTTATTTCTTTTTTGATTTCGATCGGGCAATTCGGGGCAGGTCAGCTACCCGGTCCACCTATCAGACGGGGAAACACTCGCGATGAAACTGCGCCGCGCACGGGATCGGGGTCACGTTGAATATGGCTGGTTGAACTCCTGGCACAGTTTTTCCTTTGCTGAATACTACGATCCGGAACATCTCGGGTTTCGCGCCTTGCGGGTCATCAACGACGACACGGTCGAGCCTGGCCGCGGCTTCGGCGTGCATGGTCACCGTGATATGGAAATCGTCAGTTACGTTCTGGAGGGCGGACTCGCCCACAAGGACAGTACCGGCAGCGGTTCGATCATTCGCCCGGGCAGCGTGCAACGCATGAGTGCCGGCACGGGCATCCAGCACAGCGAATTCAATGCCTCGCAGAGTGAGAAGGTTCATTTTCTACAGATCTGGTTCCTTCCCAACAAAACCGGTATCTCTCCAGATTACGAGGAAAAGCATTTTGACGAAGCCGAAAAGCGCGGCAGGCTGCGCCTCGTCGTTTCCCCCGATGGGGCGGCCGGTTCCGCAAGAATTCAGGCGGACGCGAAAATATTTGCCGGACTGGTGGATGGCGAAGAACGCGTGAATCACGTGGCAGAGAAAGGCAGCTTCATTTACGTGCACATTGCGCGCGGCAGCGTGTCGCTCAACGGCACCCCTCTGTACGCAGGCGATGCAGCCAGGTTCACAGGGGAAAGGCATCTCGTTCTCGATCAGGGCCGCGAGGCGGAAGTGCTCGTTTTCGAACTGACATAAAACCTCGCATGACTGGCGGAGAAACTGGGGCGAGCGTGTCCCTCTTACCCTCTCCCCTTTTCCCCTTTTCCCCTTTTCCCCAGCTGATTTTCTCCCTGCATGAGCAGTCAACCGAACTTTTCCTGTTTCCGATATAAAATAAAATTTCTTATCCTTTTCCGCTTTCTTTTTCGTTTCAAAGATCTAAGAGCAAGGTTTGAATAATGAAAAAAATCAATATAGTACAATCCATGGCTTTGGCAGCCGTTACGCTTTTATTCATGGTTGGGTGTTCAACCACCCAGCGCAACACCCAGTCGGCAAGAACGGCTGTCGAACAGCTCCTTCTCAGCGAGGCAGTCAAAAGAAGCCTTCCCCGCGAGTCCCGCAGCGTTCTGCCGGTTCCCCCGGGCGCAAACGTGACGATCAGTACGGTGGGCATGACTCCCGATCAGGCTCTTCTGCAGCAGGTCGTGGCCGGCTGGCTGGGACAGCAGGGTTATCTGGTGCAGAAAGACGGCAAGGATGCCACGCACCGGATCGACGTGATCGTGGAAGCGCTGGGAACAGAATTATCCGGAACATTCATGGGAATGCCGCCCATCCAGAGCCAGATCATCCCATTTTCGCTGCCGGAATTATCCTTCTACAAATCGCAGTACCAGACAGGGTACGCGAAATTTCATATGAATATCTTCGATGTGGCCGGCAACTTCATGGGATCGACCTCCGCTTTTCTGGGGGATTCCTATTACAACGACTACACGGTCCTCTTCGTGTTGTCTCACACCTCGACCGACCTGCCGGCCGTTCCAGAAATGGGTTCTTTCAACCGCAAGCCTGCCGGTGCGCAAGCCGGGAATGAAACGAAATAAACCTCCTGGCTGCATCGAAATCGCGCATCCGCCTGCATTGTAACGTGAAGCGGATCTGAGGGATTACTGACGCCTGGGAAGCCATTCCAGTATCAGGCCCGGCTCTCCCTCCCTCGCCTGAAACTCGCAATCCACGCCGATTCCCGGCACACAGACGAGATGCTCGCCGCTGAACAGCAGGGGCAACGATTGCCGCTCCCATGGCGGGAGCGACGCTTCGCGCAAAAGGTTCTTGAGGCTGCGGCGCGGGCGTTTGCAGTCCGGTCGCAAGCGTTCGCCTCCCTTGCGGGGGCGGATGCTGACCGGCTGCGCGATCAATTTTTCCAGGCTTATTCCCGTTTCCCGCAGGTTTGTTGCTGCGCTTTCTTCCCCTTCTTCTCCTTCTTCCTCCTTGGGCGGCTTTTCCTTTTTCTGTTCTTCCCGTCGCCTGAATGCCAGGTTGCCGTCAAGCTCCGGGATGCCAAGCTGCTTTTCCCCGTTCCAGGTCACCTGCCAATCTGTTTCTGCCGATGCCCGGGCTCGGCCGCGGACGTGCCGCACGTGAATCACGCCTTTGAAGCAGCGAATCTCCGCATCGCCAAACTGAATATGCACCTTCGCATCATGGCGCAAAGAGAGGAGTTGCCTCAGGATTTCATCGAGCTTTGCCGTACTGGGCAGGATGGCGCCTTCTCGCGCCAGCATATAGCGCAAAAAGTTCTTTCCTCGCGCAAGGCTCAGCTTCCGTAAACCCTCGACATGAAGCTTTCCTGCGGCCATGCAGCCCGTGCTGTCCATCTGCGCAAGTTCGTCCAGAAGGGCGGAGGCCTCGGCGATATGGCGGCTCGCGCGCAGGAAATTGCCGCGATAGGAAGGAAAGCGCTTTTCCACGAGAGGCAATACCTCGTGACGCAGAAAATTGCGGTCAAACGAGGTGTCATCGTTGCTCTCATCGGCCACCCATTGCAGAGCCCGCTTCCCGGCATACTCTTCTATCTCGCGGCGCGATACCTCCAGCAGCGGCCGCAGTAATCGCGGCCCTTCTCTCGGCGCTGGCGGCGCCGTCGATACCGGCTCCCCCGCCGGAAGCGCGGGCGCCGTATCTTGGGGAACCAGGCTTCTGACTGCCGGCATCCCGCTCAGCCCCTTCACCCCGGCGCCGCGCAAGAGCTGGAGCAGCAATGTTTCAGCCTGGTCGTCCAGATGCTGGGCCAATACGATGTAATCCGCATTCTGCTGGCTGAATATCCGGTAGCGTTCATCCCGCGCTGCCGCTTCCAGGCTGTCCCCCGGCTTCTGTCTGACCTTCACGCGCGCGATACGGAGGGGGATGCCCTGAGCCCGGCATAGCTCGTCGCAGAATCGGCTCCATTCATGGGCATTGGCGCTGATGCCGTGATTGACGTGAACGGCGGAGAGCGAAAACGCCATTTGCGCCGAGAGCGGAGCCATCAGGTCGAGCAGCGCGATCGAATCGACTCCGCCGCTCAGGGCGACGGCGAGATGGTCGCCCGGACGCACTACCCCCCGCAGAATGGCTTCCGTCCTGCTGGCAAGACTACCGGATTTTGGCTTCCTTGAATTTGCCATAATTCATCAACCGTTCGAAGCGCTTGTCCAGCAGCAACTCCCTGGAGCAGCCTTGCAGGAATTCGAGGGACTCCTGCATGCCTCTCCTTACCGATTGCATGATGGCGATATAGTCGCGATGAGCTCCCCCGGAGGGCTCGCTGATGATCTTGTCCACCAGCCCCAGCGTTTTCAACCGCTGCGCCGTGATTCCCATGATCTCGGCGGCTTCCGGCGCCTTGTCCGCGCTTTTCCAGAGAATGGAGGCGCAGCCTTCGGGCGAAATGACGGAATAAGTCGCATACTGCAGCATCTGCACCACGTCGCCCACGGCGATCGCCAGCGCTCCACCCGAGCCGCCTTCGCCTATGATGGTGCAGATTACGGGAACCTTGAGCCCGGCAAGGACATAAAGATTTCTTCCGATTGCCTCCGATTGGCCGCGTTCTTCCGCGCCTATTCCGGGATAGGCACCGGGAGTGTCGATGAAGGTGATCAGCGGAATGTCGAATTTCTCCGCCAGCTGCATCAGACGCAGGGCCTTGCGATACCCTTCCGGCTTGGGCATGCCGAAGTTGCGATGGATCTTTTCCTTGGTGTCGCGCCCTTTCTGATGTCCCATGACCATGACCGGCTGCCCGCCGAACCGGGCCAGTCCAGCGATAATCGCATGATCGTCGGCAAAGCCCCGGTCACCGTGAAGCTCTTCGAAGTCGGTGAACAGATGCTGTATGTAATCGAGTGTATAAGGGCGCTGTGGATGGCGTGCGACCTGCGAAATCTGCCAGGGCGTAAGCTTGCCGTATATGCTGTTGGTCAGTGAAAGGCTTTTCTTCTGCAGTCGCAGAATTTCCGCGGAAATATCCACTGCCGAGTTGTCCTGGGCAAAGCGCAATTCCTCGATCTTGGCCTCAAGCTCGGCGATGGGATGCTCGAAATCCAGAAACGTCGTTTTCATGAAATACGGGCGTAACGCGAAACCGCAATGATACAGGATGGCATGAAATTAGCGTGAGTTCCGCATGAACGGCATGGGTCTTAACCCGTGTCCCCAGCACGGTTTTCCCTTGCAGGGCGCCTGTCCCGGGTGCACCGGCGGACGTCACGGCCACAGCGTCGCAACCATATCAGAACGTCTCATGTTATAATTTTTGGTTATTTTCCTTACAGTTCATAGAGGAAGACACGTGATCACCACAGCCAATATCACCATGCAGTTCGGGGCCAGGCCCCTGTTTGAAAACGTCTCCGTCAAATTCGGCGAGGGAAACCGCTATGGCCTGATTGGAGCCAACGGCTGCGGCAAATCCACCTTCATGAAGATCCTGGGGGGCGATCTCGAACCCACTGCCGGAAACGTCAGCGTCGATACCGGGGAACGGGTGGGCAAGCTGCGTCAGGATCAGTTCGCCTTTGAGAATTGCCCGGTGATCGATACCGTCATGATGGGGCACAACGAGCTGTGGCAGGTAAAGGAGGAACGGGACTCCATCTACTCCAACCCCGACGCCACCGAGGATGACTATATGCGGGCCGCCGAGCTGGAAGCCCGCTTCGCCGAACTCGACGGATACTCGGCGGAAGCCCGCGCTGGCGAACTGCTGCTGGGAGTGGGCATACCGCTGTCCCAGCACCAAGGGCTCATGAACGCCATCGCCCCAGGATTCAAGCTGCGCGTGCTCCTGGCGCAGGCATTGTTTGCCGATCCTGACATCCTGCTCCTCGATGAGCCCACCAACAACCTCGATATCAACACCATCCGCTGGCTGGAAGAGATCATCAATGCAAGCCGGAGCACGATGGTCATCATTTCCCACGATCGCCATTTCCTGAACAGCGTCTGCACGCACATGGCCGACCTGGATTATGGCGAGATCCGCATCTATCCCGGCAACTATGACGACTACATGCTGGCCTCTACCCAGGTGAGAGAGCGCATGCTGGCGGACAACGCGAAAAAGAAGACACAGATTGCGGAATTGCAGGCGTTCGTCAGCCGCTTTTCCGCCAACGCGTCCAAGGCGCGGCAGGCGACGAGCCGCGCACGCCAGATCGAAAAAATCAAGCTGGAGGATGTCAAGCCTTCCAGCCGCCAGTATCCCTATATACGTATCGATGTGGACGAGCGTGAAAAACTGCATCGCCTTGCGGTCTCGGTGCAGAGCATCAGCAAGAGTTTTGCGGGAATGGAAAAACCGCTGATTCGCAAGTTCAGCCTGAATGTCGAGGCAGGCGAAAAAATCGCCATCATCGGTCCCAACGGCATCGGCAAGACCACGTTGCTGCGCTGCCTCGCCAGCGACCTTGCGCTGGATTCAGGGGAAGTCAAATGGGCGGAGAAAGCGCGGCCCGGGTATTTTGCCCAGGATCACGCGGCCGATTTCGACGTGCCCATGTCGCTTACCGACTGGATGACGCAGTGGCGCCGCGAGCACGACGACGATCAGGTGGTGCGCGGCATTCTCGGCAGATTGCTGTTCTCCGGGGATGAGGTAAAAAAATCCGTGCAGGTCATTTCCGGAGGAGAGGAAGGGCGCATGCTGTTCGGGAAGCTCATGCTGCAGCGGAATAATGTACTGCTCATGGATGAGCCCACCAACCACCTTGACATGGAATCGATCGAATCGCTGAACGCGGCACTGGAAAAGTACCCCGGCACGCTCATTTTCGTTTCCCATGACCGGGAATTCGTGTCTTCACTCGCCACGCGCATCGTGGAAATGAAACCGGATGGCATTACGGACTTCAAGGGCACCTACGATGACTACCTGCGTGGTCAGGGAATCATTCCCATGAGCGTGGAGGGTTCCGGGAGCGGAGGTCTGCGGAGCGGCAATCAGTCTTCCGGTGAGAAGCTGCGCGCTTCGTCCTCTTCGAGGTAGCCCGGTCTGCCTGTTTTCGCCTGTGCCTGTTTTTGAATCAAGGCAGCACGGTAGCGCTGCCAGTCGAAACAGGGTCCGGGATCCGTTTTCCGGCCGGGCGCGATATCGGCATGGCCAGCAATATCCGTAATGAGATAGGTTTCCTGAAGCTTGCGGGTCAGGGCAACCAGGGCCGAATATTGGGGATCGGTAAAAGGAAGGGTGTCGCTGCCCTCGAGTTCGATACCGATGGAAAAATCGTTGCAACGGCTCCTGCCCCGCCAGCAGGATTCTCCCGCATGCCAGGCACGCTTCTCGCAGGGAACGAACTGGATCGTCTCGCCGCTGCGTCTGATGTAAAAATGGGCGGACACTTTGAGGCCGCGAATGGCCTGATAGTAGGGATGCGTGTCATGATCGAGCCTGTTGGTGAACAGATCGATCACCCCCTCTCCACCGAACTCGTCCGGCGGGAGGCTGATGTTATGGATCACCAGCAGGCTGATGCCACATCCCGGCGGGCGATCGTCGAAATTGGGAGAGGGAACGAAACGGATATCGTTCAGGCAGTCCATCGGCCGTCTTCCACCAGTCGCTTTTTCCTTTTTCTTCCTTGCCTTTTCCAGGGACGCTCTGCCCACCTCCCCCCCGGGAAAAACCTATGATTCAAGATGCAGGCGGCGATGCTCATCGCTGCAAAAAAACTTCCCTTCCCCGGCAATGCTTTCGCTTCGGGGAAGATGCACTCCGCAGTGGATGCAACGAACCATATCCTCGCCCTTCTCCGGCGAACTCGCCCTGTGCAATTCTTCCTGCTGCCTCTGCAGCGAGCGCCGATAACTCCTGATCACCCAGTAGACCAGCACGGCGAGAAAGGCAAAGAAGAGGATTCTACCCAAGGCGCTGTCTCCTTAATCTCCCTTAGCCTCCTTAATTGCATAAAATCCAGGTATTGCCGGCCAGGTCCCGAACAACGCATTCTACTCGCTGTACGGCGCCGCGCAAGCGTGTTCCGGCTCCTGGAAAATTTCGGTGGCAAGGATCATACGACAAGTTCCGCTGATCAAAAGCGGCACAGCGGCATGACGGGATGAGGGGATGGACGGTTGTTCCCACAAATGCGGACACCCAGATCGAAGCGGCTTGACCAAATGAATGGTCGGGGTGAGAGGATTCGAACCTCCGACTCCTGCGTCCCGAACGCAGTACTCTACCAGGCTGAGCTACACCCCGAAAATATTGACATGCTCCACACCAAGCGGACAACAGGCTCATGCACACGTGGGCTGCAATTGTACTCAGGAAGCGGTTTGCGGGCAAATGCAAAATTTCTGCGAAACCAGGCTCATGAACCATTCATCCAACGGCCTGCTGTCATGGCCGGATTGACTCAACATGATTCACCCATGGACCGGATATGCCAGAGCCAGTTGCGCTATAAGAGCAACGTCCCGCTGTGCATGCGGGGAAATCTGCGGGAGAAATTGTTCCAGGTCAGTAATTTCGGTTTATGGCAAAGGTGGCCAGTTCCAGGAGGGCATCCTTGTATGAAGATACTGGCAGGAGCGAAATGACACCGGATGCCGCCTCCGATTCTGCCTGTGCCCGTTGCCGGGCATAATCCAGCGCTCCAGTCTGCTGTATCACCTCCAGCACCGGCTGAAATCCGCCTTCGCCGCCGCATTCTATTGCATCCCGTATGATCGCCGCCTGGGCCTGCGAACCGGTTTTCATCGCATGGATCAAGGGCAAGGTAGGCTTGCCTTCGGCAAGATCGTCTCCCAGATTCTTGCCGGTTTCCTGGTAATCGCCCGAATAATCCAGGATGTCGTCGGTCAACTGAAACGCGGTACCGAGATTCATCCCGTATACCGCCATCGCCTCCTCTTCCTCGGCAGTGGCATTGCTCAGTATCGCCCCCAGGCGTGTCGCCGCCTCGAAGAGCTTGGCGGTTTTGTAACGGATCACGCGCAGGTAGTTCTCCTCGTCGACATCGGGGTCGCGCACATTGAGCAATTGCAGCACCTCGCCTTCGGCAATCGTGTTTGTCGCATCGGCCAGTACCCGCATCACGCGCATATTGTCCACGTCGACCATCATCTGGAAAGCACGAGAGTAGAGAAAATCCCCCACCAGCACGCTGGCCGCATTGCCGAACAGCGCATTTGCGGTCGCCTTGCTCCGACGCAATTCAGAAGCATCCACGACATCATCGTGCAGCAGGGTGGCGGTGTGGATGAATTCCACGATCGCTGCCAGATCATGGTGATCCTTTCCCGTATAGCCGAAGGCGCCCGCCGACAGAATGACCAGCGCGGGCCGGAGGCGCTTTCCTCCGCTGTTGATGATGTATTCGCTTACCTGCCGGATAAGTACGACGTCGGAATAAAGTTTCTCCCGTATGACGGCATCCACCGCGCCCATGTCGGGGGCGATAAGGCTTCTGATACGTTCAATTGACACGGACGTTCCTGCAAAAAAGGTGCCATGGTAGAAATGTCTCAGGCAACGTGTCAAGTTCGATCACGATAAACGGGTCAGTATCGCATGAACAAGAGGTCTTTGACCTGACCGGAACGGCCGTGTATAATTCCCGGCTACCTTTTTCCTGTCCTTTTTTCAAGGACATCCAGCATAGACAGACGGAATACATTATGTACGCAGTCATCAAAACCGGCGGGAAGCAGTACCGCGTTGAAAACGGGCTCAGGCTAAAAATTGAACAGGTGCCCGCCGAAGTCGGGAGCGAGCTTCTGATCGATCAGGTGCTCATGGTTGCTGATGGAGACAATATCTCCCTGGGGACGCCCCTTCTGGACGGCGCGTCCGTCAAGGCGACCGTGCTGGAACAGGGAAGGCATGACAAGGTCCGCATTTTCAAGATGCGGCGGCGCAAACACTACCGGAAGCAGCAGGGGCACCGGCAGAATTATACTGAAATACAGATTACCGGCATTTCGGTATAAGCGTATAAAGTTACAGGAGAATTCATTATGGCACACAAAAAGGCAGGCGGAAGTTCCCGCAACGGTCGAGACTCCAATGCAAAACGCCTGGGAGTGAAGAGCTTCGGCGGCGAATTGATTCCCGCGGGCAGTATCATCATCCGTCAGCGGGGAACGAGAGTTCACGCGGGCGAAAACGTAGGGATGGGCAAGGATCACACGCTGTTCGCCAAGATTACAGGCAAAGTGGACTTCTGCGTGAAAGGCCGGTTGCAACGCAAGACGGTGAATATCGTTCCGGTCTAGGCCGTGTAGATTTACTGAAATTCCACAAAAGCCCTGTCGATCCCGATAGGGCTTTTTTGTTTGTGTGGTGATAAATTGGACGGCTCATGAAATATATAGACGAAGCAGTCATTCATGTTATCGCGGGCAAAGGGGGAGACGGAGTCGCCGCGTTCCGGCGGGAAAAGTATATTCCGAAAGGCGGGCCTTCCGGCGGAGACGGGGGACGGGGAGGCAGCGTGTTCGCCATCGCCGACCGCAACATCAATACGCTTGTCGATTACCGTTTCGCCCGCATCCATCGAGCCAGGAACGGCGAGAACGGGCAGGGCTCGGATCGTTACGGCAAGAGCGCGGAGGATATCGTGTTGCGCATGCCCGTAGGGACAGTGATCAGCAACGCTGCTACCGGCGCGGTGCTTGGCGATCTGGACCAGCACGAGCAGAAAGTCCTGCTGGCAAAGGGTGGAACGGGCGGACTGGGCAATCTTCACTTCAAATCCAGCACTAATCGTACGCCGCGTCAGTTTACCTCGGGCGAACCGGGCGAGGAACTCGATCTCAAGCTGGAGCTCAAGGTTCTTGCCGACGTCGGGCTGCTGGGCATGCCCAACGCCGGTAAATCCACGCTGATACGCGCGGTTTCCGCCGCACGCCCGAAAGTGGCCGACTACCCTTTCACCACTCTGCACCCCCATCTCGGCATGGTGCGCGTGGATCACCATCGCAGCTTCGTGATGGCCGATATTCCAGGCCTGATAGAGGGCGCGGCAGAAGGCGCCGGACTGGGCCACCGCTTCCTCAAGCACCTGGCGCGCACCCGCCTGCTGCTGCACGTGGTGGACATCGCGCCTCTGGATGATGCTACAGATCCCGTCCGTGAAGCGAAGGCCCTCGATGAGGAACTGGAGAAATACGATGAAGCGCTCCATCGCAAACCGCGCTGGCTGGTACTCAACAAAGTGGACCTGCTCCCGCCTAACGAGCGTGACGAGATCATCGGAAAATTCATCCAAAGCCTCGACTGGACGGGCAGGACCTTTGCCATTTCAGCCATATCAGGGGAAGGTTGCGCTCCGTTGACCTATGCGATCATGGAATTCATTGAACAGGCAGCAACAGAGGACAGGTTGGATACCAGAAACCCGTCCCCACCTGGCGAACTGTAGTAGCTCCAGCACATAGCGATCGCCGACATTGGCGCGCGCGAATGAGCAAGAATCCGGTCCGCTGTAGATCGGGGATCTGCTCTTCGATTCCTTTCCCTGGATATCTTGCGCGGGCATGGCGCAACCCATGCCTCGCTCAGCCGGTCCCCATCATTTTCCGTCCAATGCCGGGCAATCCCATCGATGCAGGCGAGAATCCCGTGGCTGGTTCAGGTCCCTTTCATGCGCGCGCCCTGCACCAATCGCTAACTGATCGCGCTGATCACCATCTGTCTTTTTGTTCAGGTTACTCCTTTCTCGCTTGGCAATCTTTCATTCCTTTCTCCTGTAACACACCCACATGAGCTGAAAAGGCAGGCGCGAGAGGAAACAGAATCTGTCGCCATCGCGTCTGGTCTTTCCCGCAATGCCATCCCGGAAAATGAAGGATGGAGCCGCCGGTTACCGAGCTGCTCAGCCCTCCCGATAAACTGCCTGTGCCTGGCAAAGAGGAGCGTTCGGAGGAAGGCGATGTGAAGCATTCCTCTCCCTGAGCTGATAACTGCTGATTTGTGAATAATCCTCATTAAAAAAATACGACTCATAATCGTTAGTATTAATGCAGAGCTATTCCACCCCTGGATGAATTTTAAGCGGGACGGGGAAGAAAGCTGTTTGACAAAATCAACAATTCAGGAGGAGGAATATTCAGGAATATCTTATTCATGCATTTGAAAATAAATTAATTCAAGAATTAATAACTTGTTTGGAGGTAATAAATGGACTTGAAACTGAATTCTGCTCATTTCAAAAAAATGACGGTTTCCATGTCATTATTCACGCTGGGTTTTCTCGTCAATCCGGCGCACGCGGTTGACTGGAACGAGGTCGGAGATGCCGGCCAGTTGGTGAGCACGGCACAGGAGCCGACAGGAGAAGGCCGGCTGAGGAATATCTACGGCACCATATCGACCAACAACGACGTGGATATGTACAGGATCTACATTTCCAATCCCCTTACGTTCTCGGCGGCTGT
The DNA here is from genome assembly GCA_964466955.1 of uncultured Nitrosospira sp. Classification (GTDB taxonomy): domain Bacteria; phylum Pseudomonadota; class Gammaproteobacteria; order Burkholderiales; family Nitrosomonadaceae; genus Nitrosospira. The sequence continues at coordinate 26,986 of CAYXQR010000040.1, forward strand.
CAACTCTGTCAGCGGCGAGCTTGACTCCGGGCTTGTGCTGTTCAACGAGGCAGGATACGCGCTGTATGGAAATGATGACGCCATGCTGGGTACCCGTGACGCAGGCTTGCTGGCAGGCCACGCTAACGGTCCGCAAGCGGAAGGCTGGTATAACCTGGCAGTATTCGCCCTTGGCACACCGCCGGTCAGCGGCGGTGGCTTTACTCCGGACCATTACATGTTTCCCAATGTCAGTTCTCCCTATACCCAGATCCTGACTGCCACAGGTCCGGGAGGCGCATCATCTCTGACAGGATGGGCGCAACTGGAGGATACGATGGCGATCAATGAAGATTACCGCCTGAGAATTTCAGGCGCTTCCGTGGTTCCCGAGCCGGAAACCTACGCCATGCTGCTCGCCGGCCTGGCTTTGATGGGCACCATGGTCCGCCGTAGAAAAGGTTCTGTGAAGCAATAGGCCTGCCAGGAAATTCTATTCTCGACTGCAGGCTCTTGTCCCTCTTGAGGGCCTGCAACGTCAAAGATTTGAGAAGTCCATGCTGACGGGTCAATCCCCGCTGCCTTGCCTTTCTTGCAAGGATTAAACCTGTATCCCAGGCCGGATTCACTTGAATGTCAGCAAGAACCGATCAGCCCGAACCGGTGTCTCTTTGAAAAATGACGATCGCCTCGATACGAGGGTCGGAGGATGGTGGGAACTGCTCAGGACGCCGGGGAGCGCGTTTGGTTGCGTAACGATTAAGCTGAAAGCAGGACTGCTGCATTCCTTCGCGCCGGCTGGGATACCACTGACGAATCACTTCTGGTCGGTACGGGTAAGCATCTTTTTCCGCACCAGGCGTTTCTTCTGCCAGATAATCACGCCGGTAACCGAGAGCATCGCGACAAGCAGGCCCATGACGGAAATGAAGATACGACCAGGCAAACCCAGTATGCGGCCTGAATGCAGGGGAAACTGGGCCTGCATGAAGATATCCCCTGCGCTGCCTTCTCCCGGCACTCTTGTCCCTGCAAAAGAACCATCCTTGCCTTCGAAGTACAACGATGGATTGCCTAGTCCGATGTCCCCGTGATCGTTCCCCGGCTCGAAGAAAATCACGCCATAGATGCCGATTTCCGGGTCATAGAAGATTCCGCCAGGCGGCGCGTTCCAGCCCAGCTTTTCAGCTTCCTCAACCGCAAGCGCGAGAATGGTGCGCCGGTCGACCAGTGGCTCGATCGGCTGATCGGGCGGGCTGGGTTGCCGCGTGAGGGGGCTCGGCGTCAGGGTTGAAAACACGGATACCAGCGGCCGCATGACCTGCTGATTGAGATTCATCGATACCGCCGTCACCGCCAGGATCAGCAGTAACCCCCATATCCAGACACCGCCGGAACGATGCAGGTCGTAGTTCAGTTTCGTAGCGCCATGCCCCCAGCGAAAGACAAAGGATTTCGCCCATGCGCCCGGATTGGGAAAGGAAATCAGCAGGGCGACGAAGCAGTCGAAAACCCAGACGATCGCCAGGATGCCCATGAAAAGAACCCCAAACTCCATGCCGAAGCCGTCTGGAATGTGCATGCTGTAGTGCAGCTTGTACAGAAAGGGGAGCAGATTCTCGCGGCTGAGCGACACTTCCCCCCACATCCGGCTTCCTCGCACTTCACCGCTTTCGGGGTCCAGAGCCACCTGGTTGAAACCCAGCTCGTATGCCTTGCCGGTTGAAGGATCGGCTCTTGGCGACACGGCGAGGCCCAGGTTGTGCCCCGGCTCGACGGCGAGCGGCACCCATGTCACGAGCAGACGTGGATCGGCTGCTTCCAGCCGGTCGACCAGGGTAAGCGTCGGAGCCGGAGTTCCTTCATTGGATGCTTTGAACAACTGCGGATTGAGCCATTCGTCCAGCTCATGATCCCACGAGATGATGGCGCCGGTAAGGCCGGAAATGAACAGGAATACCGCCAGAAAGAGGCCCGCCCAGCGATGCATCACAACAAAAAAACCGCGCGCAACCATAGGCTGACGCCCATTTCGCGCAAGCTCATCCTGCGGCAAAGCAATACCGTCGGACAAGTTCTGGGCCGCCGCGCGTCTCATGTCCTTAAACCACACCGTCCAGCGCCAGCGGGAGTGCAGCTGCGTCATCCCTGACTGATGCAGCAACCTTAGCAGTAGGCTTGTTATCGAATGTCACGCAGCCACTCTCCATACGAATCAGGCGGTCGGCAAGATGAAAGTAGCGGTCGTCATGCGAAATCACCAGTACGGCCTTGCCCATCGCCCGTAGTTCAGGCAGCACCTCCCGGTAGAATACTTCCTTGAATACCGGGTCCTGGTCGGCGGCCCATTCGTCGAACATGAAAAACGGCCGGTTCTCGAGGTATGCCACCACCAGCGCGAGACGCTTCCGCTGGCCCTGTGAAAGGGCCAGCGTAGTGAAGGCGCCATCGCGCACCTTGACCTTGTTCTGCAAGTGCAACCGGGCAAGCAGCCGGTTGCCTTCGTCATCCAGATCCGACCGTTCTGTCTCCAGCAGGCGATCGAAAAGGTGAAAATCGGAAAAAACAGTGGAAAAAAGCTGGCGATAACCATCGCGGTTGGTTGCATCCACTGCGTCGCCATTGAAGGTGATGCGGCCTTCCTCCGGCGCGTACAGTCCAACCAGCAGCTTCGCCAGCGTGGTCTTGCCGCTGCCGTTTCCACCCACCAGGAAAGTGATTTCTCCCGGCCGGAACTCCAGGTCTATCGGGCCCAGGGTAAAGAGTTCGTCGCTCTGCTCATGATAGTAGCGATGCAGTACACCCTCAAGGGTGATCTTCTCCAATACTGGCGTCGCCTCGTTCGCCTGCGCCTGTGCCTCTTCCGTCGCCATGCTCCTTGTTATTTCATCTATCCGCTCAGCGGATGCCCTGGCCAGATTGGCTCGCGGGATATTCAACAGGAGGGCCTCCAGGGGTCCCACCATATAGACAAACACCAGCGCATAGCCTGTCATGATGAGCGTACGGTCCGGCACATCGCCCACCAGCATGAATAATACCATTCCGATAAAGGCGTACAGCAGGAATTGACCCCAGCCTCCCGAGGCGACGAAAACCGACATTCCGAAGGTTCTTTCGTGACGTACCGTTTCGATCGATCTTGCCAACACGTCATCGTAGAACGCATCCCGCTTCCGACGGTTCAGGCGAAGCTCCTTGGCACCGTCCGTCAGGGAGCGGAAATAGTCGAACAGCTTGTCCTGCTCCTTCGCGGCGACCTCAAGATGCGTCATCGCGCGCAGGTGCGCAAGGTGGTATCCGACGGAACCGAGGCCCACGACGAGCACGGCGAGCAGAAACACCTGCCAGGAGAGCCAGGCCATGTAAAGAAGGCATCCCGCGACGATGACCGCATTCATCAGGATGATCGGGAAGCTGACAAAAAATTCCGCCACGCGCGTGCAATGCTCTGCCAGTGCCGATTGAATGCGGGCTGCACCGATCAGTTCCAGCTGCCGATAATCCGCGCCCAGCACCCGCTTTGCAACGAAACCGCGCAACTCCGCATGCGCCCGTTGGCCCAGCCGCTCGAAAAGAATGGCTCCGACGATGTAGCTCAGCATGACGCATACCGCGGTTGCGGCAAAGATCAGCGCCATGACGCCGCGTTCCGGCTCTGCTGCTGTCAGCGCGGAACTGATCTGTGCCACCAGGAAAACGCTGCACCCGCCATGCACGATACTTGCGAACGATGCGCCCGTCAGCAACACCCTGGACTGGCTGATGAGATATTTGAGCACGGCTGTCTCTCAATGGAAGTGACATGAAGGAGACGAATGGATTGCTCAAATATTTATCCGCCGCTCCATCCCGCCGGGTGACTCCTGGTCTGCATTGCAGGGATTCAGCAAGTTTCCAGAAACCCCCAGAAATCCCCAGAAATCCTTGCGCCCACCTCAGCTTAGGGGGTAATTCCATCCCGTCTCCCAAGCCCTGCAGATCACGATACTTTTCCTACGCGCTCTTCGGCAGAAGAGTACCGCGAATGAGACTGAATTCTAAAAAATAATGTTTCTCATTCGTCTCTATACGAAAGAAACCGGGCGGAGCGAAACATCCGCCCTCAACCAGGAATCATGGGGATCCGGAGTCGGGATGAGACACATACACGAGCAAGGCGAGCACCTGTCCGCTCGTGCCATCGCGGTTTCCCGACCCGGTCAGGCGAAGCATGTAGCGACGCTCGAAGGAGAGACGCTACTGCTGCAGGCGGCGGACGAAACCTGCAAGTCGATCTGGCGGCTGCATCGGCAGCAAGGCCGCACTCAGCTCGAATGGATGACGTCCGGATCGAGCAGGCCCGGGCACAGGGAATTGCTGGCGGCGATCGAAATCGCCTTCGTACATCACCCTTCCCTGTCCAGGCTCGATCTTCTCGCTCCCGTGGATCAGGCAGATGATTTGCTGCGGCGCGGAATTGCGCTTCAGGACACGGCCGGATGCCTTGCTGTCGACATCGAAATGTTCTGGCAGCTGCCGGGAATGTGGCTCGTCCCGCCCGAAACTTACGCATTTCCGATCACTTACAGATTCAGCGATGGGAGGCGCCACCCGCTACGGCCGCCCAAGCCCGCGGGTACGGTTTATCGCCGCCATATTCCCTGGCTCGACCGCACCCTGTCTTTCAGAACCGTCGATGCTGAAAATGATCTGGCCCGGTTCAACCGCTGGATGAACGATCCGGTTGTGGCGGCGTCCTGGCGAGAAGAAGGTGGCCTCAGCAAACATCGCGCCTATCTTGAAAGCATTGCCGCCGATCCGCACACGATCGGCCTGGTTGCCTGCCTTGACGAAGACGCCTTCGGTTATTTCGAGGTTTACTGGGCAAAAGAAGATCGTATCGCCCCTTTCTACGACGCCGATGACTTCGACCGAGGATGGCATGTGCTGATCGGCGAACCCCGCTTTCGTGGCAAGCCTTTCGTCACAGCCTGGCTGCCCTCGATTTCCCACTATCTTTTTCTCGACGATTGCAGGACCCGGCGTATCGTCATCGAGCCGCGCACCGATAACCACAAGATGATCCGCAACCTGATCCGCTGCGGCTATGCGAATCTCAAGGAGTTCGAATTCCCCCACAAGCGCGCCGTGCTGGCCATGCTGCTGCGAGAACGCTTTTTCGCCGACCGCCTCTGGATCCCCAGCTAAAACGTGACCGCCCCGTTCTTCACACTTCTGCCCCAAGGATATCGCCATGAAAATTCATGACCTGATCGGTATCGGCTTTGGTCCCTCCAATATTGCGCTTGCCATTACCCTGGAGGAAAAGAAACAGGAAGGGCGCAGCATCGACTCATTTTTCATCGAGAAGCAGCCGGGTTTCGCATGGCATGCCAGCATGATGCTGGATAACGCCCATATGCAGATATCGTTTCTCAAGGATCTGGCGACCATGCGCAATCCCTCCAGCCATTTCACGTTCATCAATTATCTGCATCAGAAGCAGAGGCTGCAGGATTTCATCAACCTCAAGACATTCTTCCCCAGCCGCCATGAATTCAACGACTACCTGGCATGGGCCGCCGCGCATTTCAATAATCGCTGCGCCTACGGAGAAGAAGTCTTCGAGGTACTGCCGGAGACCAGAAATGACGAAGTCATAATGCTGCGCGTGCGCTCGCGCGACGCGAACGGCACCATTCGTGAACGGTTCGCCCGCAATCTCATCGTCAGCGTCGGCGGCATCCCCCGCATTCCTGAATGCTTCCGCCCGCTGAAGGACGACCCCCGCGTATTTCATTCGAACAGCTACCTGCGCGAGATCGCGCGGTACACGGATGCCGGCCGGATAGCCGTCGTAGGCGCCGGACAAAGCGCGGCGGAAATTTTCATGGACCTGCATGGTCGTCCGCGCGCTCTTCAGGTGGACCTGATCATGCGCGCACGCGCCATCAAACCGTCCGACGACAGCCCCTTCGTCAACGAAATCTTCAATGCAGACTTCACCGATTTCGTCTTCAGCCGGGCCGAGGGGGATCGGGCGACGCTGCTGGAAGAATTCTGGCATACCAATTATGCCGCCCCGGACCTCGTCCTGATCGAACAGATTTTCAACGTTTTCTACCAGCAGAAAGTAACTGGCAGCAGGCGTCACCGCTTTCTCAGGCGTCACGAGGTGGCGAGCGTGCGGTCTCTGCCTGACAGCGTGGAAATCGTCCTGCGAGACCTGAATGTGGGCCAGGAGCATGTAGCCACGTACGACGCGGTCATCCTGGCCACCGGCTATCGTCGTGATTACCACAGGTCGCTGCTGGATCCGCTTTCTCCCTATATGGGCGATTTTTCCGTCGACCGCCACTATCGCCTGCAGAGCACGCCCAACTTCAAGCCCGCGATCTTTCTGCAGGGTGCGTGCGAATCGAGCCATGGCCTGAGCGATACCCTGCTTTCCGTCACCGCAGTCCGTACCGACGAGATAGGGCAGGCGCTCCTGGCCGCCGTCAGGCAGTCCGCGCAACAGGCTGGAAACACGGTGAGAGCCGTGGCCAGCTATTAAAGAGTCTTTGTATTTACATTCCCCGGTCCTTCCCGAGTCGCATATCGTCTTTATCAACCCACCACAACTCACTTCCAATGAAGGCCTATAAAAAAACTACTACAGGGCTCAGTCAAGAAATAACTCGACTTGCCAACACGTTAAAGTATGCATTTCTCGCCTTGTTCATTTCCGGTTATGCACATGCGCAACAGGCTTCAGA
>CAYXQR010000041.1:0-42467 GCA_964466955.1 uncultured Nitrosospira sp.
GGCCATATTTCCCAGCATGAGATCACTCATGTTGAAGACTTCATGCAAAAGATGGGGATGTCATCCGAGCATCGGCAACTCGCCATTTCTCTCTTCAAGCGAGGGGCCGCGCCGGACTTCGATATCGGGCCGAAGCTGAACGAGTTCATGACGGTCTGCGGGCATACGCACAACCTGCGGCACGTCCTGCTGGTCTACCTCATCGTAATGGCGTTGTCGGATGGGCGCCTCGATGCGGCGGAGGAGAACCTGTTGAGAGATGTCGCGCTCTATCTGGGTTATGATGAGACTGCGTTCCGGCAATTGCTGGAAATGGTGCTGAACCAGTCGCATTTCGCGGGCGGCAAGACGGAGTCACCCACTGCGCTGAACGATGCCTATAAGGCGCTCGGGGTAAACGAAGACAGCAGCGATCAGGAGATCAAGCGCGCTTACCGGAAGCTGATGAGCCAGTATCATCCGGACAAACTCATGGGGCAGGGCTTGCCCGACGACATGATCGCGGCGGCGACCGCACAGGCTCAGGAAGTCCAGACTGCTTACGATCTGATCAAGAAGAGCCGCGGCATGAAGTAGCTTTCATGGGAGCGAAACATCCATCACTCAGTCACGTATCCCGGGTTTCCGCACGCCCTAAAGTGTCAGGGGTTCCACGTATCCGGTCATCTCGAAATATGCGCGCCCGGCCGGCTTTCCATCCTTGGTGATTGTCACCGCTCCTTCCCAGTAGACCGCGCCCGTGGACTGGCGCGAGTCGAGTTCCTGATCATCCATCACCGGGGTAAGACGCCACTCGGTCGTCCCGGTGCGTACCCGCATTTCCACTGGATAAACGGCATCCGTGCGGGGGGAGCGCCATGTGCGCAGCGGCTCGAAGCTCACCTGTCCGGGTTCGAAAAGCGTGAATTTGCCGGCAGCATCCCGCAGCCCCGCATATGCCCATATCTGTTTGCCGTCCTTGCCGCGAATCCGGAATGCCATCAGCGCCGAACCATCGTCCAGGTTGGCGCCAAACCAGTCCCATCCCGCTGCCTTCGGGTCGAGATAGGCGGTTGACCATTCATGATCGAGCCATGCAATGCCAATGATTGCTGTTTCCTTGCCGTTTCGGGCGATTTTTCCGGCAACCTGGAGGTGGGGTTCGCTGTAATAATAACTCGCCTGTTCCGGTCGGGGTCCCTTGCGGGAGAATCCCGCAAGATCCTGCCGCATCGGCGCCTGCGTGGGCGTCAGGGAAAACTGGAGCATGAAATCACGCCCGTTTACGCGCGTTCGATAGCGTCCATCCTCCGCACGCACCATGTACCAGTCATCCAGCTTCACATCCGTATTGCCTTCTTTGGTATAGGCCAGGCCCAGCCCCGCTCGGGCGCTCTTCTCGTCGTGCAGCAGTTTGCCGATTTCCGGATCGGTCAGCGCTGCGTGGGCAATGACGATATCCTGCGGTGCGAAACGGCTCGGGTTGGCCCGGTCGTGCTCTGTAGCCACGCGAAAGAAAGTGACCTGGAAACCAAGCTGTTTTCCATCAGGCATTTGCAGCCATCCCGTCACATACCACCATTCGTTGCGGAAGTCGGGATGAGCCCCGAAATCCCGCGGGAAGGTAAGCGGCACCCCCGGGACCACGGACGAAAACCGGGGCGGCTCGGCAAAGACGCCCGTGCCGGACAAACACAGGGCTAGACCCATCACCACAAGACCCCGGAGCATGATCGCCGTCTTTCCCGTGCTTGCGAAGCGGCGCCTTAGCCCATGAGAGGGAGTATCGTGAATGGAAGTCGAATTGTTCGGTGAATTCCGCACTACCACTCCTCCCGCACCGCGCGCACAGCGCTGCCCGATACCGCGCGGCGTCCTGATAACAGCGCGGTTGCAGCGGCGGATGTCATCAATATGAAGGCTACTGCCAGCAGTCCTTTCCATGGTACGCTCAATTGCATGGTCCAGTGGAACGATTGAGGGTTCACGATGAAGACCAGGATCAGGCTGATGCCCCAGCCGAGCGTAAAGCCGAGCGCGGTTCCGAACGTCGTCAGCAGCCCGCCTTCCATGGCCAGCATGCCAAGAATCTGACGACGCGTCATGCCGATGTGGCGCAGCATGCCGAATTCCCTGGCGCGTGCCAAGGCCTGGGCCGAGAAGCTGGCTGCAACGCCAAGGAGTCCTATGGCGATGGCGACCGCTTCCAGCAGGTAGGTCACTGCAAAGCTGCGGTCGAATATGTTGAGGCTCAGCGCCCGTATCTGACCGGGTTCGGAGAACTCCAGCGCCTCTCCGAACGGCAGTCGCTTCATGGGTTCGGTGACCTGTTCCGGCAATATCCCGTTTTGCAGCCAGAGTGCGGCATCGTTTACCAGCCGATCGCCCGTCAGTGCCTGATAATCGCTCAGCCGCATCTGTATCGCGCCAAATTGCCGTCCGTAGTCGCGCCATACGCCGGCCACCACGAAGCTGGGCGCGGGGTTGACCAGGGGAAGCGCGACCTGCTTGCCCAAAGTATAGCCATACAGATCCACCATGGGCTCGGATACCCAGATGGGTATCGCATCTTTCGGAAGCCGATCCGCCACGATCACCTCGCCTGTCAGGGGCAGTATGCTACCTGGATTGTCGGCATCGATGGGGCGTGCAATCAGCGCGACGGTGGGCCGGCTCGCATCCAGCATCAGTTGCGAGGAACGGAAAAAATCCGCGCGCAAGACACCGGGCGTGGCAGCGAGCGCGCTCACTTCATCCGGCGTGAGGCCGCGCGTGTCTCCGCCCGCAGCCGTCCGCAAGTACAGATCGGCCGGCAGTATATGCTGCAACCAGTCATCGACCGACACGCGAAAGCTCGCCACCATGATCGCCATTGCCACCATCAGGGTAAAGCTTGCCAGGATACCGCCCAGCGCAATCGCAGCCTGGTTCGGGGCGTTGGCAAGCCTTGCCAGGGCCAGCGTTGTCAGAGCCGACATCTCTCTGCCGGTGCGCCGGTTCGCCAGAGAGAAAACACTCGAAAAAATCAATGCGGAAAGACGCGGCATCAAGGCGATGCCGCCGATCAGCAGTTGCGCTATTGCAAGATAGCCGAAAACAGGCAAATCGAAGAGGGGCGGCAGTTGGGTGAACAGGATGCCCGATGTCAGGCACAGCACTCCAGGCCAGGGGGTCGCCAGTTTCAAGAGTGCGGCATCCTCGCTTCCGGATTTGAGCGCAGGCCCCGGCTTGGTGGTTGCCGCCTCCCGGGCGGGGGCGGTGCTGCCCAGCAGCGTAATGCCCAATCCGAGCGTAAAGAAGATCGCCGCTGCCACCGGGTCGAAACGGATATCAGGTTTCACGCCGGTAAAAAAACCACCGCCGAGGTCTGCGTCAAAATAGCGCAGTGCAGCCGCGGCAGTCGCATAACCGAGGGCTAGGCCCGCGAGCGAACCAATGACGCCAAGAGCGGCTCCCTCCAGTAGCATTTGTCCCAGCAGCTGCCTGCGGGTGAGTCCGAGCACCCGCAGCAAGGCAAACTGATGGCGCCGCCGCACGACTGACAGCGCCTGCGTCGAAAATACCAGAAAGGCGCCTGTAAACAACGCAACCAGGGCGAGCATGTTCAGGTTCACACGGTAGGCGCGCGACATGTTGGCCACGCGGGTTTCCTGGTCAGCAGGCTGGGTGACGAGGTACTGCCCACGGGATTCGAGTTCCTCCTCTAGCGCTGCCTTGAACACTATATGATTGACGCCCGGCATCAGCTTCAGTTCGATGCGCGACAGCTGACCGATGCGCTGCAGGCGCCACTGCGCCGCCCCGATATCCATCACTCCGATCCGTTGCCCGGCGCGGGCCCGCGTCAGCCCGCCCGCCACCCGCAGGGTGACGGCGCGGGTCCCGACGCGCAATTGGAGTGGGTCGCCCTGCTTGACTCCCAGCCATTCCATTGCTGCCGGCGAAAGAAAGATGGCGTCATCCGCCAGCACATCCAGCAGGTTGTCTTCGGTCGGGACACCGATCAGGTCGGGGGTCATGACGGAAGCCCGGAAAATATCCACTCCAAGGATTTTCAGCGGCTTGTCGTCTCGCCCTTCCAGATTGCTGGAGATGGCGACATCCAGTTCCAGCACGGGATTAGCCAGTTCCACTCCCTCATGCTGCGCAAGAAGCGGATAGACCGATTCGTTGAAAGTTGCCTGAGGCGTGCTTACGTGCAGGTCTGACTGGCCGGACAGGCTTCTGGCGGCAGCTGAAAATTCATCGAAGGCGGCCGTATTGATCAGGTGAATTGCAAATCCGAGAGCAACGCCGAGTGCGATCGCGATGATGGCAATGGCAATCTGGACCCGATGAGCCCGCCATTCTCCCCATAACAGCCAGCGCGACAGCAGCGCGTTATTCGCCGATTCTTTCATCCGGCATGTAGTGACTGCGGCAATGCCGGATGCAGCCCGTCTTTTGTCAGCACCAGGACCCGATCTGCTGTGGCCGCCGCGGTACGCGAGTGGGTGACAATGATGCCGGATGCATTGTTCGCCTTGATTTCCGCGCGCAGGAGCATGAGGACATCATGGGCGGTATCCGGGTCCAGGTTGCCGGTCGGCTCATCGGCCAGTACGAGTTTCGGGCGGTGTACCAGGGCACGCGCAATGGCGACACGCTGCATTTCCCCACCCGACAGCTGACGTGGAAAATGCTGTCCTCTTCCGCAAAGGCCGACCGCGTCCAGCATGTCGTCTGCCCTCTCCGCGGGCATGCCATTCAGCAGCAGGGGGAGGGCGACGTTCTGGCTGAGCGTCAGGTGCGGCAGGATATGAAAAGCCTGAAAAACAAAGCCGAGTTCCTTGCGCCGCAGGCGTGTTGCCGCGCCGTCATTCAGGGAAGATATCACCACGCCGTTGATCCGGATCTCGCCTGAATCCGGTACATCCAGGCCAGCAATCAGATTCAGGAGAGTCGATTTTCCGACCCCGGATTCACCCATGATGGCGACATATTCGCCCGCGCCGAGCGTATACGACAGGTCGGCCAGAACCTGTCGACCCCCTGGATAAGCCTTGGCGACATTCTTCAGTTCCAGCATGACGGAATCAGCTGACAGCCCGCTTCATGACGGAGCCTGAATACGGATTCATTTCCTGAGGGACGCGCCGGAGTGACTCACTACGGGCGGTCGGTCCGGCGGCAGCAAGAAAAGATTGGTCACGATTGAAAAATTATTATTATACCAGCGTGGTCAAGTTGCCTGTCACCGGACGAAACACCGGATTTCAAGGGAGCTTCAGGGAGCGATGGTTGCGTCCGTTGTCCCACTGATCGGCTGCATGGACAGGGGAATGCAGCAAGGCAGGGTTTTTTGTGAGTTGAAGCGCCCTGCCAAACGCCTGCGGACGGGTATGTTACTCGTAACGTATGAACTCTTCCGCTAGAGAGTCCCCGCCATAGCGTCTGATCAGGGCCTCGATCTCACCGAGCAACCCGTCGTCTTCGTCGTCCTCAAGAACTCCCTCGCCGATCAGCCTGGCAGGCAGTCCCGACACGATTGCTTCCTTTACTGTTTCCAGCGTAGGCGGGTTTTCCCGATTCTCGTCGTTGACTATTTCGTCGATCACGCGGGAAAGCGGTTCGCTCGCGGTTGTCTGCGCAAAGTCGATAGCGAGCGTCTCGTCGCCAAACTCCTCTATCAGCGCATCCAGTTCGTCGAGCAGCGAAGCATCGATGTCAACATGGTGCAGTCTCTCCGCTTCACTCAGGGAAAGAGGCAGCAACCCGTTTATGAAAGTGCGCACCGCAGTCAGCGTAACAGGCTGCTCGGCATCAGGATCGTTGACACAGCTTTCGATAAGTGCCGAAAGATTGGGAGTGACGCGAGTGGCGATGTCGATGGAATTCCGAATCATGATCTGATATCCCCCTGCTAAGTCCTGCTAAATGTAATCAACGGAAAAACGCGCCTTCCTCCAGCTTGCTACGTATCCGCAACTCCTCAGCTGCCAAGGCCTCATCCTCCAGTTTAGGTTCGATCGTGCAAAAGTCAACGTCATGAAAGTCATCCCGTTTGCAGGAATCATCCGCTGGTAGCCGCAAGCGTGGCGATTACCTCCGCGTCCGTGATCTGGGGGAACTCCTCATAAAATTGCGCCACTGCACCGAAATTGAAGGGCGTGGAAAGACATATCACTCGATCTGCATTGCCGCGCACTTTGTCGAGCGTGTCGGGCGGCGCAACCGGTATGGCACAAATCAGCTCCGCGGGCTTTCTTGTTCGCAGCGCGTGCAGTGCCGCTATCATGGTTGAACCGGTAGCCAATCCGTCATCGATCACGATCACGACGCGCCCGGCAGGATCAATGGGTGGTCGCACCGGCGTATATTGCATCCGGCGCTGTCGGATTGCTTCCATCTGTCTTGCAACTTCCTTTTGCACGTACTCGTCATTTGCGCCAACCTCAGCAGCATACTCCGCGAGATAGACCCACCCGCTTTCATCGACCGACCCGACCGCAAACTCAGGATTGCCGGGTGCGCCTATTTTATGGACAAGCACAACATCGAGTTCGCCGCCCAGTTCATCCGCAACGATTTTTGCCATAGGTACGGCGCCTCGCGGGATAGCCAGCACCAACGGATGCCTGTTTCGATATTCCTCGAGTGCCATGGCCAGTTGCCTCGCCGCGGCCGTGCGGTTTTCAAAGATCATGATGCTTCCCCTTTGCGATCGAGTGGTTGTCCCCGCTCATCCGACTAATCGATCAAATGATTGGAGGGATGGTTCATCGTCCCACATGGCGCTTGTTCTCTGGTTTCCTGACACGGTTGAGAAGGCCGCGCAACTCATTGAGCGGGCGTGTGTTGAGGACATCCTGTCTCTCCAGCCATCCGCGCCGCGCCTGACCCATGCCGAGGCGCACGTTTTCGAAGTCGAAGGTACTGTGAGCGTCGGAATTGATACTGATCAGGACGCCTTCCGCCCGGGCCATCTGGCAATAGGTATCGATCAGGTCGAGGCGACGGGGATGAGCATTGAGTTCGAGGAAGCGGCCGTGGCGCCTGGCTTCCTGGATGATGCGTGGCATATCCACTTCGTACGGCGCACGCTGCTGGATGAGACGCCCGGAAGGGTGGGCGAGCATGGTGAAGCAGGGATGGCGCATGGCGCGAAGGATGCGCTGTGTCTGCTTCGCCCGCGGCAGATCGAACTTGCTGTGCACTGCACCCAGGACCAGGTCGAGTTGCTCCAGAACATGATCCGCCAGGTCGAGGCTTCCATCTTCCAGAATATCCACTTCTATTCCCTTAAGCAGGGTGATGCCTTTCATTTCCGCATTCAGGGCATCGATCTCGGCGCATTGGCGTGCAAGGCGCACCGGATCGAGGCCACGGGCCATACCCGATTGACGGGCATGGTCCGTAATGGCGAGGTATTCCCAGCCACGGGACCTGGCTGCCAGCGCCATTTCGCGCAAGGTATTGTGCCCGTCGGTCGACTTGGTATGAGCATGCAGATCCCCGCGCAGGTCCGCTGGCTCGACCAGTTGTGGAAGCCTTCCCACGCGCGCCATTTCGATCTCGCCCCTGTTTTCGCGCAGTTCCGGAGGAATATAGGGCAGACCCAGGGCTTGATAAACCGATTCTTCCGTCTCGCCGGCTATGCGCATGCTGCCCCGATAGACGCCGTATTCGTTGATCTTCAATCCCTGTTTCTGGGCAATATGCCGTACGGCAATATTGTGCGCCTTGGAGCCAGTGAAGTAATGCAGGGCGGCGCCGTAGATTTCTTCCGGCACCACACGCAGATCGACCTGCAGCCCGCATCTGAGAATGACGCTGGCCCGCGTGCTGCCCAATGCGCGCGTTTCCGCAACTTCGTCATATTGAATGAATCGCTGCATGACTGTGCTGGTCGACACCGCGGTTACGACAATATCGAGATCACCGACGGTCTCTCGCATGCGCCGATAACTGCCTGCAATCGTTACCGCCATTACCCCGGGTACGGCTGCGAGAAATGATCGCAATGATTCGGCATACTGCGCCGCTGCTGCCAGCGTGAAGCGCTCAATTTGATTTGCATGGGCCTCCACCGCCTGAAGGATGTGGAGTTCGGTCTTTTCGCCAAAGCCGGGCAGGGCGCGTATGCGGCCGTCACGCGCGGCCCCGTAGAGCTGCGCGATGGTCTGCACGTCGAGGTCATGGTAGAGATGCCTGACCCGTTTCGGGCCGAGGCCGGGAACCTTGAGGAGTTCGGCCACCGCGGGAGGAAGCGCGGTATGCAGGCGATCCAGCAGGCTGCAATGTCCGGTACGGATGATTTCCCCGATCTTGGCTGCAAGGTCGTGCCCTACGCCGGGAATGCGCGTCAGATCTGCACCTCGTTCGAGCAGTGCGTATGCTTCTGTCGAAAACTCACCGATCATGCGTGCGGCATTGCGATAGGCGCGTATCCGAAATGGATTAGCCGCTTCGATTTCGAGTAGGTCCGCAATTTCCTCAAAGATGGCGGCAATGTCGGCATTATGGCTCGGCATACAGACTATTCCGTTCGAACGTACTGACCAGCTTGTGGGTAGAACAGATACTGTTTTATATGCTTCCAAAAATCAGTCTAGTACATCCGGGGAGTTGCTACCCAGTCATCGGCAGGCTCCCCGTTCGTCCCATTCCGCCTTGACAGCGGCGGCAGCATTTCCTATAGGTACAATATAAGCGTATAAACCGGGTTTGGAAGCAGGTTGCTGCAGTCCCGAACCCGGAAAAACTCTGAAGGAGTCGTTATGCTGGCCCAATCCCCACCGTATTTCGAGCATGATGCCGATATCGGGATTATTGGTCGAGGCGCCACGCTCGAGCAGGCGTTCGAAGCGGCAGCGCAGGCGGTCTTCGGTATTATGACCCCTTTGGAGAAGGTACAGTCCGAGACGACGATTGCCCTCGAATTCGAAGAAGAGGATCGTGAATTGGCGCTGATAACATGGCTGAACCTGCTGCTGGGGAAGGCGCGAGAACTGGGAATGGTTTTTGGCCGATTTCATCTGCGGCGCCAAGGTAATCAGTGGCAGGCTGAGGTTTTAGGTGAAAAATGGCGGGAAGGGCTGGAGCGTGGCGTCGAGGTAAAGGGAGCAACGCTGACCATGCTTTCCGTGAAGCAGGCGGAAACCATGTGGGAAGTGCGTTGCATCGTGGATGTATGAAAGGGGTGGTCATGGATGACAACGGCAGCTTGTCGGCCGGCCTGAAGGACTGATCGAGAGAGATGAATCTAGATCCGCTCCGGCAGCTTGAGCCCTATCTATGGAGTTATCCGCGCGCGGCGGACGAAGGACGTGCAGAAGTATTGCTTTACGGCAGCGCACCCCTGCTGGCCAGCATGGATGACAAAGTGCTGGAGCAGATCGCGAACGTCGCTGCCCTTCCCGGGTTGGTAGGAGCAGCCATGACCATGCCGGACGCACACTGGGGTTACGGTTTTCCCATAGGGGGCGTGGCGGCATTTGATGCCGAGCAGGGTGGCGTGATTTCAGTGGGCGGTGTCGGATTCGATATTTCCTGCGGCATACGCTGCTTGCGCAGCAATCTCGATACGGAGGATGCGGCTGCGCAGTTTTCAGGACTCGCGGACAAGCTGTTTCGTGCCATTCCTGCCGGTGTAGGCGAAGAAGGCGAAATCAAGCTGAATCCGGCCCAACTCGATGAGATACTTTGGGAGGGCGCGCGCTGGGCGGTGAAGCATGGCTACGGCAATGCGGCGGACCTGGAGTATATCGAGGAGCAGGGCCGCGTCAGCGGCGCCATGCCGGAAAACGTGTCCGATCTCGCAAAAAAACGGCAGCGTGGCGAGATGGGCACGCTCGGCTCGGGGAATCATTATCTTGAAGTGCAGGTAGTGGAGCGCATTTACGATGCCTCTGCCGCCCGAGACTTCGGGTTGCACGAAGGTCAGATCCTGATTTCGATTCACTGCGGCTCCCGCGGGCTGGGGCATCAGATCGGCACCGAGTACCTTGTGATGCTCGCCAAAGCCGCCAACCGTCTCGGCATCCATCTGCCAGACCGTGAACTGGCTTGTGCGCCTATCCAGTCTCCCGAAGGTCAGCAGTACATCGGCGCGATGAATGCTGCGATCAACTGCGCGCTGGCAAACCGCCAGATTCTGACACATCTGGCGCGGTCCGCCTTCCTGGAAGTTTATCCTCATGCCGAACTTGAAACTTTGTTTGATGTTTCGCACAATACATGCAAGGTCGAAACGCACGAAGTGGATGGTAAAACCAGACAATTGCATGTGCATCGGAAGGGAGCCACGCGGGCCTTTGGTCCCGGGCACCCCGCCTTGCCGGAACGCTATCGCGAGTCGGGTCAGCCGGTCGTCATCGGAGGCAGCATGGGGACCGGTTCATACATACTTGCCGGAAACAGGCGAAACCCGGCATTCGCCTCTGCAAGTCACGGCGCGGGACGCGCCATGAGCCGGCACCAGGCGCTCACGCGCTGGAAAGGTCGTGCTCTGATTGACGAGCTGGCGCAACAGGGGATACTGATCCGTACCCGTTCCATGCGCGGGGTGGCTGAAGAAGCGCCGGGCGCCTACAAGGACGTGGACGTGGTTGCCGAGACGACCGAACAGGCCGGCCTTGCCCGCCGGGTAGCCTACCTTCGCCCCAGAGTATGCGTGAAGGGATAGCAGGATCGTTCGTTCATTCAAAAGAGGAGTCTATGTATCAGCGTATCCTGGTTCCGGTTGATGGAAGTTCCACATCGGGCCATGCACTGCAGGAAGCCTGTAAGCTCGCGCGTCAGTTGGGGGCTCAGCTCGAGCTGCTGTACGTGATGGACGATATTCGCCTCATGAATGCCGACAGTTATATCAACTTCGCTGAAATGACGGAGGCACTGAAGTCCAGTGGTAACAGGGTGCTGGCACAGGCCCATGCGGAAGCGAGGCAGGCAGGCATCGAAGCGGAGGTAAAACTTCTCGAGGCGGGCGGCGACCGGATCGCACGCGTAATAGTGGAAGAAGCCAGAAGCTGGCCGGCGGACCTGGTCGTGATCGGGACGCATGGCCGTTCCGGTTTCAGCCGTGTCGTCTTCGGCAGTGTTGCCGAAGGTGTTGTGCGTACTGCCCACATCCCCGTGCTGCTCATTCGGGGCGCCTAGCAGCCCTGCGCTTTAGCTGCGCATCGAACGAAAGAATGACCAGGAGGACGTTTCATGAAATTGCAACTGCAAATCACCACACGTGACATCCCCCATTCAGAAGCGCTGGAAAGCCATATCCGCCAGAAAGCGGAGAAGCTCGAGACGTTTTACCCTAACATCATAGGATGCCGGGTAGTGGTCGAGGTTCCGCACAAGCATAAGCATCAGGGGCGGGTGTTCAACGTACGCCTCGACATCACAGCGCCAGGGAAGGAGCTTGTGGTGAATCGCGAGCCGCACGAAGATATATATGTTGCATTGCGTGACGCCTTCGACGCCGCCAAGCGCCAGCTCGAAGACTACGGGCGTAAGCAGCGGGGTGAGGTCAAGTCTCACGCTGCGGTGCTGCGCGGACGCGTCGTCCGCCTGATGGAGGAGGAAGGGTACGGTTTCATCCAGACTCCGGATGGACAGGAATTGTATTTCCATCGCGATAACCTGGCCAACAACAATTTCGAACAGTTGGGGGAAGGCAGCGAAGTGCAGTTTCTTGAGGATATCGGCAGTGAGGGGTTCCAGGCAAAACGGGTAAGCGCAGGCAAGCATCGCCCTGAAGAGGGAGAGGCGGACGGAGAGTAATGGCTCCGGCAGACCTCGCCATTATCAGTGACGTTATGAGTGAATAGCCGAAGTTCGAATGAAAGCCTTTCCCGCCGTGGGGGATGCCTTGGTCGTCGTAGATGTGCAGAATGATTTTTTGCCCGGCGGCGCGCTTGCTGTGCCGGCAGGTGACGAAATCATTCCGGTGCTCAATCGCTATATCGCGCTTTTTCGCATCCGCGGACTGCCCATTGTCATCACCCGCGACTGGCATCCCCCTGGTCACTGCTCGTTTGAATCTCAGGGGGGGGCGTGGCCACCTCACTGCATCCAAGGTACACAGGGCGCTGCGTTTCCAAGCAGTCTTTATTTTCCGTGCGAAGCCCACATTCTTTCCAAGGGTGCCACCATGGAAAAAGATGCCTACTCCGGTTTCATGGACACCGGACTGAACGGCCTGTTGCAATCGATCGATACCAAACGCGTGCTTGTCGGCGGCCTCGCCACGGAATACTGCGTATTCAACACGGTAAAGGATGCTTTGGGGTATGGCTACATTACCTTTGTTCTCCAGGATGCGGTGCGCGCAATCAATAGAAATGCGGATGATGGCCGGCACGCGCTTGAAGAAATGACCCGTCTCGGGGCTATCCTCGTCGACATTGCGGCAACAAGTATATAAGTCATGAATGTCCTCTCCAGCCCATTATTGACCGACCATTATCAATTGATGATGCTGGAGAGCTACCTTGAGCAGGACATGCAGCAAATCGCGGTATTCGAACTCTTCGTACGCAAGCTGCCGCCGCGGAGGAATTTTATGGTTGCAGCGGGGTTGGAGCAGGTTCTCCATTTTCTGGAGAACCTGAAATTTTCGCCGGAAGAACTGGATTGGCTCAGGCCCAGATTCGGAGCGCCGCTCGTCGCCTATCTTGAGCAGTTCCGTTTCACGGGGGACATACACGCCATGCTGGAGGGAACTCCTTTTTTTCCGGATGAACCTATCCTGCGGGTTACTGCACCGTTGCCGCAGGCACAACTGGTCGAATCGCGGGTCATGAATCTCCTGCATTTCGAAACCCTGATCGCTACCAAAGCTGCCCGATCGGTACTGGTCGCGCCCGGCAAGCTTCTGGTGGACTTTGGCATGCGCCGTGCCCACGGGGCGGAAGCGGCTATGCTCGCGGCACGGGCAAGCTATCTGGCCGGTTTTTCGGGCACTGCAACCGTGCTGGCTGGGGCATCGTATGAGATACCCCTGTTCGGTACACTGGCGCATTCCTACGTTCAGGCACATGCGGATGAAGGTATCGCTTTCGAGCATTTTGCGCGCTGCCACCCGGATAATGCGACCCTCCTGATCGATACTTACGATACCGAGGCCGCGGCGGAAAAAGTGGTTGAGCTTGCCCGCAGGCTCCGGGCAGACGGGATTCCGGTCAAGGGTGTACGGCTGGATAGTGGCGACCTCGGTGCCCATGCCAGACGTGTGCGCCGGATACTAGATAACGGCGGTCTGGAGACAACAACGATCTTCGCCAGCGGCAATCTGGATGAATATCGCCTGCATGAGCTGCTGTCATCCAATGCGCCTATTGATGCTTTTGGGGTAGGGACCGCGCTGGATGTTTCGAGTGATTCTCCCTCCCTCGATTGTGCCTATAAACTGCAGGAATACGCCGGCAGGCCGCAGAGGAAGCGATCGGAGGGAAAAGCCACATGGCCGGGACGGAAACAGGTGTATCGCAAATACGATAGCGTGGAGGGTCGCATGATGGGAGATACGGTTGCGCTGGAGGATGAGGGTTGTGGCGAGGGGAAGCCGCTTATCGTGCCAGTCATGCGAGCGGGCAAGCGTATTCACGGGATCCATGGGGCGTCGGCGCTGGTGGAAGCACGCCAAAGGGCGCTGGCAAATTATCACCGCCTTTCCGAATGCTTGATGTCGCTGGATGAGGCACCGCATTATCCGGTAGAAATTTCCACCATGCTACAGGCGCTGGCGGCAGAACTGGATCGTGCAAGTTCGCAGATGGGGGGAAATTCGCACCGTCATTTGTCATGACATGAGACAGAGCCGCGCATGACTCGACACATTTCATCATTCCGCAATCGAAAGCATTTCCGTCAGCCTGCGCCATGCCTGGTTGCTGGCGCTGAAGCCGGGTTCCTCGTTGACGAATTCCACTACCTGGTCGTACTCCAGCCGAGATAATGTTTCCTGCTTGTCCCGCAGCAGATCCAGTACGTCAAGCCCTGCTTCGGACGCATCCTTGGCTGCGTTTTGACGCTGAATGATACGCGCACGCAAAGTGGAAGTATCCGCCCGTATCGAGACGATGGCGAATGGCACTCGCAGTTCATGAGCAAGCTCTTGAAAACAACTGCGTTCATCCCGCCTGAGAAAGGCGGCATCCACGACTACCGGAAAGCCGGACGTGAGCAGTTCCCGTGCCAATTCGTGCAGGCGTTTATAGGTGCGCTGCGTTGCATCCGCGCCGTATATATCGTCGGTCTGCGAGCGGCTGCTGGAGAGCGCGCCGAGGCCGAACAGCCGTTTGCGTTCCACATCGGAGCGAATGCGTATACCCTGGAGTCGCTCCAGCGCGGCCTGGGCAAACGTGGATTTGCCTGACCCCGGCAGACCGTGCGTGATGATCAGGGCAGAGCGGCGCTGTGCAAGATACTCGCGCGCCAGGGCGAGAAAATCACGGCTTTCCGCCAACGCTTTCGTCGCGCTGCCCCCGGACAGGTTCGTTTGCCCGGCACGAATCGCGCTGACCATCGCTCGCACCGCAGCGCGATAGGCAACGTAGTAGCGCAGCAGGGAGATGCCGCTGTAGTCGCCCGTGATCTCGAGATAGGCATTCAGAAAACGGTAGGCCAGTCCGGGTTGCCGGAATCGCAGCAGATCCATGACAGTAAAGGCGACCTCGCTCATCACATCGATCCAGCGCAAGGCGGGACTGAATTCGATTCCGTCAAAGGGGACGGGTTGTTCGTCCACCAGCACCATATTGCCGAGATGGAGATCGCCGTGGCATTCGCGTATGAATCCCCCAATGCGGCGTTGTGTGAAATGGTCTCTGAGGCTGGCATACTCTGTTTCCATTGCGCGGCGCAGGTGCGTTGCCGCGACCTTGTCTTCGCCATCCTTCAGCACGGCTTGCAGCTGATCGAAGACGTCCGAAACAGCAGCATGCACGCTGCCAGCCGAGCCAAAATCCGTATTCGCTTGCGCTTGGGGCATACCCTGATGAAAATGCGCAATGGTTGCAGCCAGGCTATCCATGTGTTCAGGCAATAGTTTTCCGCGCGTCGCCAGCCGATCCAGTTCCCGGGATGCGGAAAAACGCTTCATCCTCACGGCATATTCGATTGCGGGGAGCGTATTCAGTGCGGGCTCACGCGGCGTGCCGCCGACGGGAATGACGTCCAGGTATATCTGCGGTGCCAGGCGCCGGTTGAGTCGCAGTTCTTCCTCGCAATAATGGCGCCTCGATGACAGATACATAAAATCGAGGAAACCCAGATCAACTGCTTTCTTGATCTTGTAGACATAACGCCCTGCCAGCAGCACCCAGGAAATATGCGTCTCGACCAGCCGTATGTTCCTCGCGGCATGAGGGTAACGGCTGCTATCCAGCAGGGAATCGATCAGCGTGCGCTGGGTGTTCAGGTCGGTCCGGTCATCTGATTGCATAGCGGCATATCGAGGGATCGGTGAAACTATCCAAACTGCTGCGTGAACAGGGCGAGGAAACGGTCGAGCGCATCGGCCGGCAATCCATTGATCCCCGCCGCTGCGGTCCTGCCGCCACCGCCCTCAAATTTCAGGCAAAGCGTATCGGCATCACGCGGATTTGCTTTCGACGCACGCACGCTGACCGAATAACTTCCGTGTCGATTGGGCGTGATTACCGCATGGGCACGCGACGGGCTTGCATTGGCCAGCCGGTTTGCAAGAATCCCGCTCACCCGCCTGGCCCAGGATGCGTCTGGCAGCAGGTATACTGCACGGCTGGCATCGTCAAGGAGCGGCTGCAGCGAGTCTGCCATCGTGATGTCATCCCTCAGCCCCGCCGCGAGCCGGTCGAAGGCAGTGGATTCAGCAATAAAAACGAATGGATTTGGATAGGGTTTCATTTCGAGATATAACTCGGCCGGATGAAAATGCAGATCCTCCAGGCTATCGCCGTAACCGTTGTAATTCAGGTATTCGCCCAGATGCGCCAGTTGCTCCCTCTGCGGTTCCGTAAGGCCGGCCGATTCTGCCAGGGCGCCGGCGCTTTGTCCGATATTGTCCCCGAAAGCGGCCACGATGGCCCACATACGGTGCTTTCCCTGCAGGTGGCGATCGACCAGGATGCTCGTGCATACTTCTGCGGACAGATCGATATGGGCAGTCAGATTGGCATGCTCCGGTATTTTGCCGGCATGGTGGTGATCGAAGTACTCGACCTGTGCTCCGGCGTCCAGCAGTCGCATGAGCGCCGACCGATTGCTGTCGAGTGAAATATCGAGTACGGTTATCCGATCGCCCGCGCTCGCCTGGACCCGGTCGAGCAGCGCGATATCCCGCTTCACCCCCGTGACGAGTTTCGCGTCCACGGGGTCGTTAAGGCGCAGTTGATGCAGCGCGGATAGCCCGTCCGCATCACCGTTGAAGACATCGTAATGGCTCATTTCATCCATTCATGAATCACCCCTGGATGAATTATACCGTCAGCGGGAAGCCGTCTCCGGCAAACCTGCAATATGAAGATGATCGATCGTTACGTGGGGGAATTGGAAGAATTCATGCTGGCTGGCGTTCTGTGGTTCGCCGGCTTTCCGGCGCAGGTGCCGTGGCTGATGGGAATGGCGTCAGCCGCAGGCATGTCGGTTTCAGCGATGCCGTGCCGTTGTATGCACGACGCTCAGGCCCAGGGGGAGAGCTGGCAAACGGCTCAGGCTGAGCCTGGATGCCACCGACGTTTCGGCGCGTCTCCGGGCGCGGCCTGGCCGGACGAGCAATTTCCAGCAATGCCGGAGGCCGGACATATGCCAGCCGTATGCCAGCGTCGGCGAAGAAAAAACCCACAGCACGCATGCGGAGGGCGCAAGGGTGTGGGAAAGAAGACGGATCAGTAAAAACACCTGTTTTCCTGATGGAGTAAGGTTGTCATCAATCAAATCAAATGCCGAGTGCGGCTATTGCTCAGCCATTGATATATCCGGTTATTCAAGGTGCCTCAATCGGTAACGGGGCATATAAGTAGAGCCGACGCTTTCCGCCTCCACTGGTCAAGGTGTGCGCGGCAGCGTTTGGGCCGCCATGAACTTTTCGAACTGGGCTTCCACTGTAAAATTGAAAACCAAGGTCGGAGGAACACGCCGGCTCATGTGAATCAGATAGTGCGCAAAAGAAAGAAGATCAGTTGCAATTAGATAATCAAAAGGGATTTCGGTATAGCTGTAAAATCTTACAGGTATCAGACGATACCGAGCGCGGCTATGCTTGCTGTCTCCCGATGGGGCCGACCGCTGACGCATGGGCGCCGCAACGAATCTGTAGAATCGGCGCCCCGCTTCCAGTCGTTATTCAGGCGAGATAGCTGTGTATCGTCCGGCCAACGGTTGGAATGAGAGGCAAACAGTATCAAGGAGGGTCCGCCTGCCCGGTGATGCGGAACAGCATGACGTGGGATTTGGCGGAGAGAGAGGGATTCGAACCCTCGGTACGGTTTAATGCCGTACGCACGCTTTCCAGGCGTGTACCTTAAACCACTCGGCCATCTCTCCTGTTGAAGGTTCCGCAAGTCGGGAACCGGCAAGGGGCGCAAAGAATATACCAGAACAGGGTTTCCGGCAACTTTTCCAGCTTTTCCGGTAGTATAACGGAAAATCCCGTATCCATTCCCGGAGACTTGGACGGGTATCTGACGGTTTCCGGTCAATTAAAACAGAAACAGGACCCTGTTCATGCAAATCAAATCCCGCATCCGGACCATTGCGCATTATCCGCATGAAGGCATCATGTTTCGGGACATCACCACGCTATTGAAGGACCCGATTGGATTACGCATGGCGGTTCAGGAGATCGCCGGCCGCTACAAGACGGTGAAGATCGACAAGGTTGCGGGAATCGAATCTCGCGGATTTATCATCGGAGCTCCGGTCGCGTACGAACTTGGAGTGGGATTTGTGCCGGTGCGCAAGAAAGGGAAGCTGCCCGCCGAGACGCGCGGGCGCGACTATCAGCTGGAATACGGGAGCGACCGCATTGAAATCCATGTGGACGCCATTCAGAAAGGCGATCGCGTATTGCTGGTGGATGACCTCATTGCCACCGGCGGAACGGCGGAAGCTGCCGCCGCGCTGATACAGGAGATGGGGGGGGAAGTGGTGGAGTGCGGGTTTATCATCGACCTGCCCGAAATCGGCGGCAGGGCGCGTCTGGAGAACGAGGGGCTCAAAGTGTTTGCATTATGCGAGTTCGAGGGGGCGTGATCTTCCATGCTTTCACAAGATGGCGTGGAGTACTCCATCAAGTCCCAGTAGTCCGCCCTCCTCGGGCCGCCAATATCCCGCCTCTATCGGAGCGCGGCGTTTACCCCCCACCTCTTGTCCTCATGTCTTATGTCTCAGCATCCTCATTTCTCGTCAGAACCGGAAGTTGTACTGCACATAGAACAGGTCCGGTGAAATGCGCGGTGCCTGAGCCTTGAGAAAGTCGCCCGCGAACAGCTTGGAGTACCCCACAAGCACATCCTGGTGCCGGTCGACGTGAACGTTGAACCGGAAGTCGATTTCATCGCCGACGTAGCCACCTGACTGGCCGGTAGCATCTCGCAGGGTTGCCGCGCCGGCCGCGTTGTAGAGGAAGTCGCGTTTGTTCGCCAGATAGAAACGGTGATACTGGGCGGTGAATGTTGTCCAGGGCAGGGGATGCAGGTTGATCTGCGCATTGAAGTCGTGAATGTTCTGCCGGCCCACGCGGTCGATCCATCCCAGATAATAATTGCCGAAGGGAAAAAGCTGGTTGAAGGTGTTGCGGCTGCCATCGCTCAGATTATTGTCGCCCGAGGCAAAGTCATAGCGGAGCCAGAACTGTGGATTCATCGGCGTCCCCTTGAAGTGATAGCCGGCTCCCGATGCGACAGCGAAGGCGGAAATATCCTGGTTGGAATGCTGGCCGAACTGGTACATGCCTTCCAGTTCGTACAGGATCCGGTCGAAGTTGCCCGCGAGGCGGCTGCCCAGGGTATGCACGATCGAATCACCCCGCACGTTGTTCCTGCCGATCGCGATATCCCGATTGTCATCCAGGCTCAGGAAGTAGAAGTCGGCAAGGTGCCCCTTGACAGGCTTATAGGTCCCCCAAAGACCGAAGAATTCCCGTCTTTCGTCCCAGTTGTCGAAATTGCCTCTTTCGGTCGTCATCGGACGTACCCAGAATGCATCCAGGTCGAGGGTGGGTGTGCGCCAGAATCCCTTGACGCCCTGAAAAGTGCGACGGGTATTGACCCAGTCCAGGGTGGAGATCAGCCGCTGCGATCCATAGAGCAGTTCCTGCCGGCCGACGCGCAGGTAGGCTGGCCCGTCCTTGATGCTGGCGACCCTGATATCCGCGAAAAGGTTGAGCATGTCCGTCTGGTTGACATCTGTCGGGGACGGGTTGAGCGCCTGGCCGAAGGTGCGCGCGTCCAGGAATTCTGCAAACAGCCGGACCCGATCCTGATACCAGAGATCGGCATGGAAGCGGCTGCGGATCATGTGATAGTTGTCGCTCGCAGCTGTCAGGCGGGCGTCGGACTCGCGCATATAGCGATACCAGAAGTTCCCGCCGAAGGACAGAAGGAAATCGTCGCCGAGATGGATGCGTTTGATGGGGTCGAACAGGTCTTTTTCATGCTCCGTTTTTTCGAGATAACGAAAATCGATGTCGAACGCGGGCGTGGTCATGAGCGCATACGGGGCGTAGGGCGAGACCGGAGGCGCTTGCCGCAGCTTCCCTGTAACCTGATCAATCAGCGAATAATACCCCGGGCCTGATGGCGCTATGGTGAACATCCCCGGCCGCGAAGGTGACGTCACGGGGGGAACTTTCGACCAGTCGAAGCGGGTGCTGGTTTGCGTTGGGGAAAACGGCTGAGTCAGGGTCTCCTGGTCTGCTGCTGACACTACCGTAGCTGCCATATCGCGCGAAGGCGGCGCGGGTGCCGTTTCAGTGGCGCAAACCTTGAACGCGAGGCCCAGCAGGCATGCCGCAAGCCAGAATCGGGATAGAGGTCTGCGCCCGACAATGGATGCCGAAAATATTTTTGGCGCGACAGTGCTTGCGGCTTCGGCTGTACCCGAAGCCGCGGAATGCGGCAGGCTCATGGGAGATTTCTAAGAGTTTCAGGGTAAAAACGCCAGGCACTATAGCAGAGCCAGTGTATTTTTTGAACACTCGGGGAGTGCTGACCGATCCGCTGGCGCGATGGGTGAATCCTGCGGAGGGCCGTGTTGCTGTGGAGAAAGGGAAGTGAGGGGCCTGCGGTCGGCAAGGGATCTATGAGACAGGATCTCTTGCCGTTTCAGGGGATAGTCATGTGATTACCGGTAGAACTTTCCCTCCCGCTCCGGCTGATACACGATTTCCTTTATCCGCACCTTGATTCTGCCCCCGCCGGGTCGGGGCCAGTCTATTTCATCGCCTGTCGAGAGTCCCAGCAAAGCACTGCCAACCGGGGCAAGAATGGAGATTTTCTCGCCGGTTGCGTCGACATCTTTCGGATACACCAGAGTCAGGCAAAACTCCTCGCCGGAGGAGTCAATGCTGAAGCGAACAGTCGAGTTCATGGTCACCACTGTCGGGGGTATCTGCTCGGGCTCGACGATTTCAGCGCGCTCAAGCTCGGATTGCAGCTCCACAGTACCCGCAACCGTGTTGGGCGGCAGCGATTCAAGCAATGCTTCCAGCCTCTCCAGGTCCTGGGATGTCAA
Source organism: uncultured Nitrosospira sp. (assembly GCA_964466955.1). GTDB lineage: Bacteria > Pseudomonadota > Gammaproteobacteria > Burkholderiales > Nitrosomonadaceae > Nitrosospira. Next base: position 20,674 of record CAYXQR010000041.1, read on the forward strand.
TAAGATTTGCGGTCTGCTATTCATTTCAGCCTCATTTCTGGTTCGGTTAATTGTACGCTTTGAGCAGGCGCGCCGGGGACTGGCAATGGAAAATTGCAATAAGCCGAGGCAGCCGGGTTCCGCCTGCCTTGTCGACTTTGCGCTGCATATTACCCTTTTATTATCCTTGGGCGCAGGTGTCCGAGCGGAGCTTGTTGCGCCGCGCAAATGGAAATATCGAATATTTTACGCGGTGTTGGAATGGATGATTCATTCTACACCATATGGACTCGCTACGTGCTAATTCACAGGCGCAGGAGACACGGGGACGCGGGAGAAGAACGACTTTACGGTCAATTTTTCACGAGGACGATACGGGATGAATCATGCATGAATCATCGCGGTGGTTTTACCCTTCGCAAGAGGCTGCTAAACTGGAATTGCAGTGGGCCGGAATACTGCCCAGCGCGGAGCGCCGGCCGTTCCTTGCTATTTTGCGCCGTCGTGACCCGGCGAATTACCTTCGCCACGGCGGACGAGCATGCATGGCATGGCGGAGAGGCGGCGCTCACCCATCGATGCGAGAGCAGTAGAGTCCCGGAAAGCCACGCGGCCCACCGGATTTTTCTTTTTAAGGAGCGCATTATGACTGACATGAAATCCCCCACCATGGCGAATCCTTCCGTAATCGATCCGGTCAACCCGGCCATCGAGAAGTACATGCGCAGCCTGGTCGGACAAACCGATCATTCCGTACTGATGGAGATGGAGGCGGTAGCGGAGAAGAATAACTTTCCTATCGTCGGTCGGCTGGTTGGCGTATTTCTGGAGACGCTGGCGAGAACAGTCAACGCAAAACGCGTATTCGAATTCGGCAGCGGCTATGGATATTCCGCCTACTGGTTTGCAAAAGCAGCGGGGGCGGAGGGTTGCGTGATCTGCACGGATGGGGATCCGGTCAATAAGGAGAAAGCCGGGAAGTATCTTCATTCCGCCGGCCTTGCAGCGCGAATCGATTTTCACACGGGCATCGCGCAGGAAATATTCTCGCAAACGGAAGGGGTATTCGACATTTGCTACAACGATGCGGACAAGGGCGATTACCCGGAAATCTGGCGCATGGCGAGGGAGCGGATTCGGCCCGGCGGTCTGTATATTGCCGACAACGTTCTTTGGCATGGGCGCGTAGCCGCCGAACGGTATGTTGACATCGTTCCCGGCTGGACCGAGGCCATTCTTGAGCACAACCGGCTCATCTTCGACGATCCGGAATTCAACGCATTCATTAACCCGACACGGGATGGCGTCATTGTCGCGCGCAAAAGATCCTGATTTCCTATCCCCAATGTATTGACTTTTGGAAAGACGGGGGTATTATTTCTGCTTGAAACAGCGAATCAGTTTATTCTATATTCTATTCGGTATCGTATTTTACGTCTTACCCGAGGAACAGGATAGCGCACGCTCTTTGCCGAAAAAATGAAACTAGGGTTCCGGCCTCTTTTCGATAGGAAGAAGAGGCGTCTGGTCCGAGAGTTTCAGGCTTCGCAGGACGAGGCTCCACGGAGGGATAAAAGCCCGGGAGATCATGTAATCAAATACATTGAACTCTTGGATGTCCCACTGAAAAATGGAAACCTTGTCATGCGCTTCTCTTTTGCATCTATCCCCTTTTTTTCCCTTTTCGCAATAACTGACCGACGTCCTGCGGCAGAGGATATTCTGCGCTCCGGTCGCGGCGGTGGTTCTTTCAAGCGACAGTCGCTCTTCGCATGGAGTTTCCCGGTCGCGGGCTTCTCTGTTTTTCAGCCGTCCGCGATCGTTCTGGTTACTCCGTTCGCTCCTGAAGGATTCTCATGCCGGTAGAGGAGAGCGGGAACGCGCTTCCGTCGGCGGGCTGCCCGCCCCCGGCCGGGGAAGCCGGATCCAGGACGGAGCCCGGAACGGATCAGCTCCACCGCAGCATGAGCGTCTGGAATACGCTGATCCTGGGGTTCGCCGTTGTTTCGCCCGTCGTGGGACTTTACGCCATCATTGGCGTGCAGACGGTCGTAACCGGAGGCGGGTGGTTCGGCGCGCTGATGATCTGCCTCGCGATGCAGTTGCTGGTCGCCACGGTTTACGCGGAATTGTCTTCGCAGTTTCCGATCGCGGGTGGAGCCTACAAGTGGTCGCGCCAGCTTGGGGGCGTTGTCACAGGGCAATTTGCCGGCGTCATCTACGTCAGTTCCACTGTTGCCATGCTGACCACGACCGCTTATACAGGAGGCGTCTGGCTCGCTCTCTTTTTTGGGGCGGAAAGTTCGAGCGGTCCCGAGTTTGTGGTCTGGGGCGCGGTTTTCCTGCTGCTCTGCGCAGCGATCAATCTCGTTCATGTCAATATCTTCAAGCTGGTTATTTCACTGGGCGTCTATGCGGAAATGATCGGGTCGATGGGCACTGCGCTGCTCCTGTTCCTTTTTTTCCGGCAGCATTCGTTTTCCGAACTGTTTCATCATCTGGGAACGGGTACTGCGCCCACCGAAACGGCGGCATTTCTTGCTGCGCTGGCGATTGCAGGTTGGGCATTCATCGGTTTCGACGCCTGCTCCACCATTGCTGAAGAAACGCATGAGCCCAAGCGCATGGTGCCGCGCGCTGTCTTCTTTTCGCTGTGCATGGTGGGATCGGTGGTGCTGTTCAATTCCGCTGCACTGACGCTCGCATTCGATCGGGAAACCTTGCGCACTGCCAGCGCGACGTCCGATCCGATTACCCCCGTCATTACCGAAAGTTTCGGTGCCTGGGCCGAGACGCCTTTCCTGGGCATTGTCATGATTGCCTTTCTGGCCTGCGGTGCGTCAGTGGTGAAATATACCTCGCGTATCGTTTATTCCATGGCCCGGGAAGGCAACATGCCCGCGATACTGAGCCGTCTCGGGCCCGACAGGACGCCGCGCAATGCAGTGATCTGCACCGTATCGCTGGCGTCGCTCGGTCTGCTGTTCGGACTCAACGATGGCGCGGTTGCCACTGTCATTGCCTTTGGTACAGGGGGGCTCTACGCCATGTTTTCCATGACCACCGGCGTGGGACTGTATACCCGCCTCACGGGCCGCTGGAATCCAGCCCTGGGCGAGCTGAAACTGGGTGTCTGGGGACTGGTGATCAATACCGTCGCATTTCTCTGGTCCGTATTCGAACTCGTCAATATTTCATGGCCGCGTCCCTACGCGGTGGCCCCCTCCGCGCCATGGTGGCAACTCTGGGCAGTACCGCTGGTACTGGGCAGCATTCTGGGCATGACGGCGCTGTATGTACTGGTGGGCAGGATTCGCCAAAGATCCGCATCAAAAAGCGCGACGCCGCGGTAACAGCAGGCAAGCGGCTTGCCGCAAATCCGTAACGTGGAAAATTTATTGCGATGAGGAGGAAAGAACATGGACCAACCTGATGCATGCCTTTGGCAACAGCACATACCCGGCGGGTGCCACTGGTCTGGCATCGTCCGGCGGGGAACGACGCTGCGCCTGACGGATGTCGCAGGAAGCGCCAATGCCGCCGTGCTGTTCTACAACCAGGAAGAAAAGCTGGAGCGCTACAACATGGCGGATACGCTCAAGTGCCAGCACACCTTCCGCCTGACCCGGGGGTACGCGTGCCATTCCGACATGGGACGGATATTCTGCTGCATCACCGCTGATACGGTGGGGTGGCACGATACCGTTTGCGGATTGAGTGATGCCGCATTGACACGCAGGAAATACGGAACAGCCCGCTACCAGGAGCATCGCAACGCCATGTTTCGCAATGGCCTCGATGGCATGCTGATCGAACTGGGTAAATGGGGCCTCGGCATGCGCGATGTGGTTTCCAATATCAATTTTTTCAGCAAGGTTACAGCGAATGCGGCGGGTGAGTTGATGTTTCATTCCGGCAACAGCAAGCCGGGAGATCATGTGGATCTGAGTTTCGAGATGGATACCTTGGTGATATTGTCCGCTGCACCGCATCCGCTCGATCCAGCCAAAATTTATCAGCCGGGCGCGGTAAATCTCATTGCATTTGTCACGCCATCCACAGCCGCGAACGAATGTGAGCGCATCGCGGAAAATCAGCGCGCATTGCAGAATACCCGGCGTCTATATGTCTGTCATGGAGGTGCGGCATGAGTGCAAAGAGTCTTGTTGAAAGCGGACTGGATCCTGAACTTGCGGTGGTCGATGAAATCTGCCCCGCCGGTGAACCCTGGGTCGGAACGGTCATGCAGGGCCAGACATTCCGCATTGTCGATCTCGAAGGCAATCAGGCGGTGGATACCCTGTTCTATAACGCGATGAATGCAGTGGAGCGGTACAGCGCAGCCGACACCATTCGCCGCGAGAACCGGCTCTATCTGACAGCCGGCAGCAAACTGTATTCCAATTATGGAAACGTCATGCTAACTGTCGTCGCGGACACATGCGGACGACACGACACGCTCGGGGGCGCCTGTGCCGCTGAAAGCAATACCGTGCGGTATGCGCTGGAAAAATTCCCCATGCACAGTTGCCGCGACAGTTTTCTGCACGCGCTCGCACATGAGCCGACGTGCGCGCATCTGGGCATGGGCAAGCGCGATATCCCAAGCAACATCAATTTTTTCATGAACGTGCCAGTAACGCCTGAAGGCGGCCTGGAGTTCGTGGATGGCGTATCCGCCCCGGGAAAATACGTGGAAATGAAAGCCGAAATGGATGTAGTGGTACTGATTTCGAATTGTCCGCAGCTGAACAATCCCTGCAACGCCTACAATCCCACGCCGATCCGCCTGCTGGTCTGGGATGATCAGGCCGAATGACAGCGATGCCGCTGTTTCCGGACCACTGCCGTCGGACGCCACGGAGAATTGATCATGTTTGAAAAAGTACTGATAGCCAATCGTGGCGCCATCGCATGCCGCATCATCCGTACATTGCGGCACATGGGGGTCAAAAGCGTAGCGGTGTCTACCGATGCCGATGCGATGTCTCGCCATGTGATCGAAGCGGATGAGGCATATTGCATCGGTAGCGGCGTGGCCGCCGAAAGCTACTTGCGCACGGACAAAATCCTGGAAGTCGCGAAACGCTCGGGCGTCGAGGCCATTCATCCCGGTTATGGCTTCCTGAGCGAGAAAGCGGATTTCGCGGAGCAGTGCGCAGCGCAAAGCATTGTCTTCATTGGCCCCACGCCCAGGCAGATGCGGGATTTTGGCCTGAAGCATACCGCCCGCGACCTGGCCTTGCAGAATCAGGTGCCGCTGCTGCCGGGAACCGGGCTGCTGGCCGACCTGGAGGATGCGTTTCGGCAGGCGGCGCACATCGGCTATCCGGTCATGCTGAAGAGTACGGCGGGGGGTGGGGGCATCGGCATGCGCCTGTGCTGGAACAAGGATGAACTGGCCGGGGCGTATGATTCGGTTCGGTATCTGGCAGAGAGTAATTTCAAGGACGCCGGCCTGTTTCTGGAGAAATTCGTCGAGCAGGCACGCCACATCGAGGTACAGATTTTCGGCGACGGCAAAGGTGGGGTGGTTTCCCTGGGCGAGCGCGACTGCTCGATGCAGCGGCGCAATCAGAAAGTGATCGAAGAAACGCCCGCTCCCAACGTATCTCAGCGCTTGCGCCAGGCTCTCCAGGATGCGGCAGTGCGTCTGGGCAAGGCGGTCGATTATCAGTCCGCCGGTACGGTGGAATTCATTTTTGATGCATCGACGGGCGAGTTTTATTTTCTTGAGGTGAACACCCGTCTCCAGGTGGAGCATGGGGTAACGGAAGAAGTCACCGGCATCGACCTGGTGGAATGGATGGTGCGCCAGGCTGCAGGCGATCTGCCTCCGCTGGAGTCGTTCGATATCCGTTCGCAAGGCGTATCGATCCAGGCGCGCGTGTACGCCGAAAATCCAGCCCGTGAGTTTCAGCCATCCTGCGGCATACTTACCGCCGGAGAATTTCCGCTTCCGGCTCAAGCACGCGTCGAAACCTGGGTAGAACGGGGTGTCGAGGTCTCCCCGTTTTACGATCCGATGCTGGCAAAAATCATCGTGCACGCCGCCGACCGTGAACAGGCAATCGACAAACTCCTGGCCGCCCTGGGGGCTGCGAAGCTGCACGGTGTCGAAACCAACGTAGGTTACCTTGAGCAGATCCTCGATGATCCGACGTTCCGGGAAGGGTACCACACGACAAGCTTCCTGAACGGCTTCCATTACATCGCACATACGGTCGATGTGCTCAGTCCCGGCGTGCAGACTACTGTTCAGGATTATCCGGGAAGAATCGGCTACTGGGATGTCGGAGTGCCTCCTTCCGGACCGATGGACGGTCTGGCATTCCGCCTGGCCAACCGGCTGCTCGATAATGATGAAAGCATGGCGGGGCTGGAGATCACGTTTACCGGTCCCACACTCCGCTTCAACTGCGACAGTGCCATCGCTATTTGCGGCGCGGCTATTGATGCTCGCCTGGGCGGGAAGCCGCTCGCGCAATGGCAAGCGCACCCGGTCAAAGCCGGAATGATATTGCAGCTCGGCAAGCTGGTGGATCACGGCTGCCGCGCCTACCTGGCAGTCAAAGGCGGCTTTCAGGTTCCGGATTATCTGGGCAGCAAGGCAACCTTTACCCTGGGGTTGTTCGGCGGCCATGGCGGACGTACGCTCCTGACCGGAGATGTGCTGCATATCGCGGAGGCTGCTGCGGAAGATTTCCCTGGTCCGCATGCGTTACCGGAGGCAATGATTCCGCAGTACAGCGACAAGTGGGAAATCGGCGTGCTGTATGGGCCCCATGGGGCACCCGATTTCTTCACGGAAGAGGATATCCGGACATTTTTCTCCACGGACTGGGAAGTGCACTACAACTCGAGTCGCAGCGGCGTTCGGCTGATAGGTCCGAAACCGCAGTGGGCGCGGAGGGATGGCGGCGAAGCAGGGTTGCACCCATCCAATATTCACGACAATGCCTATGCTCTTGGCTCGATCGATTTTACCGGGGACATGCCGGTGATTCTGGGGCCCGATGGCCCCAGCCTGGGCGGTTTCGTCTGCCCCGCCACGATTGTGCAGGCCGAATTGTGGAAAATGGGACAACTCAAGCCCGGCGACAAAGTGCGTTTTCATCCGGTATCGATGGAACAGGCGCTCACGCTGGAAGAGGGGGAGGATGCGGCCATTCGCGACCTCGACCTGCTTCCCGAATTGCCGGCATCGGCCGGACAGGAAACCGGCAGCCCGATCCTCCATACCATTCCGCAAAAGGACGGACGGGTGCAGGTGGTATATCGCCAGGCGGGCGACAGGAACCTTCTGATTGAATATGGGCCGCCGGAACTCGATCTCAATCTGCGTTTCCGTGCTCATGCCCTCATGGAACACGTGCGGCAGGCAACCGATGCAGGAAGACTGAAAGGCATCCTGGACCTTACGCCCGGTATTCGCTCGCTGCAGATTCATTTCGATTCACGCGTGCTGCCACGTAAAAAACTGCTGGATGACCTGATCGAAGCAGAACGGGAGTTGCCCGAAATCGAGGATATGGAAGTTCCTGCGCGTATCGTGCATCTCCCTTTGTCATGGGACGACCCCGCGACGCGGCTTGCGATCGAAAAGTATATGCAGTCGGTGCGCAAGGACGCGCCCTGGTGCCCGAGCAATATCGAGTTTATCCGGCGCATCAACGGACTGGAAAGCATCGAAGAGGTGCAGCGCATTGTATTCGAGGCCAGCTATATGGTCCTCGGCCTGGGCGATGTGTATCTGGGCGCACCCGTAGCGACGCCGGTGGATCCGCGCCATCGCCTGGTCACCACCAAATATAACCCCGCACGTACCTGGACGCCGGAAAATGCAGTGGGAATAGGCGGGGCTTACCTGTGCATCTACGGAATGGAAGGGCCGGGCGGCTATCAATTCGTGGGACGGACGCTGCAGATGTGGAACCGTTATCGCCAGACGGCGGATTTCAAGGAAGGCAAGCCGTGGCTGCTGCGCTTCTTTGATCAGATACGCTTTTATCCAGTCAGCGAAGACGAGTTGCTCAAGCTGCGCCGGGACTTCATCAGCGGACACTTCAAGCTGAAGGTGGAGGAAACCACTTTCAACCTCAAGCAATACAATACTTTCCTTCAGGAGCATGCGGCGTCGATCAACGCTTTCAAAATGCGGCAGCAAGCGGCATTCGAAGCGGAGCGCGAGCGCTGGCATGCCGCGGGACAGGAGGAATACGTCAGCGAAACGATCCTCGAACAGGCGGATACGCAAAGCGAACTGGATTTGCCCGAAGGCGCGGAAGTGGTGACCGCACATGTAACCGGCACGATCTGGAAACTGCTGGTCGCGGAAGGGCAGCATGTCGAAACCGGAAACCCGATCGTGGTGGTCGAGTCCATGAAAATGGAATTCACGGTGGAAGCGCAGGCAAGCGGTATCGTGGGACGGCTGTTCTGCAAAGTGGGTGCGCATGTCTCCGCGGGACAGGCGCTGCTCGTCATCCAGGAAGACTGAGATATGAACAATCCGCTGCCGCTTGGAGATATTCCTGCACTGCGGCAACGCTATGCAAAAGGTATTCTGACCCCCGTTCGACTGATTCATGCCATCCACGCCATGATGGAGCATGATCCGGACCATGTATGGATATACAGGCTGCCGCTCGATGTCCTGCAGAAATATGCCAGATCTCTGGAGGCTCGGGCAGCCGATATGGAAAGGCTGCCGCTGTATGGCATCCCTTTTGCCATCAAGGACAATATCGACCTTGCCGGTGCCCCCACTACAGCGGGCTGCCCGGATTTTTCCTATATACCGGAGCGCAATGCGGCAGTGGTGCAAAGGCTGATCGACGCCGGCGCGATCCCGGTCGGCAAGAGCAATCTCGACCAGTTCGCCACAGGGCTGAATGGCACACGCTCTCCCTATGGTGCTTGCCGAAATGCGTTCAACCCGGATTACATTTCCGGAGGATCCAGCTCCGGCTCAGCGGTCGCCGTAGCGAAGGGGCTGGTCTGCTTCAGCCTGGGGACCGATACCGCCGGGTCCGGCAGGGTGCCCGCGGCGTTCAATAATATTATCGGATACAAGCCCACCAGGGGCTGGCTATCCACCCGCGGCGCAGTACCCGCCTGCCGTTCTCTGGATTGTGTCTCGATTTTCACCTTTACCGCTGCCGATGCGAGACGTGTGCTGAACGTTGCCGCAGGCTACGACAGCGAGGACATATATTCACGTGATAGAGAGGAGCGGGAGGGCTTTGGCCTTTCATCCACGTTGTCATGCCGCCTGCGCGCCGCCATCCCGCATCGTGAGCAATTGCAGTTCTTCGGCAATCCGCAAGCTGAAAGACTGTTCGATGCGGCGGTGGCGAAACTGCGCAGCCTGGAGGTGGACGTTATCGAAACCGATTTCACGCCTTTTCTCGACGCAGCGCGCCTGCTGTATGAAGGGCCATGGGTGGCCGAACGCTACGCGGCAATCCAGCCATTTTTCGATTCGCATAGTGACCGGATCATTTCTCCGGTAAGAGAGATCATCGGCGGTGCGCAACGCCATTCGGGCGCCGATGCGTACAATGGCGTTTACCGGCTGCGCGAGCTCAAACGGCTGGCTGATCGTGTCTGGGAAAAAGCCGATTGCATGCTGACCCCTACCGCAGGCACGATTTATACGATCTCCGCCATGCAGAAGGATCCGATACGCCTTAATTCGAACCTGGGTTATTACACCAACTTCTTGAATCTGCTGGACTATGCCGCCGTGGCGGTGCCTGCCGGGTTCCAGGATGATGGGCTGCCTTTTGGCATCACCTTGCTCGCGCCCGCCCATCAGGATGAGTCGCTCCTGCGTTTTGCTGGATGCTGGCAGCGTGCCTATGCGCTGCCACTCGGCGCCACCGGCATACCGCTGCCTGAAATCAATTCGGCAGCATCCTTCGAGTCCGCATCGGTGGCCAGGCAAAGTCCGCAATCGGATCGCGTAAAAGTGGCGGTTTGCGGCGCGCATCTGTCCGGCCTGCCCCTGAACGGCCAGCTGACCAGCCGCGGAGGGCGATTGGTAAGCAGCACCACCACCTCGGTCGGCTACAGGCTTTATGCGCTGCCCGGCGAACCGCCGCTGCGCCCGGGACTGATCCGGGTGGAAAAGAACGAGCGCGGGACTGCCATTGAAGTGGAAGTCTGGGAACTGCCGGTACGGGAGTTCGGCGGTTTTGTGGCAGGGATTCCTGCCCCGCTGGGCATCGGCACCATCGAACTGGCTGATGGAGAAAACGTCCAGGGCTTCCTGTGCGAGCGCTATGCGACGGCAGGCGCCGAGGATATCAGCCGGTTCGGCGGGTGGCGCCAATACCTGTCGGAGCAAGCAGCGCTTTTGACCAATCGGAAGTGACCCCGGACAGGATCCTGGAGGACGGACTTGTGGATTTACCTGCCTGCTCAACAGGCGAGCCGCTCATTCAACCTAGAAACCGCAGTTGACCGCTTAATTGGAGAGCCAGGCCCATGGGATATAGAGACATTTTCGGAATTTTCTCATTCACTGGAATGGTGAGGCCGCTACGAGGTGTATCGTATGTCGCTCCAAGCGCGAATGCGGCGTTGCTCTTCGTTGCAGGGAGCGGCCCTGCGGCCTCATCGCGCCTTGCCTCGCACCTGGATCACCACACGCTCCACTCCCGTCCAACTACGGTTTCTAGGTTCAAAACAGGCAGCTGGAAGCTGCGGCGAAGTCTACGCATCGGCGCTGCGGATTTGAAAGCCGTTCATGACAATCGCAAATCAGGATAATATTGCTCCCTGATTCGCTCCACGTAGTTTCTCAGGTTGCTCCTGGCTAATCCATATTCCTTGAGCGGCGATTCGATAGGGCAGCCTATGGTGTTGATCAGGAATCCGAAAGCGCTGGCGTCCAGGGTTGTAGGCTGGTCGCCCAAAAAATAGGGCTTATCCGCAAGGCAATCCGATAGCGCATCCAGATCCATCATGCCCAGTTCGAAAATTTCCTCCGGCGAGTGGCGTCCCATGCCGTGCCCGTGTATCTGCTGCCGGATGCGGCGGCGGTAAAACAGTGCCACCACGTCCCGAACGAGGGGCGGCAAGACTCCGAATATGGCTTTCTTGTTGGTTTGCCAGTTCGCATGCGTATATTGCCAGCGTGAGTACATGGTTACCCAGAAAAGATGCTCTTCGATCAGGCGCTGCATTGCAAGAGAAAGCGCGGCTTCTTCTGGACTCAATCCTTCATCCAGATTCCTGTACCTTGTCTGCAGATGCCGGATGATGAAGCGGGAATCCGCCAGTTTGAGCTTGCCATCCCTGATATAGGGTAATTTCCCCTTGGGGGCGGATAAGGGCAGAGTCGTCCTGATTTCATGCTCGATCCCTGCCATGCGCAGATAGGTTTCTGTTTTGCAGCAGAAATGGCTCAAGTTCGGATTACCCCAGGTACGTTCGAACTGGTAAAGTATCAGCATGATTTCATCCACAAGGAACAAGGATTGGCCTGCTATCGGCTTGTGCAAGCTTTTTTCGGAAAACCAGACTTTCAATCCGCAAGTAACGGCAGCTTAATCCTATATCTTGCAAATTGCAAGTAACGGGATTACAGTATCGAATTACAGTATCATATGGTCAGTAAACCCGATTCTTTTTGCATCAACAGGCACAAAGCCGGCGCAGCCACAGGCGGAACACTGGAAACCAGATCGCTATTCGAACGATCCCCGTGCCCCATCACGAACGGGCTCGACATCTTCGGCGACAAGTGGACGCTACTGATTATCCGCGACCTGGTACTGGGCAAATGCCGTTACCAGGATCTTCTGTCCTCATCGGAAAACATAGCGTCCAACATCCTCGCGAATCGGCTGAAAAAACTGGAGACAGCAGGGCTCGTCATCCGCCGCGTTTATCAGCAGAAGCCTCTGCGTCACGAGTACGTGCTGACGGAGAAAGGCAACGACCTGAAGCCCGTCCTTGAAGCGATAAGCAGATGGGGGAGGAAGCATTACCCCGGCACCGTGCTGCTTTCATCTCAGTCGCACTCTTGAGCTGCGGAAGGCTCAATCCCTTGATCCCTTGCCGAATCATTCCGGGCCGGCGTTCTCGCCTGGACCGGCTGTCCGCCGGGTGTATCGATCATCCATGCCCTATTTCAGGTAAGCGAATGAACGAAACGCACTGGATCAGAACTGATTCCAGTAACCATCCATGAATTGATGAATATTTTAAAGCTATCTTTACGGATGCTTGCACGCGACTGGCGCGCCGGCGAGTTGCGAGTCCTTGTGTTCGCGCTGATCATCGCGGTGGGAGGCATGACCACTGTGGGTTTTTTTGCCGATCGGGTACAGTTGGCGCTTTCGCGGCAGGGAAATCAGCTGCTCGGCGCGGATTTAATCATTTTTTCCGATCATCCGTTGTCGCCGGATTACGGGGAGGAGGCAAAGCGCCGCGGACTCGATACTTCCACGGCGATCAAATTTCCCAGCATGACGGCCCGGGGGGATGAAAGTCTGCTGACCGAGATCAAGGCAGTTACATCCGGCTATCCCCTGCGGGGAGATCTGACGATCAGCGAAGATTTCGGCAATGCACTCCCCGACGCGCGGGCTGCACATTCAGCCGGGACGATACCCTCTCCTGGCACCGCCTGGGTGGATGAGAAGCTCATGGTTCGCCTGTCTCTCAATCAGGGAGATCAGATCGAAGTCGGAATGTCCCATCTCGTGGTTACCGCGCTGATCACCCAGGAACCGGATTATTCCATCGGGTTTCTCAACCTGCGCCCGCGGGTGCTGATCAACGCGGTTGACCTGGCCGCTACCGGCCTGATCCAGGAAGGCAGCCGGGTCGGCTACCGACTGATGGTGGCAGGCAATGACACGGAAGTGGAGCGGTTTCGTGAATGGGCCCAATCCCGTCTGATGCTGGGCGAACGGATCGAAGGCATTCGCGATGCCCGGCCAGAGATCAAATCGGCGCTCGAGCGGGCGGAAAAGTTTCTGAGTCTGACCGCGCTGGCAAGTGTCGTGCTGGCGGCAGCGGCGGCTGCGCTGGCTGTGCGGCGGTTCACGCAGCGTCATCTCGATGGCTGTGCCGTCATGCGCTGCCTCGGAGCCAGTCAGGGGGCGATGTTGCGGCTCTACCTGTACCATTTTATCGTATTAGGACTGGCCGCAAGCGGACTCGGCTGCCTGCTCGGTTTTTTCGCGCAGGAGGTTCTCGCCTATTGGCTTTCCGGAATGGTGGAGGCCGAATTGCCATGGCCCAGCATATGGCCTGCTGTCCATGGCCTGCTGACTGGCTTGGTGTTATTGCTCGGCTTCGCGTTACCGCCGCTGCTCAACTTGCGCAGTGTTCCCGCGTTGCGCGTGCTGCGTCGCGACATCGGTCCGCCCAATCCATCCAGCCTGACAGGGTATGCCTTGGGCGTGGCGGTACTGTCGCTGTTGTTTTTGTGGAAGGCTGGAGATGTGCGCCTGGGCGCGTCTGTCATCGGGGGATTCATTGCGGCCATAGGCATATTCGGCCTGCTCGGGTTCCTGCTGGTGAAGATGGTGGCCCATATGCGCAGCCAGACAGGTGGCGCATGGCGTTACGGGCTTGCCAACATTCGCCGGCGTGCCACTGCCAGCGTCGTCCAATCCGTTGCGCTGGGACTGGGACTGATGGCATTGCTTTCGCTGACCCTCATCCGCGACGATCTGCTGCGCAACTGGCGTACCAGTCTGCCGCCGGACGCGCCCAACCATTTTCTGGTGAATATCCAGCCCGATCAGCTGCAGCCCATGGCCGAGTTTTTCCGGGAGCGCAAAATGCCTGAGCCAGTTATTTTTCCCATGGTGAGGGGGCGGCTGACGGCGATCAACGGCACGCCCATTGTCTCGGCGGATTACACCGATCTCCGCGCAAAGCGACTGGTGGAGCGCGAGTTCAACCTGTCCTGGGCGGATGAACTCCAGAGCGACAACCAGATCGTCAAGGGGCGGTGGTGGACGCATAGCGACCAAGGCGAGGCTGTGCTGTCGCTGGAGGAGGATATCGCAAAAACAGTCGGGATTCACCTGGGCGACCTGCTGACTTACGATGTGGCGGGCAGCACATTTTCCGCCAAAGTGACCAGTTTCCGCAAAGTGAACTGGGATTCGTTTCGCGTCAACTTCTTCGTCGTAACCCCGCCGGGTCTGCTGGATAATTACCCGGCAAGCTATATCACCAGTTTTTACCTGCCGCCCCACCAGATGGAAGTGACGAATCAGCTCGTCAGAGATTTTCCCAACCTGCTCGTGCTGGATGTGGCCACAATCATCTCTCAGGTGCAGAAGATGATCGGGCAGGTGACGAAAGCGGTCGAGTTTGTTTTTCTGTTTACGCTGCTGGCGGGTCTGGCAGTACTGTATGCGGCCATTGTCTCGACTCAGGACGAACGAATATACGAGGCGGCCATTTTTCGTACGCTGGGTGCCAATCGCAGACAGCTCGCCCGGGCCTGGGCTGCGGAATTTGCGATACTGGGTGGCCTTGCCGGCCTGTTTGCGGCAGCGGGCGCCAGCGCGCTGGGATACGTGGTCGGCGAACATGCCCTGAACCTGACCTATACCTTCAATCCGTGGATATGGGTAAGCGGAGTGATTACGGGGATGATGGGAGTGACGGTTGCCGGACTGCTGGGAACCCGTACCGCGCTTTCCACTCCGCCACTCATGACACTGCGCAAAATTTGAGTGGGAGTACCGGCGACTCCGGGCGCTGGGTGCAGTGCGACGCATGATCCCCGCAGAAGCAATTTCCGGCACCCCTGTTCTGATCTGACCGGCAGCACGATGTGAACCGACGCATTGCTCATCTGGATATGGATGCTTTTTATGCATCTGTCGAACTGCTGCGTTATCCGGAGTTGCGCGGACTGCCTGTCGTGATCGGAGGGCGAAGCGACCGGCAACCCGTGCTCCTCAAGGATGGCAGCCGGCGTTTCGCAAAATTGGAGCACTACCTGGGCCGGGGCGTGGTGACGACTGCCACTTATGAAGCGCGTGTTTTTGGTGTTTCCTCGGGAATGGGGCTGATGAAGGCGGCTCAGCTTGCTCCCCAGGCCATCCTGCTTCCCGCCGATTTTCAGGCCTATCGCCATTATTCGCGTCTGTTCAAAGCAGCAGTTGCGGAGATTGCCTCGCATATCGAAGACCATGGTATCGATGAAATCTACATCGACCTGAGCGGACTCGCAGAGGATACGGCGGTGCTTGCCCGGCGGATCAAACAGGCGGTGAGAGAAAGCACCGGGCTTTCCTGTTCCATCGGCGTATCCTGCAACAAGCTGCTGGCCAAGATTTGCTCGGATCTGGAAAAACCGGATGGGCTCACCATTCTGGATCCTGCAGAAATTCCTGCCAAGGTCTGGCCGCTTCCAGTCAGGAAAGTAAATGGAATCGGCCCCAAGGCCAGCCAGAAACTGGCAGCGTCAGGCATTATCACCATCGCCGACCTGGCGCGCGTCGATGTTCTTTTTTTGCAGACCCACTTTGGCCGAAGCTACGGCCATTGGCTGCATCAGGTGGCGCATGGCTTCGATGAACGTCCTGTCGTCACCCACGCCGAACCGAAGTCGATCAGCCGCGAAACCACTTTCGAACGGGACCTGCATGCCCGCCATGACCGCCCGATCCTGTCGGCAATCTTTACCGGCCTGTGTGAAAACCTGGCACGGGATCTTCAGCAGAAGGGATATGTGGCGCGTACCGTCAGCATCAAGTTGAGGTATGCGGACTTTAGCACCGTCACCCGCGATATTACATTGCCATTTTCGGCCGCCGATGCCGCTGGTATCCGCCGGGCGGCAGAAGAATGCCTGCGGCGTGTCCCGCTGAAGCAGAGGCTGCGCCTGCTGGGTGTTCGTGCCAGTGCCCTCACCCCCAGTCATGCCTCCTCGAATGAACCTGCCCTGCAACAAGGGGAACTGCTCCTGACGGGCGCGCAAGCGGAAGAATTCTGAATCGATCCGGCATCCTCGTTCCGAAGGGTTCGGCCCTGTCATTGGCTGAATGCCATGCGTTGAACGGGCGCTATAATGCGTGTCCTGGTTATCTTTACCGGACAGATTCAATGCACCCGGCATTGCTTGTTCTTGCGTCGCTTTTATCGTTTTCCACTTTTGCACAGCAAGGGTGATGCCGCCTTTCACGGCGAGGTGATCCACATCACCGACGGTGATAATCTCACTATTGTGGCAGACAAGGAATGGATAAGGGTGCGTCTGGCTGGAGTCGATGCGCCGGAAAGAAATCAGCCCTACGGTACCCGCGCGAGCCAATCCCTCTCTGACCTCTGCTTCTGGCAAGAGGTCATCGTGACGCCCGTTGGAAAGGATGAATATGGGCGCATGTTTGCCAGGGTACGTTGCGGGAATGTGGAGGCCGGAGAGGAGCAGGTGAGGCGGGGCATGGCCTGGGTATACGATCATTACATAAAAGACCCCAGCCTGGTCCCATTGCAGGAGGAAGCGCAGGCGGCCAAGCGCGGATTATGGGCTGATCCTTACGCGAAGCCGCCCTGGGAATGGCGCGAAGCATGGGATTGAGCGCGGAAGCCATATGGAAACCAGGGTGCGCAAGGGAACAGCGCAAGGTACCGACCTGTGATGCCCGAGAGGAAGGCCTGATGGCATCAGGCTGGCCTGTTCCTGCGCAGCCAGCGAAAAAAGATCACGTAAATAAATGCGGGGATGAATGGAAGAATCCAGGGAAACATCTGCGACAGCCAGGCCCCGATGAAACTGTCGGTATAGCGCGCCTTGGCGGATGTGCATGCCAGGGATTCAGGCATGCGGCACGCAAGTCCGATTTCCAGATTGACCTGGGCATACGCGCGCCATAGCCAGTACGCCATGGCCGCCACGAATACGATTGTCAGCAGCACAGCAAACCAGTCAGTGCCGCCTTTTTGTTGCCGCGTTGATTGCATGTTGCTCACCGCTCCGGGATAGTCTTAAGAAAGCAATCTCCGGAATCATCCAAAGATGTAAAAGATGTAAAAGATGAGACACGATCCTGCAATATTGGCAGTGTTCCAGGCTACCTCTCTATCTCTCGCGCCTCTCGTCTCTCGTTCCTCAGAGAATGATGTAGTTCAGAAGAGTGATTGTCAAGCCATGATGCCGGAACAATATAACGCATCAGCAGATATGGAAGTGTCCAGGGCATTCATTCAGACCCGAAGTGCGTTCGAGCCAGCCCGGGATATTATTCGTCATACTTGCGTATTGCGTCATGCGTTTATGCTGCCATGGCACTGCGAAATCATGCATTCCGGAAGCGCGAATGCTTGATCAGCAGGATGGATAGCATAGGCAGCGCGAAGCCGATCAGCGTCACTGTGATCAGCAGCGTGCCGAGTTCGCTGTAGTCGGCGGGAACCGTTATCTCGCCTGTGCCCGCTTCCCTGATTTCACGCGTGATCACAAAAATCTGGTTCAGATATTTCGTTCCCAGCTGGGAAGCGGACAGAGCGAGATTGGTAAACGAGGCCATTACTGCAAAAAAAGTTGCCTTGAGCCGGTCGGGAGCGGAGTTGGCGATCCATGCCAGCATCGGGATCATCGCGATCTGTCCCAGCGGCGATTCCAGCGCGGTATCGATCACGGCGATGAACCGCGCGTCCACCACGCCGCCGGTCAGCGCGGCAGTCCATTCGTGCAGGCCGAAGTACATGCCGATGATCGGCAGCGACAGGAAGGTCCCCGCGATGGTCAGCGCGCCGATGATATAGGCGATCGAACGTTCGGCCATGAAGCGGCGGAAGATGAACATGCCCGCCAGCGTCAGCGTCGAGCCGATCAGCGACAGCAGGGCCAGGAACTGCTGATCGAACCCAAGGCCGTCTATCATCCACCAGGTCGAGCCGGCGCCCGGTCCCGGTATGGCCCGAAAGATGAAAATCAGTACCGCCGTTCCCACCAGCACGTTGCGTGCTTCCGGTTCCAGTTCGCCGGTCAGGCGCCACATCAGGAACAGCACGATTGCCATGGAAACCAGAAAGATGATTTCTTCCGCGCCTGGAATCTGGCTCAAGCCCACACTCAGGGATACAGCGGTAAAGGCGAACCCGCCGCCGAGTATCCACCAGTTGACCGGTGGAGGCTCCGCATGGCCGCCCAGCAGGGCTTCAGCCTCCTGCCGGTTATGCCCCTGCGACGTGAGCCGCGCCAGATCGCGTCGCCGCAGCCAGGAAGCGAACAGGACGCCGGCAATGGAGACCACGGGAATAATCAGGGCCAGTTCATAGACGAACAGGTAAGCCGCGGCTTTCTGCGCCTCCGGCAGCGCACCCACGCCCTGCAACACATAGACATTCACTATGGAAACGAGGATGCCGCCGCTGATGATGGCTACGCGGCCAAGTGTCTGCATGGTGACATGCATGGACTTGCGATTTTCGAGCCCGATTGGCTGTCCGTCCGCATCCACCCGCGGCACGGCTTCGACCGTCATCGCGTCCGCTACCACATCCTGGAGCACATAACCGATGGGTGCGAGCATCGCCGAAGTGACATACCA
This sequence comes from uncultured Nitrosospira sp., assembly GCA_964466955.1. Taxonomy (GTDB): domain Bacteria; phylum Pseudomonadota; class Gammaproteobacteria; order Burkholderiales; family Nitrosomonadaceae; genus Nitrosospira. The sequence continues at coordinate 39,195 of CAYXQR010000041.1, forward strand.
CGCTTCCACGCTGGCAATTGCCCTCATCTCGTCGAGGTGGCTCAGCAGCCCGATCATGATCAGCAGACTCAGCGCGATCAGCGTCGCGCCCAGGTATACCAGCAAGCCCTTCCAGCGCCACATGAGGTCGACCAGATGGCCGAGCGGCATCTTCAATGCCCATGGCAGCATCATCCAGAATCCGAGCGCCGCCAGAAATTCCGCGGAAAGCCCCAGACGCTCTTTCACATAAAACGTGCCGACAATGCTCGTCAATCCCGAGATGCCCGCGGCGACATAGACCATGAGCGGCGGCAGATAAGACAGACGCATCTCCCGGCCCAGAGAGAATATGTTGGCATCGATCCAGCGCCCGAAGCCGGTGATCAGTCCGCCAGCGGAAGGAGCCGTTGTCATGACGATGAATCGATCATGGGGTTGTCAGTCTGGCTTGTGGCGGGGCAATTCACGATGAATCTCTTGCAGAGGTTGATCAACTGTCTGCTGAACGGCGAGGTGGCGGCTAAGGTGGTATTTGCCCATCTATGGTTCAGGCAGAGATTCAGACAACCTGTTCTCGAAGACGGTTCCAGAAAGAAGTCGCGACAAATGCATTGGCACACGTCAGCGTGGTCGCAGCCATTACCCGATACACGATGCTGCGGGGCACCTTGACATTCACCTCAGGGTTCAGCAAGTCAGGCGAAGCCGCCACGCGCTTCAGCGTTTCGCCCGCGAGGATGATCGGCCATATGCAGGCCAGCCGCTGCCGGATCTCTGAAACAGGGATCGACATCGTATATGCCCAACCCTGGTCCAGATGCTCCATCGCAAGCGCAATCAGCCGATCCAGGACAGGCTTGAACCTCGGCAGATTGGATGCGATCAGCAGATCGGCCGGTTTCAGCCCGGCGTCGGCAAGGAGCGATTCGGGCACGTAGCAGCGGCCGCGATGCAGGTCACGCGCGATATCCTTGACGATATTCGTCAGTTGCAGACCCTTGCCGAATCTCACCCCGATGGCGGATTTCTCAGCGACATTCCATCCCCCCATGCCCGGCCGGTGCGCGCAGACCATCTGTGTCCAGAATTCTCCGACACATCCGGCCACGTAATACGTGTACTGGTCCAGTTCATCCATCGTGGACAATGCCACCAGTTCTCCGCTCGACTCGCCGGGGAAACGGGTCAGGTCCATTTCCATCCCCTTGGGCAGCACGCTCATCAGCCACTGGATACGTTCGCGGTCATCGGCCGAATAGTCTTCGTAGAGCCTCAGGCAGTCCTCCAGCCTTTGCAGAAGAACGCTTTCCGCCGAGTCCTTCTGATGGGGAGCAAGCGCGACCTGGATCTCCCGAATGGCATCCCAGTCGACCCCCCCCGGCGTGAATTGCGCCTGGAACTGATGGAGATACTTCAGGCGCTGCGTCCGGTCGATCAGATCGGTATCCGCGATCGTGTCGGCAGCGCGCGCAAACAGATATGACAGCCCCATCTGCTGGCGCACCCCGTCCGGCAGCACATTCAGCGTCAGGTAGAACGAGCGCGAAACCTGCTTGAGGATGCCGTGAAGAAGCTCGTCCGCGTTGGGATCAGTACTCAATGATGGAATTCCGCCGCTCGATCAACAAGGGGCGAACATTACATGCTGATCCGCTTGAAGGTCAAGCTTGGCAGGTGCGGGGAAAGGTATTTTAAGAAGAGGCATCTTACTCCGACTGGGACGAGAGTATTCCAATCCCGATGAGGTATTTGATCGGATGGATGTAATGGTTTCAACAGGATATCTTTACTCGTGACTTTCATTACAAGTAATGACGGGGCAACCTGCAAATTGACGAATAATAAACGCTGGCAGCGTTCAGGGAAGGGTTCATAACCGGCTTCAACCATTACAGATCGTACTTTGGTCCAATTGCCAGGTAAATACTGATGGTACAACATAGTATAGGAGAATTTTTCAATATGAAAATTGAATAATCCCGTAGTAGTCAAAAATACAGCCAACGACCTGATACTAAATAAGATATGACGATCCAAAGAATATTGGCCCACGTAAAAGAGGAGGTCGATGGCAATTGGCGGGAACATTCGTTGGAAGAGCATTTGCAGAAAGTTGCTCGCAAGGCGGGTACTTTTGCAAACACATTCGGTGCACGTGATTGGGCTGAACTAGCTGGTTTATGGCACGACCTTGGTAAATACTCTGCTGATTTCCAGCGCTACATAAGATTAACCAGTGGATTTGAGCGTCAGGATGCACATATTGAGGGTTTACCAGGGAAAGTCAATCATTCTTCGGCAGGTGCAATTTACGCCCACGAAAAGCTGGGCGCAAAAGGAACCCTTCTGGCCTATCTCATCGCTGGCCATCACGCGGGGTTACCGGATTGGTTTTCAGTAGAAACCGGAGTCGGTGCACTATCATTCCGATTGTCTGAAAAAGACCACTTGGATAACTTGCCGCTATCCAAAATTTCTGTCGCTATAACCCATCCAGATATAGCACTTTCCAGCAAGCCGCTGGGGGGAGTGAGTGGATTGGCGTTATGGCTGCGCATGCTCTTTTCTTGCCTGGTGGATGCAGATTTTCTGGATACGGAATCCTTTATGGATGGAGAAAAATCCGCCATCCGTGCAGGCTATGGTGATTTGCCCAGTCTATTGCTTTATTTCAATCAGTACATGGAGCAAAAATTATCCGAAGCTGATCCGACGCCGATAAACGCGATCCGTAGTGATATTTTGAATCAGTGCCGTGATAAGGCGGCTCATGCACCGGGTTTATTCTCTCTCACGGTACCTACCGGTGGAGGCAAGACACTGGCAAGCATGGCTTTCGCCCTGGAGCATGCGTGCACCAATAACAAGCAGAGGGTGATTTACGTTATTCCTTATACCAGTATCATCGAGCAAACGGCAGAGATATTTCGTGAGATATTTGGTGAAAATGTAGTCGAGCATCATGCCAACCTGGACCCTGATATAAATGAAAATGCCCGTTCTCGCCTGGCAACAGAAAACTGGGATGCCCCAATAATCGTAACTACTAATGTCCAATTCTTCGAATCCTTGTTCGCCGCCCGTACGAGCCGCTGCCGCAAGCTGCACAATATCGTAAATAGCGTAGTCGTATTGGATGAAGCTCAGTTACTTCCCCGAGAATTCCTTCAACCCATTACTGATGTAATAAACCTCTTGGCGACCCATTATGGAGTTACCTTTCTGTTTTCCACTGCTACGCAGCCTAAACTCGAATCGTTCCAATCTTTTGGCGAACAGCAATTTCGTGGG
>CAYXQR010000042.1:0-4765 GCA_964466955.1 uncultured Nitrosospira sp.
CGCGCCACTCTTGTTTGAAATGAAGAATGTGTCCATGGGCGATGGAAGTTGCCTGATAGAACTCAGGCGTGAAGTCCCAGTCGACGAGATTGTTCTCATTCAGCTCGCCCCGGTTCGCCACTGGCTTGATGCGCCAGTTCAGGTAATCCCTCAGCGCTCTGGCGGAGACCCTGCGCTGCAGCGTCATCAACCCTTCCGGGGTGAAGCCGTCGGGATCCTCCAGCGCGGCCTTCAGCGCGGCCGGCGGGATCTTCGCCACCGCCTCACGCACGGCGGCCTGCAGCGCCTCTTCCTCGACGGAATCGCCCCATTCGGCGGCCCGGCGCACGCCCGAGGACTGAAGCGGGCTGACGTCGATGTAATCGGCTATGCCGGTGTCGGCGAGCGCGGCGGCCGCCACGGCGCCGGGGTTCGCCGCAACGGTGGCGAGGCGGGCCATCGCCAGGGCGCCCTCCGCGGACGGAGCGGAGGTCCGCCGCAGGTCGGACGATACCGCAAGCTCCGCGGCGGGCGGCCGCGGGGCCGTCTGCACCGCGATGGCTGACGCCCCGACCGCCTGCGCCAGCGTGCCGCGATCGAACGCCAGGGAAGCGACCTGCGGCAGATCGAGCTCGTTGCGTACCGTATCGGGAAGGGTGAGGCCCATGATCGCTGGATCGGTCGTTCGGACGATCTTGAAGAAATCGAACTCTTCCAGCGTGCGATTGGGCACCGTGAAATCCGGGCAGCCCGCGCCCAGGTCGGTCGAGAACGATTCTCCGTGCTCGGCGAGCTCCGTGGGGCCGGGCGTCGGGGGCGGAGGCGCCTCGCATCCGCAGTCCCCGTCATCGCCGGTCGTCGCCGGCGCGTCGATGAACAGGAGCACGGGCTCGGGCAGCCAGTTCCCGGGCGTGATCTGGATCGTGTGGCGCACGAGGGCCGCGCCAACTCCGGTTTCCGCGAATGCCGCGGTCAGACGCCGCCGCTGCACCGGACCGGCGAAGTACCCGCTCCGGTCGGTGACGCCCGAAAAGAGCGGAGCGAATGCGGCGCCGTCGCCCGAGGCGCCGAAAACCCTGACTTCGAGTTCCGCTGCGGCCGAGTGGTTGCTGGATGCGCCCGCGGCGACAAAGACGCGGCCGGAGACGCGGGCGCGCTGATCCACCGGCTCGGCAGCAGGGTCGATGACCAGGTCGAGGTCGCGCGGATCGACGGGGAATGGCGCCAGACTGGCCGTGCCTTCCGCGACCAGCGATGAAAATTCCCTGCGCGCCAAGGTCTGCCCCTCGGGGCTGACAACAGAGAGGGAGGCATCGGCAGGGACCGGGTCGCCGGGATCGAGAGAATAACCGCCGTCGTCGCGAATGGCGATCGAACGTTCGAGCGACCTGGGCACGCCGTCGACCGCCGCGGTATGCGTGAGAACGAGCCGGTATGCGCTCCAGCCGCCAGGGCCGGCGCTTCCATCCGCCGGGACGACCCTCCCGTGAAAAATCATGTGTTCCCCCGATTCGTAATGCGATCAAGCCCGCTCGCGACTCGCCCGTTCCGGACCGAACGCGCAAGCCATAAAGGGTCGCCTCACACGAAGGGTCGCCTCAAGACCGGCGCCGGACAGCGCGGCCGCGAGACTTCGAGGCATTTTGTACTGCTCGGTTTCAATCGGCCAATAATCCCCGTGCTCCCGGTAGTCCCTGTAGTCCGTCGTGCGGGATCTTCCACCCCATCCCTGTGTATTGCTGCCCTGATGATGATTTAATGCTGACTGGTAGATTTTTTATAGCAGCTACGACGGCAAAGTAAAGGAAAAGGAAAACATCTGCGGGATTGCCTGGCGTCAATTCGGTGCAAGTATCCCCGGCAAAAGCCGGGGATACTTGCACCGAAATTAAGCTGGAGGCTTCCGCCAGAATCGGGGCGATTCAATCACCAGGCATGGATTTGATCTTATGATTGGCTCTCTATCAGATCATTCTTAACCCAGCCGGGGTTTTTGTGGGAATCATCACTAAAGAACAGGCCGCAGGCTGACGTTATGATCTAACGCTACGACGATCGAGAGTTGGCAACAAAAAAACAAATTATGGAGCGAACAGAAAGCAGGATTTTCAACTACTGGGGCAAGGCTGACCCAGTTTATCCGCACGAACAAAAGTGGCATCCACTCGTCTATCACAGCCTGGACGTGGCGGCGGTAGGTATGGCTTATCTACAGGAATCTGCGTTGCTTGAATCCTGCTGCAAGTTGCTGAACTGTTCAGAACACGATTTTTTGTCATGGTCTGGTTTCCTGTTGGCGTTGCATGACTTGGGGAAGTTTAGCGAGGCATTTCAAGCACAGCGGCCCGATTTGATTCTGGCGTTGCAGAAACGAGAGCCGAATCCGAGCAAAATATACAGCGAACGCCATGACTCTCTGGGCTTCTGGTTGTGGGACGAATATCTCGTGGATGATGTGTTGCAGAGAATTGGCGTCGATGATTCACGCCCCACCCAGCGCAGTCTTAAATGCTGGCTGTCAGCTGTAACCGGACATCATGGCATGCCACCCAGGACAAGTGGCAATGTGGACGGTTTTTTCCGAAGGGAAGACAAGCAGACGGCCGCAGAGTTTGTGCAGGCGATGGCCAGATTGCTGCTTACAAAACAAGCCAGGAGCCTTCCTGCCAATCAAGAATTTAAAATCACCGCCGAAATGCTGTCGTGGTGGTTTGCGGGAGCCACGGTACTGGCAGACTGGATCGGTTCGAATACCCGCTATTTTCCATATAAAGCTCCCTCTATGATTTTGGAAGAATATTGGGAATATTCAAAAAATCAGGCTGCTGCAGCATTAACCGATTCAGGCGTCTTACCATCCTCCATTGTAAAAGGACACGCTCTCAAGGATTTGTTTCAGAAGATTCAAGAGGCCTCGCCATTGCAACAATGGGCAGTGTCAGTAGACATTCCGCAAGTACCGCAAATTTATCTGCTGGAGGATGTGACAGGATCGGGAAAAACCGAAGCCGCGATCATGCTGGCTTATCGTTTGATGAGCCAGGGTCTGGGAGAAGGTTTTTTTATTGGCTTGCCGACCATGGCGACGGCAAATGCCATGTATAAGCGCCTGGCTGAAGTTTATAGAAAGCTTTTTGCCTGTAACGCCAATCTGGTGCTGGCGCACGGTCATAAAAAATTGGTGGAAGAATTTGCCGCTTCCATTTTACGTGGCGTGTCACCCGAACAGGATGCAGACCAACAGGATGAAACTGCCTCGGCCCGGTGCAGCGCATGGCTGGCTGACCATAGCAAACGGGCGTTATTGGCCTCCGCCGGAATAGGAACGATAGACCAGGCACTGCTGGCTGTTTTGCACAGCAAACACCAGTCTCTCCGATTATTGGGCCTGTTCAATAAAGTGCTGATTGTTGATGAGGTGCATGCTTGCGATGCTTATATGCAAGGCGTGCTGGAAGTATTGCTGGAGTTCCATGCCCGCACTGGAGGACCTGCAATTTTATTGTCGGCCACGCTGCCTGGACATACGAAGCAGGCGTTGCTCAACGCTTATGCCAGAGGCCGTCATCGAGCCTCTGCGCCGGCGTTGACTTCGGATGCCTACCCGCTTGCAACCTGCTGGCATGATGACCAGCCAGTCCTGGTGGAAGATGAGCTGGCTTCACGGCCCTGTGTTTCGCGCACGGTGCAGGTACATTACGAAGCCGATCTTGAAAAAGTTTTCTCGCATATTGATGCCGCCATGCAAAAAGGCCAATGTGTGGGATGGATTCGCAATACTGTTGCAGACGCGATGGCCGCTTACGAACGCGTGTCCAAAATCATTCCCCGCGAAAAGATCACGTTATTTCATGCGCGCTTTGCCCTCCGGGACAGACTGGAGAAAGAGGCGCAGGTATTGAGATCATTTGGCGGCGACAGCAATCGCCAGGATCGGCAAGGGCGCTTGATGATTGCCACCCAGGTCGCAGAACAATCTCTGGATCTGGATTTCGATGTCCTGATTACCGATCTCGCGCCGATAGATCGTGTACTGCAACGGGCAGGGCGATTGCAGCGGCATGTGCGCGATACCCAGGGCAACCGTTTGCCTGCAACTGACGCAAAGGATCAGCGGCCAGCCCCATGCCTGTGGGTATACGGGCCGGAATGGACAGAACAGCCAAAGGCGGACTGGTACGCTGCTGCATTCGAGAAAGCTCAGCATGTTTATGTGAATCATGGGCAGCTATGGTTAACGGCAAAGGTATTGCAGAACAGCAGCTTCACTATGCCGGCGGATGCCAGGAAAATGATCGAAACCGTGTTTTCCGGAAAAGAAATCCTGCCTGAATCGTTCACCAGAAACGCCCTAAAGGCAGAGGGGCAGGAAATATCCGAAGCAAGTCTGGCGCAGCTCAATACCCTGAAAATAGATGGTGGCTACACGCGTGGTGAGATTGACGACTGGTGGAGTGATGTCAAAACACCATCCCGCCTGGGCGAAGAAACAAGCGAAATCATGCTGGCAAAGTGGGTTGACGGGCATCTGGAGTCATGGGCGAAGGGAGTGTCGGCTTATAGCATGGTAAAAATGCCCACCCGATGGCTGGCAAGAATAGACGCGCATTCCGACCCGACGCAACAAGCGGCTTATGTACGTTTGCAACAGACCTTGCCCAGTCAGGGTAAATGGTGCGTGTTGTTACCGTTATCGCAGCGTCCGGACCGCATATGGGAAGGGCAGGCCTGGACTGCCGGCAATGAGAAATCAGGAAAAAAACCGGAACTCCTGACCTGGGTTTAC
>CAYXQR010000043.1:0-22347 GCA_964466955.1 uncultured Nitrosospira sp.
CACATCCCCAAAAATCAGCGCAACCGCTTCCGGCTGAACTTCAACCTGCCGCTCGATCAGCCGGTGCACAAGCTCAACATCCCCATAACGCCTCTCATTGACCCCCCAACCCTTAAGCTGCAACCACTCCCCTTCGCTCAACAGGTCGAGCTCGCACAGGCTCTGACCGGGATGTTCGGCCAGTTGCCGAAGAAGATGGAGATAGTGCCCGCCCAGGCGCCGGATGGTGTCCGCTTCGAACAGCTCGGCCGCATAGGTGAACGTGGCCTCCACCCTGCCGTCCGGACGCTCGACCGTATCGAGCGTCAGCTCGAACTGGGCCGCGTGCTCGCCCAGTTCCCGGTCTTCCACCACCAGCCCCGGCAACTGCTCCAGGGTACGGCGGTCTTCGCGCAAGTGGTTGTACATGACCTGAAACAGCGGGTTCTGGTTCAGGTTGCGCTCCGGCTGCAGCGCCTCGACCAGCTGTTCGAACGGCAGGTCCTGATGGGTCTGGGCGCCCAGCGACGCTTCCTTTGCCTGGTCCAGCACGAGACTGAGCGGCATGCGGGGATCGATGCGATTGCGCAGCACCTGGGTATTGACGAAGAAACCCACGACGTGCTCGATTTCCGCCCGGTGGCGGTTGGCGATGGGCACGCCCACCCGGATGTCGTCCTGCCCGGTGTAGCGCTGCAGCAATGCCTGAAAACCCGCCAGCAAGGCCATGAAGAGGGTCGCGCCCTGGCTCCAGGCCCGGCGCTGCAAACCCGCCACCAGCGCAGCCGGCAGGTCGAAAGTGTGACGCGCCGCCCGGTAGCGGGCAATGGACGGCCTTGGATGATCGGAAGGCAGTTGCAGTACCGGGTGCTCTTCTCCCAGCTGGCTGCGCCAGTAGGCCAGTTGCCGCTCCTTTTCTCCCGCTTCCAGCCAGTTGCGCTGCCATATCGCATAGTCGGCATACTGGATGGGAAGCGCCGGAAGGGAGACTCCCCCCCCCTGTCCTTCTGTCCGCGCACGATAGTGGGCGGCAAATTCGTGAACGACAATGTGGTTGGACCAGGCGTCCGATATGATGTGGTGCATCACGACCACCAGCAGGTGCTCTTCTCCCGAAAGACGAAGAAGCGCCAGCCGCAGCAGCGGACCTCGCGTAAGATCAAAAGGCGTGGCGCATATCCGCCCCGCTTCTTCCAGCGCCCGCCCCTCCCGCTGCCCAGCCGGAATATGGGAAAAATCCATCACCGGTATCTCTACCTTCCCTTCCGCCTCGATCACCTGCTCGGACAACCCCTCCTCCGTCGCACGAAATACCGTGCGCAGCGATTCGTGCCGCGCAACCAGCGCCTCAAAACTCCAGCGCAGTGCTTCCATGTCCAGACGACCCGAAAGCCGCAACCCGCCGCTCAAATGATAGGCCGTGCTCTCCGGCTCCAGCTGCCACAAAAACCAGTGACGCTGCTGTGCATAGGAAAGCAGCGCTGGCTGCCGCGGATCACGAGGCGCGATGGCCGGCTCGCTCTGTTCTGGAGCACGGATGCCGGCGAGACGCTGCGCCAGCTTCTCGCGCTGCTCCGGTGTCAGGCGCGCGCGCCTTTGCGCCAGATCGCTGCTATGCGTCATGGCAATCGGCAACCGGTTGCGAGAATCCAGCAGTCATGAAAGGAACCGTCCATCATGCGCACTCGATCTCGTCGAGCAGTTTTGCCTCTACCAGCTCGGCCAGCGCTGAAACAGTGGGAAGCCTGAAAAAATCCGCTGGACGCAAGGCGACACCAAAAGCCGATCGCACTCTCGATAGAAGCTGGATTCCAAGGAGCGAATCGCCCCCGAGTTCGAACAGGTTGTCGTGGATGCCGACCGCATCCACTCCCAGCAGATTTCGCCAGATATCCGCGATGGTCTGTTCCAGTTCGCTTTCCGGCGAAACAAAAACGGTCCCCAAGGGCGGGCGTGGGTACTGGCTTTTCGCTTCTTTCTCCTGTTGCTCCTGGTCCGGATGATGCGGAAACGAATCGGTAATCAAATCTTCTTGCGTCTGGCTGAGCCGCGCGTCCAGATCGAAAGTGGAAACGATGATCTGCGGCCTCATCCTGCCGCTCAGAATGCGCTCGAACACCTCCACTCCCTCGCCCGGCGCGATTCCCACCCCCTCGGGCATCGTCATATCCGCCGCCATCCCGACCTCCCGCCAGCTGTCCCAGTTCACCGAAATCACCGGAAAGAGCGATTCCCGGGACGCGGCACGCGCGACGGCATCGAGATAGGCATTGGCGGCGGCATAATCCACCTTGTTGAGTCCTCCCGCGATCGAGGCGAGGGAGGAGCATAAAAGCAGGAAATCCAGCGGCACATCCCCGAATACCGCCTGCAACGCGCGGGTTCCTTGCAGCTTTGGAGCAAATATCCTTTCGACCATCTCCTCCGTTTTTGCCGAAATCAGGCCGTTTCCGACCTCGCCCGCCGCATGGATCACGCCATGAATGACACCGAAGCGCGCCCATGCCTGAGTCACCGCTGACCGCAGTTCGGCTTCGATCGCGACATCCGCCTGCAATGCCAGCACCTCCGCCCCCAGCGATTCCAGGTACAGAATTTTTTCGATCTTGTGGCGCACGGGTTCCGGCCCGCCCGGATCGGAGATCAACCTTTGCCAATGCTCGCGCGCGGGAATGGCGGAGCGGCCCAGCAGCACAAGCCTTGCCTTGCGGGTGCGGGCAAGATGTTCCGCCAGCGTCAAGCCTATGCCTCCCAGCCCGCCGGTGATGAGATACACCCCGGACTGCCTGAGGCAGGAAGGAGTTTTTGCCTGAGACTGGATGGGCTCGAAAGTCTGGATCCAGCGATGAGCCCCCCGGTAGCCGACGGTGGATGAAACCGTATCAGCCCGGGATTCGGCAATGATCTGCCCGACCACGCGCGCGAGCGCCGCCGCATCGCCGCGCCTGAGCTCGATATCGATCAGGCGGCATGAAAACCATGAATATTCCTGGGGAATGACGTTGCAGGGGCCTGTCACGCTCGCCTTTTCCGGACGAAGTGATTCAGTACCGGTGATATCCTCCAGTTGATTGGTGACAACGGTCATCTGCACCTTCGAACCGGAACGAATGAGCGCCCTGTTATCCTCCAGCGCCTGAGCCAGGTAGAACAGGCTGAAGAAATTCCTGGCCTGACTGTCGGCCAGGGACCTCGCCTCATTTTCCCCGGTCAGGCTCCACAGGTGAAATACGTGGCCGATGGACTTCCCCTCCTCTCGCAGGCCGTGCAGCAGCTGGTCGTAGTCCTGACGCCGGCCAGGCGAGATTTCATAGCGACGCCCGTCCTGACGCGCGAACGAGCGACCCGGAAAAATCGTTACCGGCTCGATGCCCAGCGTCCGGAAATGTGCGGCGAGCGCCTCTCCCGGCTCATGCATATCCATGAAAATCAGCACGGCGCCACCCTGGCACGAGGGAGCATCATTCGCCACAAAATCATCGCTGCGTCGCCAGGAAGGCGCATAAAGCCAGCTGTCGATCCTGGTGGCGTCCAAGCGCCCGCTCCTGTTTCCCGGCCCGGTAATTTTTGCCATATCGGTAGCGGTTTTCATGCTTCCGTCTCCCATTTCGTGCCTGCCTGTCGATTTCACCCAGTAGGACTGCCGTTCAAACGGGTAAGTGGGCAACGATACCCGCTGGCGGCGCTCATGGGCGTGGAAGCTTGCCCAGTCGATGGTCGCTCCGCTCTGCCAGAGCCTGCCGACGGCAAGATAAAAGTGCTGGCGGGCGAATTTGATCCTGTCGGGATGAGGCAGGGACGAAATCACGGCGTGCTCCCTTCTCAAATTTGGATTCCGTCCCGCCAGTTTCGTCAGCGTTTCGCCCGGTCCTACTTCCAGAAGAACGCGTCTTGGGTTGCTCAGCAGTTCGCTCAGCCCGCCATGGAAGCGAACCGTCCCGCGCATATGGCGGACCCAGTAATCCGGATCCGTCGCTTCCTGCGCTGTGATCCAGTCGCCACTGAGATTGGAAAGAAAAGGAATGCCCGGAGGATTCAGCTTGATGGCGGAAACCATGGCCGCGAATACGGGCAGCGCAGGCTCGGTCATCGGGGAGTGGAACGCGTGGGATACATGCAGCCGGCGCGTGACGACGCCCTTGTCCCCGAGACTGGCTTCCGCCTGTTCGATCGCTTCCAGCCTGCCTGAGAGAACACACAGCTCCGGACCGTTGATCGCGGCAAGGCTGCAGCCGCCATCGAGATAGGAGGTCATTTCCTCTTCCGGCAACATCACGGCCAGCATCGCGCCTTTTTCCATTCCCTGCAGCAGCCGGCCGCGCAGGATGACCAGACGCAGCGCATCTTCCAGGGAAAAAACGCCCGCCAGGCAGGCGGCAACGTACTCGCCGATGCTGTGTCCCAGCATCGCCTCAGGCTGAGTGCCCCAGGACATCCATAGACGGGCAAGCGCATACTCCACGGCGAACAGCGCCGGCTGCGCCACCTCCGTTTGCTCCAGTCGGGCCGCGCAGCGGGCCCTGGCCGTACCCTTCCCGAGATCCGCCTCCTCTGCCGGCTTTTCCGCTTGCAAGACGAAATCAGGATCGGGATAAAGAAGGGTTCGCAACTCAAAATCGAGATGCCGTCCCAGCAGTTCCAGGCAGTGGTCCAGTTCCTGGCGGAAAACCGGTTCGTCCCGGTACAGGTCGAGCGCCATGTCGACGTATTGCGCTCCCTGGCCTGGAAAAAGGAAAGCAATCGCCGGCTTTTCCGCCGTCACCTCCCGGGTGAGAAAACGATCGGTATCACGTGTTTCCAGCAGGGTGATGGCATCGGCGGTGTCGCGGCAAAGCGCGATGGCGCCGTGAGCGAAGCGCTTTCTGCCTGTATGCAGGGTGTAGGCAATATCGGCGAGCGGCAATCCGTCATTTTCGGCCAGCCGCTGGCGCAGGCGATGCACCATTGCCTCCAGGGCGAGGGGCGTGCGGGCCGAGAGGGTGAGCACCTGCCAGTCGCGGGAAGGGCTCGTCTGCGGCGCGGGCGGCGCTTCCTCGACGATCACATGCACGTTGGTTCCGCCTATTCCGAAAGAGCTTACGCCTGCGCGTCTCGGCGCCGTTCCGGCCGGCCAGTCTCTGGTAACGGTGTTGACGTAGAAAGGGCTGTCGGCGAAATCAATCTGCGGGTTGGGCTGCCGGAAATTGAGGCTGGGCGGCAATGTCCGATGCTTGAGCGACAGTGTGGTCTTGATCAGGCCCGCTACGCCCGCAGCCGCGTCCAGGTGGCCCACGTTGCTCTTGACTGAGCCGATACCGCAAAAACCGCGTCGCGCCGTGCTTTCACGAAAAGCCTGGGTAAGCGCCGCAATCTCGATGGGATCACCCAGGGTGGTTCCGGTGCCATGCGCTTCGATATAACCGATGGTATCCGCGGAAACGCCGGCAAAGGCCTGCGCCGCCAGGATGACCTCCGCCTGCCCTTCCACGCTGGGCGCGGTGTACCCGATCTTGGCGGAACCATCATTATTCATGGCCGAGCCTTTGATCACGGCGTGGATGGTATCGCCATCCTTCAAAGCGTCCTCCAGGCGCTTCAGCACCACGACTCCTACTCCGCTCCCGATCACGGTACCGGCGGCATCGGCGTCGAAGGCGCGGCAATGCCCGTCCGGTGAAAGAATCGCGCCCGGCTGATAGACATAGCCTCCTTCATGCAGCAGGTTGACCCACACCCCCCCGGCCAGCGCCATGTCCGCCTCGTGATTGAGCAATCCCCGGCAGGCGACGTGCACCGCGGCAAGCGAAGTTGAGCAGGCAGTCTGAACGGTAATGCCCGGACCGCGCAGATTGAGCTTGTAGGAAACGGTCGTCGTCATCGAATCCTTGTTGTTGCCGTTCATCAGCGCCTGCAGCGAGGAGATGTCCTGCATATCCGAAAACCGCCCGCTGGAGAAAAGATTCAGCAGCAGATAGGTGTTGACGCCACAGCCGGCGTATACACCGATGGGTTCATTGCAGTTCGAGGCATCGTAGCCCGCATCTTCCATCGCCTCCCATGCCACTTCGAGGAAAAGCCGATGCTGTGGATCGGTTTCAGCCGCTTCACGTGGTGTAAAACCAAAAAATGCGGCATCGAAGAGATCGACGCCTTCGAGGACGGCTCCTGCTTTGACATAGAGCGGATCAGCCAGGGATTCTGGCGGCACCCCCCGCTTGCGCAGTTCCTCATCCGTGAAAAAAGTGATGGACTCCACTCCATCGCGCAGGTTGCGCCAGAACGCGTTCACCTCACCCGCCCCTGGAAAGCGGCCCGATAAACCGATGATGGCGATGTCGAGTCCGTCTCTTTCGTCCATTTCCCCTGTATATCCTGTATGGTTTGTCAATTTGTCCTCTCTGCTTTCTGCCCGCGCTGAACGAATGTGCCTCTCTGCCGCTGCGCCCGCTCCTGATGGCGCTGCAAGGACGCTGCTTCCGTTTTCGCTTCACCGAGGAATCTGGCCAGAGCGGCAACTGTGGTATGCCTGAAAAGGTCGATGATGGTGATACGCAGATTCAGCTGCTCCTGCAGGCGGTATTGAACCTTGATCAGCAGAAGCGAATGACCCCCAAGATCGAAAAAATTGCTGTGCAAGCCGACTTGGGGCACATCCAGAACATCCGACCAGATTTCCGCGATCGCCACCTCCAGCTGGCTGACAGGCGCCTCGTAGTCATGCTCGACGGCCTGCTCAGGCAGCGCCAAGGCCTTGCGGTCGATCTTGCCATTCGGCGTAACCGGAAGGGCATCCATGAATACGAACGAACCGGGGAGCATGTAATCGGGAAGCACCGCGCCCAGCGCCGCCCTCAGCATGACCCGGTTGAGCAGAATTCCCGCATGAGCGACCACATAGGCGACCAGACGGGTCTCATTGCGGTTTTCCTGCGCCACCACCACCGCATCGCGTATGCCCGGCTGATTCAGGAGTTGCGCCTCGATTTCGCCCAGTTCCACGCGGAAGCCCCGTACCTTGATCTGATGATCGAGGCGTCCGAGGTACTCGAGTTGCCCGTCAAGGCGCCAGCGTACCCGGTCCCCTGTCCGGTAGAGGCGGCCACCGTTTCCGCTAAAGGGGTCGGCAACGAAACGCTCACCGGTAAGCGCGGCACGGTGGAGATATCCTCGCGCCAGGCCGGAGCCGCCTATATAGAGCTCCCCCGCCGCGCCCGGTGGCACCAGATTGAGGTCGTCGTCGAGCACATGGAGGCTTCGTGCGCCCACCGGCCGTCCGATCGGGGCATATTCGCCCAAAAAGACACTGCTGTCCGCCGGCGCCATCCATGCTGCCGGCGTGATGACCGTCTCCGTCGGACCATAGGCATTGACCAGACGACCATGCGGAAACGCGGATCGGGCGGCTGCGAGATCCGATGAGAACCATGCCTCCCCGCCTGCTATGCAGGTGCGCACCGACCTGCCACCCTCCTTTATCAAGGGCAGGAGCAGCCTCAGGTACGCGGGAGGCAGATGCAAGGTGGTTACCGCATGACTTGTGATCAGTCTGGCAAAATGGCCGCTCTCCAATCCATGCGTGGAAGACAGCACGATCGCAGCGCCCCCGCAGAGGGGACCCATCCACTGCTCACCCGCGGCATCGAAATTCATCGAGAAAAACATCAGCTCCCGGTCTCCGGGGCGCAAGTCGTAGATCTTCATGATGGCGTTGACATGCATGGAGAGGGATCCGTGCGCCACCGCGACGCCCTTGGGCAGCCCCGTGGAGCCGGAGGTATAGATGACATAGGCCAGGCTTTCGTCATGCACTGAAACGTCCGGGTTTGTTTCAACACCTGTGCCCGAATCGAATGTATCGAGGTCGAGCATGCTGAGCCCCTCCATCTGCGGAATGCTTGGCCTGATATGGGATTGCGTCAGTAGCAGCCCGATACCGCTGTCCTCCATCATGTGGTGCAGACGCTCCCGCGGATATTCCGGGTCCAGCGGCACATAACCGCCGCCTGCCTTGAGCACGGCCAGCAATCCCACGATCATTTCCACCGATCGTTCCATCGACACGCCGACCCTGACCTCCTGCCCTACGCCGAGAAGAATGAGCCGATGCGCCAACCGGTTGGCCCGCCGGTTGAGCTCGGCGTATGTCACTGACGTATCGTCGGAGATGATCGCGGACGCATCAGGGAATTGCTGCGCCTGCTGCTCGATCAGACGGTGGACGGGCAGGATGACCTCTGCCTGCGGTTCGGGACGCCCCCATGCAGCAAGCTGCAGGCCCTCGCTTTCGGTCAGCAGACGGATATCGCCTACCGCCTCTGCCGGATTTTCAGCCAGCGCGCTCAGCATCCGCACATAATGCCGTCCCAGCCGTTCCACCGTGGGGGCATCGAACAGCTCCGCCGCGTAGATGAAGCTCGCACCCACGCTTCCATCCGGATACTCGACCGTTTCCAGCGTCAGCTCGAACTGGGCTGCCTGCTCGCCCAGGGCATAATCCGCCAATCTCAGTCCGGGGAGTTGGTGAAGAGCGCGATCGTCCCTGAGCAGGTGATTGATCGTTACCTGGAACAGGGGACTATGGCTCAGGCTGCGCTCCGGCTGCAACACCTCGACCAGTTGTTCGAACGGAAGATCCTGGTTTGCCTGCGCATCGATCACTGCCTCCCGTATCTGGTCCAGCACGGTCGTCAGCGTCATCCGGCCATGCACCTGCGCGCGCAGCACTTGCGTATTCACGAAAAAGCCGATCACCCGGCCAGTTCCGATATGATTGCGGTTGGCTACGGGCACCCCGACGCGAATATCTTCCTGCCCGGTGTAGCGGTGCAGCAGAGCACTGAAACCGGCCAGCAGTGCCATGAAAAGCGTTGCGTTGCGGCCGCCGGCGAGCTGGCGCAAACCGGTCAGCACATCCTGCGGCAAATCGAAGGAGCACCGCGCGGCCCGGTAATTCGCAACCGGTTGGCGGGGATGATCGGAGGACAGGGCCAGGACCGGATGTTCGTTGCCGAGAACATCCTGCCAGTAGGCAAGCTGCCTTTCTTTTTCCCCGGCGGCAAGCCAATTTCGCTGCCACGCCGCATAATCCGTGTATTGAACAGGCAGCGCGTCAAGATATTGTGCGGCCAGACCCTCCTCCCTTACGGCTGCACGATAGCGCGCCGCAAGCTCGTCAGTGAGGAGCTGCATGGATACGCCATCCGCGATGATGTGATGCAGGACCATGACCAGGATGCGCTCGTCCTCGGCAATGCGGATCAGCGCCACGCGCAGAAGCGGTCCCTGGGTGAGGTCGAAAGGCGTTGAAATTGTCCGGTCAGCCGCTTCCGCCGCCTTCGCTTCGCGCGCCGAAGGAACCATATCCCGCAAGTCGGAGTAAGCGATCTCGAAAGGCGACATCGGCTTGACAATCTGCTCGACCGAACCATCCGCCCCCGGACGGAAAACCGTGCGCAGGCTTGCATGCCTGCTGATCAACCCGTTGAATGCTGCTTGCAGGCTTCCCCCATCCAGTGCGCCGGAGATGCGCAGCCCATGCTTGATATGGTAGGCGGTGCTGGACGGATCGAGTTGCCAGAAGAACCACAATCGCTGCTGACTGAAAGACAGAGGGAAGGATACGGGCACCATGGAGGCGGCGCACTCATCCACGGATGAGGAGGGCAGAACGCGCCGCTCAGGAGATGCGGGTGGTGAAGAAGGGGTAATGGGAACTAGGGGCATGAGCCGGGCATTTGCTCCCGACCGGGAGGTGCCACGGAATGAAAGGCGCCTGATTTCCGAGGCACACTCGCGCAAACGGGGATTTTCAAACAGGCTGCGCACCGGAAACTCGATCTGCCACCGGTCGGCAATCAGCGCTGCAACCTGAACTGCCGCGAGCGAATTGCCGCCGCTGGCAAAAAAATGGTCGTCGCATCCCATTCCCGGGCGCTGCAGCAGGGTTTCCCACATTGCGGACAGCGCAGCCTCGACCTCATCCATTTTCGCCGGCTGGGGCTGCAGGGATTTCTCGCCCTCCCCAAATACCTGGCGTCCGAATTCGTATATCTCATAGGCGTCCAGGGTGCGGTCCTGCCATCCCCTGCGGCATGCCGCCCTTTGCAGTTTTCCGCTGGAAGTCTTGGGCAGCGCGCCGGGATTCAGCAATATGACCACCGACAGGGGTTCGCGGCAGCTTGCGCTCACGGCCTCGCTCAGCGCTTTTGCCAGCATATCGGCCGGGATCCGCTTCTGCATGCTGCGTGAAATCTCGACCGCCATGCCTATCCCTTCTCCACCGCCTTCAGAACGGCCCGGTCCCGGCTCCATTTCTATGGAGAAAGCAGCTACCCTGCCCTTGCGCACGGCCTCGACCTCTTCTTCCACCGCCTGCTCGATATCCTGTGGATAGACGTTCTGTCCGCGTATGATGATGAGATCCTTGTGCCGTCCGGCAATATACAGTTGCCCGTCGTAGATGAAGCCGAGATCCCCCGTGCGCAGCCAGCGTCCGCCTTCATGACTGACGAAGGTTTGCTCGGTTTCCCGGAAACGGCGCCAATAGCCTTGTGCAAGGCTCGGGCCATCGGTCCAGATCTCTCCGACGAAACCGTCCGCCAGGCGGGTGAAGGTATTGGGGTCGACGATGATGACTGAATGCCCCGACGCGGGGATGCCGCACGCAACCAGCGATGTGCTCGACCTGGCATCTTCCGCTTCTCCCCCTGACCCGGTTGCGCCGGGCGCATCCGCCACCTCTGCCCGGCCGTGCGCCAGCATTCTGGCCGAAAAACGGTGCCCTTCTAGGCCATCGCCGCGGGTGCCGCCAGTGACGAAGAGGGTAGCCTCAGCTAGTCCGTAGCAGGGGTAGATGGTTCCCGCGGAAAAACCGGCTGGAGCAAACCGTTCAGTGAAAGCGCGCATGGTTTCGCGTCTGACCGGCTCCGCTCCCGAAAAAGCCACGCGCCAGCTCGACAGGTCGAGCCCCTGCATCTGTCCTTCCCTGACCCGGTCTACGCAGAGCTGAAAAGCGAAATTCGGCGCCCCGCTGACCGTGGCGCGATAACGGGAAATGGCTTCCAGCCATCGCACCGGCCTTTCGATGAAAAACCCGGGCGTCATCAGGATGACGGGAACTCCCCGGTGGATGGGTTGCAGCAGCCCCCCGATCAATCCCATATCGTGGTAGAGCGGCAGCCAGCTCACGAAGGTATCGTCCGCGGCGATGGACATGCCTTCTTCGAAAGCCTTCGCATTGACCATAAGGTTGCCGTGGCTGACCATCACTCCCTTTGGGGTGGAGGTGGACCCGGATGTATATTGGAGGAAGGCGATATCGTCACGGTGCGGCATATGCTCGCGCCAGGCCGACGCTGCATCGGTTTTGATCTCATCCACGGCAAGGATGGCTGTCTGCGCAAGCTGCGCCACGCCTGTGGCGCGGATGAGAGGGGCGATCCGGCCGGTCGTGAGAATGCAGTGCGCCTCCGCATCGGCCGCGATGGCGAGCAGCCGCGCCAGATGACGCTCACGCACGGATTCCGGCGGAAAAACAGGCACTGCGATCAGGCCGGCATAGAGGCATGCAAGAAAGCTGACGACGTAGTACTCGTCGTTATCCAGCAGTAGCAGGGCCCGTTCCCCTGCGGAAAAACGTTCCTGCAGGCAGGCCGCAAGCGCACGGACCCGAAGCTCCAGCACCTGATAGCTCATTCTTTCGTCAATCGCAGCCTCGCCTGCCTGGTGAACTGCAATCAACGCGGTGTCGCCGGGCCGCTGCGCGGCGAGCGATTGCAGATGTGCGACCATGTTGGCGGGATAGATGCGGCGCGAAATCGATCTGGGACTCATTGCCAACCTCTTGGTTCAATTGGTTAGAACAGCTTAAACTGTAAACTGAAGACAGGACAAGCCTGGGGAACTCCGGGAACGTGGCGTTTATTTCATGAGGCGTTCTTTGACTCGTTTGCCCATTTCCTGTCAAGGAAAGTGAGGGGCTCAGGCAAACCCAGTGCAAGAGCCGCCATATACCCTGCGGGCGCGCCGATCGGCCATGCCTTTATCCCTCTCCATTCGGGAAGGCCGGAAACGACCTCGTAACCTTCTCCGCTTCGGTTACCCGGAAGGATGGAAACAGTCTGCAGATGTTCGGAAATCCCCTGCCCCAGCGCCTTGAGCACGGATTCCTTTGCAACCCAGCGGGCCATGAAATCATGAGTCTCGTTCGACTCCTGTAACGCAACCAGGCGCTCCAGACGGGTAAACACGTAGGAACCCAGTTGCTTAACGTTCAGCCCGCGGTCCAGGTGCTCGATATCCACCCCTATCGGACCCAGGGTCGACAGTGCGATCAATGCATAGCTGCCGGAATGCGACACGTTGAACTCGACCCCGTCCTCATCGTCGATGCGGGGCTTCCCATGGCGATTGACAGCAAAGCAAAGGCTTTCCGGCCTGCGCCGGACGCACGATGCCAGCAGCCTGCGAAGGGCGGCGCGAGTGGCAACCGCGCGCACACGGTCCTCATGCCGGTGGAAGCGCAGTGCGCGGACATGCTCATCCGCGCTCAGCACGGACACATCGCACGCCTGTATGGGCATTTCCAGGTTCAGCCTGAATCGCCATACTTCCACGCCAGCCGGAACCGTTTCAGGCAGAGGCACACGCTGCATGACACTCACCGGCAGGGTTGGACCCGGCTTCCCCGGCTGCGCTGCTCGCCAGGCGCTGCGCCAGAATATCGAGAAACGCTTCTTCTTCATGCTGGCGAAGAAAGAAATGTCCGCCCTCGAACCAGTCCAGCGAGAAATCCGCCGTGCACTCGGACTGCCAGGCTTCCAGCCGGGATTCATGAATCCCGTCGCTGCGGCCGCCAAAAACATGTACCGGCATGGAGAGGGGCTGAACTTTCCTGTGGCGAAAACTGGCGCAGATGCGGTAATCCGCCTGCAGCAGATTCAACGTCATGGACAGCAGTTCGGGGGCTTCGAATATCTCGTCAGGCGTACCGTTCTGTTTGCGCAAGTCGGCGATAAGTTCCTCGCGGCTATTCTTGTTGGCGTAACGACGCCAGTCCTGCCGGGAAGGAGCGGCACAGCCTGAAACCAGCAATGCGGCGGGCGGCGGACGATCCCTCGAATGCAGTTCATGCGCGATCCCGTATGCCAGCAATGCCCCCATGCTGTGCCCGAAAAGAGCATATCGCTGCGATGGATACACTTCCAGCTCGTCGCACAGACAGCCAATCAAGGCATCGAATGTCTTCTCCGGCGCTTCGTGCAGACGGGCGCCCCGCCCTGGCAACTCCACCGGCTGCACCCGCAGCCAGGCGGGCAACCGGCGACGCCAGCGCAAGTACATGGTAGCGCTGGCGCCCGCGCAGGGAAGGCAAAGAAGCGTGATCGAAGCACGCATCACCGGCCCTCGGCCAAAGATTGTCCATCCATGAAGCGCCGCAAGCTGAGGGGTCGCATGTCCGTCCAGGATTTCTCGATGTAATCCAGGCAGGTTTTCTTGTCTCCCAGCATGCCCGTATCCGACCAGCCACCGGGAATGGCCTTCCAGTCGGGCCAGAGGGAATACTGTTCTTCATGGTTGATCAATACGCGAAATATTCCGTCTTCCCGATCAAAGCAACTCGTCATGATTCCTTCCCATGTTCGTAAGTAAAACCCGACTCGATGTTGCCGGATCGTATCAGAAATGCGTCTTAATCTTATTTAGCTAGACGAACTACGGGATAAAGAATTTAGGAAATGAATTGGTGCGTTGAGTAATTGCGGGAATTCTCTACTGGTGGAAGACATCCCTAGGCTGCCAACAGCACAACGCGGGAAAACCTGCAGATGGAGGGAGATGAAAAGGGAGGAATTTTTCGAGCGAAGATACAGATCGCTGAAATACGGAACTTATCTATTCGCAGCGGAATTCCGCTTTAAAAACGCTGGTAATCGTATCCAGCTTTCGCCGGGAATCTTCCCTGCTCCTTCGGGAGCATTCGAAGCAGGGAAATCTCCGGCATCTTTCATGAAACGCGAAAAACAATCAGTCGCTTCAGCCATGATCGGATCGCTTAACGCAATCCTACGAAGCTCAGAACCGCAAGCAGAATAACGATGAAGCCCACCCACCAGATTATACTGTTCATGGCAATCCCCTCCTTCAATAGTTCGTTGATCGAAACCGCTGTTTTATCAACCCTGTCTCATTGTGAGCCTCCCCGGGTCAGCTTTCTGTTCGCCACTACACATAGGATAGCCCCCTGTCAGCGATTCGTACGCCGGCAATTGACATATCGGTTATTTGCGCCATTCCTGCATTCTGGCAAGCGGAAAAAGCGTATTCTCGGGAAATTTAGCGGGAAGGCAGGAAGCAGCGCGGGTACCCCATGCGCTGCTGCGAATTGGCAACTGGAAAGATCAGCCGCTGTTGCTCGCTTTTCCGGCTGGAACGCCGGTCCCGGATTGTACGGGAACCAGCGAGAGACATCAGGATCGAAAATCAGGAGATACGCGCCTCAATCCTTCAACTGACCCTTTATTTTTTCAGCGTGCTCCAGATGGGAAACCAGCGAGGGACGCACCTTGAGCAGCAGGGCCTTCAGTTCGTCGTTTTTGACGTTGGGCACAAGCTTGTTGTCGGCAACATCAATCACTTGCTTATGGAGGTCTATTTCTCCATCGATGTAGGCTTTGTCGAATGCCTTTCCGCTCAAGCCCTTCAGTTTATCCATGTTTTTCTTGCCGCCCTCTTTCA
Source organism: uncultured Nitrosospira sp. (assembly GCA_964466955.1). Classification (GTDB taxonomy): domain Bacteria; phylum Pseudomonadota; class Gammaproteobacteria; order Burkholderiales; family Nitrosomonadaceae; genus Nitrosospira. The sequence goes on from CAYXQR010000043.1 coordinate 14,695, forward strand.
GGCTTTTGCTGATTGGATTGTCCTCCGGCGTTACGCCGAGCTTGGCGACAAGATCAGAAGCTTCCTTATTGACATCCGTATGCTCGCCAACCATCCGGTGCCCATACCCCTGCACGTCCTCGCTTGACGCCTTCTTTTTTGCAAGATTGCCGGCTTCGATATCGACCTGATTGGCGGTCACGACGATGTGAGCGATCTTCGCATCGTTGAGATCATCCTTGTCGGCGGCTCCCGCGACCACGGGAAACGCCAGCGCGACTGCAAGCAGCAATAAAGTTTTCATAACGTATCTCCTTGTATTAGAAATAAATGCCAAAGAGGCCGGCGAAAAAACGGCCTTGGAGATAATAGGCATCAGTCATGGATGAGCTCTGTGCGGTAGCCGACATTGGGTATTCCCTTGCGGTCCGTTTTATTTTCGCTGTGCGGGAACCGCCGCTTCCAAGCAAGCCCGCTTCAGGATCGCTGGCGTCCCTGGGTGGTTTCATTCGAAGAATCCATCCAGTCCGAACTGGACCTTCATCGTCTGGAAAGAAAAATCCTGCCGGGTTTCGGATCTTCCCCGTCATTCATCGGAGGAAGTGCTCGAAGAGGGGATAAGACCCGTGATGAGCCAGATACGCGAAGCTTCCTCGTAAGCTGCGCGGTGAGCGGGATCCTTTTTCAACCAGTCGATCAGCTCTTTTCGATCCTCTGCATCCAGCGTTCCGTGCTCGCGTATCACCCACTCGACCGCGGCGTGCCATATCCGGGCTTCATGCTGCGCATTCGTCACAAAACCACCTTTCTCTTGATCCGATCGATGCGGTGACGCACCGATGCCATTTTTTTCCGCGGCCTGGGCCTGCCGGGCCCTTGAAACCAATATAGCGGATTACGATGAGATAGGGGCAAAAACCAGGATAAAAATTACGCGGAGTTCAAAACCGAACGGCAGTGATCGAGCGCTTGATGGATCAGAATATTGACCAGAGAAGTCGAAATATCCAGTTCTTCGGCGATCGCGCGGTGGGTGCGCCCTTCCAGGCGGTGGAGCTCGAAGACTCGTCTTGTCCGTTCGGGAAGCTCGGATAAGGCTTTGACGACCAGCTTCAGGTGCTGGCGGCCGATCAGCGTGGCTTCGGGCGTACCTGTCGGGGTGGGGACGTGCAGCCCGTCGTCCTCACCTTCGAAAAGATTCATTTCCAGCGAGATGCGCCGGTGATGGTCAATGGCAAGATTTCGAACCATCCGGAAGAGATAGGCAAGCGGCTGCTTGACATCGAATACCGCGGTTGCTTCGGACACCTTCAGGTACGCATCCTGTATCACATCCTCGGCACGCTCGGGATTGCCCAGAACCTTGAGGGCGGTCCATCGCAGATGGGACCGATGCGTCATGAAAAGCTCGCTTAGATCAACCGGTTTCTCAACAATCATGGCGCATCTCCCGAACAAAGGAATTTTAGTAATAACGAGAACTATTCTTATTATCATATAGTATTTTTTATTTTACAATACGAAGATTCTTCATATCGTTCATGCGCGGACAGGCGTCCCCCGATTTCCAGCCGCATGGGCAGAATCAAATGCAAAAGTTCGCCGTTGTCACGCTTGCTTCGATCGCCCTCATCCATCTCGCGGGTTGTGCAACGGTAATGGGACGCGCGCGCGAAGATACGGGCGCAGCGATGCCGGATACATGGCAGGCGGCCCATGAATACCGTCATCCCGTTCCGGAGCACTGGGTGGAAACATTCGGCGACCCCAATCTGAGCGCGCTTGTACACGACGCGCTAGCGGAAAATTACGAACTGAAAGCTGCGGCGGGCCGCGTAAAAGCCGCAGTAGCCCAGGCGCGCATAGACGGCGCGGGCCGCTGGCCGCAGTTGCACCTGATCCCGGGCTATCAAACTACCCAGATCCGCGAGGCGGGGTTTGGCTCGGCGCGATTCAGCGTGTTCGAAGCACTGTTCAGCCTGAGCTGGGAACTGGATGTGTGGGGGCGTATCGACGACTTCCGCAAGGCTGCAACGAGAGAGGCGGATGCTACCGCGGCGGATTATCGTGGCGCGCGCCTGTCTCTGGCTGCGCGCGTCGCGCAGAGCTATTTCGAACTTGCCGAAGCAAAACTTCAGTCGGATGTGGCAGAGCAATCGGTAAAGGACCGCCGCATCATTGTCGACCTGGTACGGGGCCGTTTCTTTCGAGGCTTGACCAAAGCGCTCGACGTCCGCCTTGCCCTTACGGACCTCGCCACTGCCGAGGCTGAAACTACCCAGGCGCGCAATCAGGTTCAGAACGTTACCCGGCGGCTGGAAGTGCTGCTGGGGCGTTACCCGGCTGGCAGGCTGGCCGGAATGCTGGAACTGCCGGAGCCCCCTGCCAGCATGCCTGCGGGACTGCCTTCCGAATTGCTGGAAAGAAGGCCGGATCTCGTCGCTGCGTTTGATCGCCTCCGGTCCGCGGACGCCCGGCTCGACAGCACCCGGAAGTTATTGCTGCCGCGGGTCGCGCTGACCGCGGCTGGAGGAGTTCGCAGCACGGCTTTGACGGATCTGGTGGACCCGCGCTCTCTGGCGTGGAACGTGCTCATCGGACTGGCCCAGCCGATAGTCACCGGGGGACGAATCCGGGGCGAAATCGAGCTCAACACGGCTCAAACCGAGCAGGCGCTCAACCTGTACAAGAGCACCGCGCTCAACGCGTTCAGGGAGGTGGAACAGGTGCTTGCCGCGGATGAATGGCTGCGGAAGGAGGAGGAAGCGGTGAGAAAGGCGGTCGAGCAGACCGAGGCAAGCCGCAAGCTGGCCGTTTATTCCTACCAGCATGGTCATATTGAAATTCTGACTCTGCTGGACAGCTATCGCAGCACATTGATTGCTCAGAGCGCACATCTTTCCATCAGGCGCCAGCTCCTTGCCAATCGGGTCAATCTTTTTCTAGCATTGGGAGGCGGCATTTGAAGAATAAAAACATGCTGAAAACCGTTATTCCTGTTCTTGTGATTCTTGCTGGGTGCAGTATTTCATGGGCAATTGCCACTTACCGGCCGGCCCTGAAATCTTCACTGCCGGAGAGTGAGATACCCATGGTTGAAGTTATCCACGTGGAGCCACGCTCGGTCAGGCTGAACCTCCATTCCCAGGGCGTGGTGATACCCCGCACCGAGATCGATCTCGTCCCCGAAGTAGCGGGCCAGATTGTTCAGTTGCACCCCAGTCTGGGTGCCGGAGGATTTTTCAAGGCCCATGATGTGCTGCTGACTATCGATCCGCGCGATTACGACTATGCAATCGCGGAAGCGCGGGCACGCATCGCGGAAGCTGAACGGCAGGTTGCAATGGAGGAAGCCCAGGCTGAACAGGCACGCCAGGAATGGAAGGTTCTCGGCGACGGCGATCCGACGCCGCTAACCATGCGAGAGCCCCAGTTGGCGGAGGCTCACGCCAGGCTGAAAGCTGCCCAGGCCGACATGATCAAGGCCCAGGTGCAGCGCAGTCGCTGCGAGTGGCGAGCGCCATTCACCGGAAGGGTGCGCAACATGCGGATCGGTCTCGGGCAGTACGTCCAGCCCGGGGAAAAGCTCGGGAGGCTTTACGCAATCGATGTAGTCCAGGTGCGGTTGCCCCTGACCACCGACCAGTTCGCGCATCTCGATGTTCTCCTTGATCACCATCCGAACCGGTTGCAAATTTTTCCCAAAGTCATTTTAAGCGCGGAGTTTGCCGGGTCGCGCCGCCAATGGGAAGGGCGCGTCATACGCTCGGAAGGTGCTCTGGATGAGGAAACCGGGCTTCTCCACGCCATTGCCGAGGTGCCGGAGCCTTATGCACACAAGGATGCCCAGCCGCCGCTTATGCCTGGATTGTTCGTCAAGGCCGAAATCGAAGGACGGGATCGGTCAAACGTATTTGTGCTTCCTCCCGGCGCCGTGAACGCCGCTCAAGAAGTGCTATTGGTTGATTCCGACGAAAAATTGCATATTCAGCGCGTGAATATTTTACGTACCGAACCGGACCGCATCCTTGTGAACGAGGGCTTGAAGGCGGGCGACAAGGTTGTTGTCTCGCAAATGGAGGTACCGATAGAAGGGATGAAAGTCCGGGTCAAGGCCAGAGAGGAGCATGAGCCGAACTCGCTGAAAACCATCGACACATCCGAGAGTGCAGGCGCACCATGAAATCCGATCTTTTCCTGTCCTGGCTGACGCCGCGTCCTCCGGGCACGCCTGGCACGGGGAACCGGGATCCCCGATGAGACAGTTTCTGCCTGCTTCTCCTTACTCTGGCCCGATCGCCTGGTTTGCGGCAAATCCCGTCGCGGCAAATCTGCTCATGCTGCTGATTCTGCTGGGCGGCAGCGCCAGCTTCGTGCTCATGGACAAGGAAGTGTTTCCTCGTTTTGCCCCTCATCAGGTCGAGGTGAAAGCGACATATCCAAGCGCGGGACCACGGGAAATCGAAGAATCCCTCTGCATCCGCATAGAAGAAGCGATCCATGATTTATCCGGGATAAAACGGCTGACTTCCCAGATCGTCGAGGGCGAGTGCAGCGTCAGGCTGGCTATCCTCCCCTCCCATGACCGGGACCAGGTGATGAACGCGGTGCGGGGGCGGGTACAAAGCATCCAGCGCCTGCCGAAAGGTCTGGAAAAAATAGACGTTCAGCCCGCCCATCGCGTCAACGACGACGGCGTTATCTGGGTAGCGCTGCACGGCCCCACCGATCTCATCACCCTAAAGCGCCTTTCCGACCGTATCGAGGTCGAGCTGTCGCAGATTCCCGGCGTTACCCGTGCCTTCAATTACTATGACCTGCCTTACGAGATCGCGATCGAGGTTTCAACTGAACGACTGCGGCAATATGGTGTTTCGCTGAACGAGATCACCGAGACAATTCGTCGTGCCTCGGTGGATCTGCCAGGCGGCATCATGAAGAATCCCAAGGGCGAATTGCTGCTGCGCGTCAAGGGCAAGGCGCGGGACAATGCTTCCGTAGGCAGCCTGGTGGTTCGCACCAACCCGGATGGCAGCCGCGTACTGCTTCGTGATGTGGCCGTCATCCGGGACGGTGTGGAGGAACGGTTATCGGAATGGCACCACAACGGAGAAACCGCACAAGGCTGGGAAATTCATGCCGACAGCAATACGGTCGATGTCGCACGGCGGGTCAGGGCTTATGTGGAAGGAAAAAGGGCTCAGCTACCCCAGGGGGTGAAGCTGGTCACCTGGTGGGACGACTCACAGGCGTACGAGGAGCGCATCGGCACCCTGGTAGAAGACGGTCTGACCGGCTTCGTGCTGGTTTGCCTGATCCTGACGCTGTTCCTCGATTTCAAAGTAGCGATCTGGGCCGGGATCGGGATACTCACTTCGATATTCGGCGCCTTCTGGATGATGCCGATGCTGGACATCTCCCTCAACATGCTGTCCCTGTTCGGCTTCCTGCTGGCCATGGGCATCCTTGTGGATGACGCGATCATCATCGGCGAATGCATCCATGCGAAGCAGGAGGGCCTCGCCGGCCCGGGCCAGCATCTTGAAGCAGCCATCGCAGGCGCGCGTGAAGTTGCGCTGCCCGTCATTCTCGCGGTCATGATCGCGCTGGTAGCCTTTCTTCCGGGTTTGTTCCTGCCGGGCTGGGCCGGCCAGATGATGCGGCCGATTTGCCTGGTGATGATTCTGACCCTGGTGTTTTCCCTCGTGGAAGCGCTGCTGATCCTGCCGGCGCACCTCGCTTCTCCATCGCAGCCCGCTTCGTCCCGTTCAACCCTTGCAGCGTGGCGCTCGGCGCTCAACCGGGGTCTCCGGAAATTTGTTCGCCGGATCTATCAGCCTTTGCTGGGAAAGGCCCTTGCCTGGCGTTATCTTACGATCGCCCTGTTTGCGGTATTCATCATGCTGCCAGCCGCGCTGGTGGCGGGTGGGCATGTGCGATTGACGCTGCAGGCGGACGTGACCAAGGGAAGCTTCTGGGCCTATCTCAAGCTGCCACAGGACGCGTCCTACGCGGAGACCCGGAGGATAGCGGAGAAAGTGGAGCGATCGCTGCTGGAATTACGCGATGAACTGGACAAGGAAGCGCTGGCGCGGAATCCGGAAGTAAAGCGCAGCGCCCTTGTCGGCATGGAATCGATCATCATTGAACATGATGCCGAGTTCTGGACGGAACTGTCTCCGGAAGGACGACAGCACGTCGTGGTGGAGGATTTCATCCGGGAATGGCGCAGGCGTATCGGGGACATCGGTCGCGCGCGCATATCCTTTCTCTATAAAGAGGGAGCAACTCCGTATGATATAGAGGTCGATCTGAGCCACTCGGATCCATCGGTCCTGGCATCAGCGGCCAGCAAATTGAAGCAGAAACTTGCGGGCTACCCCGGTGTATATGATGTAATCGATTCTGCCGAGGCGGGCAAGCCGGAAATGCGGCTTCATCTTAAACGCGATGCCGAGCGGCTGGGATTGCGGCTGGAGGATCTCGCCGAGCAGATGCGGCATGCCTACTACGGAGACGAAGTGCACCGGCTCCAGCGGGGCCGCAGCGAGGTGAAGGTAATGGTGCGGTTGCCTCAGCACGAGCGACAATCCATCGACGATCTGCGGAACCTTCCCATCCGTCTGCCGGGCGGTGCGCAGGCTCCGCTGGGTACACTGGCCGATATCGAGCTGCTGCCAGGGCAGTCGCGGCTGCTCAGGCAGAATCGCCAGCGCATACTGAAGATATTAGCTCAGGTCGATCCGAGGGCAACGGATGTCAATGAGATTTACTCAATCCTGAAAGCCGAGGAGATTCCGTGGCTGAAGCAGCAGTTCGCCGGGCTGGATGCCAGCATCGGCGAGGAACGCCAGGAACAGGAAGCGGCTGCGGGAACCTTGGTCCTGTTCACAGCGGCTGCCCTGGCCATCATTTATACCCTGATTGCCATTCCCTTCAAATCCTATGTGAAGCCGCTGATCTTTCTGCTGGGGGCGCCGGTCGCCTGGAGCGGCGCAATCTGGGCGCACTGGCTGATCGGCATGCCGCTTTCCATGGAATCCATGGTAGGAATGATTGCGGCAAGCGGCGTGGTCATCAACGACAGCCTCGTGCTGCTGGACTACGTGCAGAAGCGCGGGGATAGCTCCCAGCCCATGGCTGACCTCATCCTGGAAGCATGCACCGCCCGCTTCCGGCCCATTCTCCTGGCTTTTCTCACCAACTTTGTCGGATTCCTGCCTATTCTCCTGGAAACCAGCGAGCAGGCCCAGTTTCTGGTTCCCATGACCCTTTCCCTGAGCGTCGGGCTGCTGGTCGGCATGACCGCCAGCCTGATACTGACGCCAGTCTGTTATGCGCTAATGGAAAGAAAGGGGAACATGGCACACCTCCCCGCTTCAAGCTGAGAGCGGCCTGATCGCGTCAGGCTTTATAAAGGAAATGGCAGCGCTTATACTATCTCCTCTGGTGCCGACTGCCGGGTGAGGTGCTCTCGTTGGGGCCTGCTAACCCTTGTTTTCGCGCTCGCGACGGTAACGGATTGCATCCAGAACGAGGCGCGAGCCATGCAGCAGAGCGAGCTCTGTAAGCGGCGAATAACGATGGATGGATGAAATTAACAGGCCCTAAATGAATCATTCCTATCGAACGGCGCGCCAGCATTCCACCATCGTCCTTCCGAAACATGATCCT
>CAYXQR010000044.1:0-30630 GCA_964466955.1 uncultured Nitrosospira sp.
CTCCCCCAGAACCTTCATCATTTCCTTCTCCGGCAGACCCGCGCGAGGCATCACCAGTATCCGCCCTTTCGCCCACCCCGCTCCCGCTGAACGACCCGCACCATGACCACGATCCCCAGGCGGAGCAGAGTGGGATGAGACTGACCAGAATCCTATTGAACAGGCAAATAACAGTGCTGACAGCCGACGTATCCGAATATCCCTCAGGCACACGTTTACGCATGGTCGAGGTGAATCGATTTGTATTTCCCTCTTGATAATGCTCACAGCTTCAATTCCCTTGTAGTTATGGTTAAAAAAGATTTTTTTGCCGGAACAGCAAGGCAGCGCGCTGAGCGGAATCAGAAAATTACGGGGTACCGGTTCGAATGAATTCTTCCGAGGTGAAAATTTCCCGCGCTTGGAATAATCGCCGAAGGTGGATCAGTCCACGGGGTAACAATCCCGCGCTGAAGTCTCGGCAAGATTGCGGAAATTTTCTGAAAACAGGCTGAAGCGGGATGCCGGATCTGCATCACTTCCGGTCAGTCACAGGCCTTAATTTCAGGAACCGGATCGGCGCGAATCAGTCGGAGGCACCTGCCGGATCCATACGTTTCTCGTTCTTCCTTGTTCTGCTCCCTTTTTTGAGCCATTCTGCTTCTGCATTTACCGGTCTCTGCTTTCTGCGAGCAGTCGGATGGGCTTGAGCTATCAAGCATTTTTCATGCCATAATAAAAAAAGCGTAAAAACAGCTGACTGGATGAAAGTAGCGTTTGGGATCGTCGCCTGATGGCAACAGAAAAACAACGGTTGTGGATAAGCGCTTGAGAACTGCGGGATTTGGCTGTCGTCAAGGAACGACGATATTGTGAGGGGTGGGGTTCCCCATCCTGACTGAAAAACCTTATAAGGGAGTTGCACGCCCTGGAAATGGCCAGGTTTACGTCGAACTCAGGCAGGAAGTGCGAAAAAAAAGACCCGAACGAAGCGAGTCTTTGGGGTGCCTATTGATTACCTGGATTATCGTTATTTGGTATTGCTGTTTTTCTATTCCTTGTTCTTTTTTTCTATTGTTCTTTTTCTCATTATCATCACTTTCTTTTTCTGCGAGACCAGCCGATCCCCAGCATACCCAATCCCAGCAACGCGAGTGTTGCCGGTTCCGGAATTTGCTGCGGCGGCACCTCCACGTCCGTCGGGCCCAGCCGCACCTGCTGCAAGTCGTCGAGCGCGGTCATCGCGACCGAAGAATTGATCAGCACGCGGACCATCACCTGATTATCCAGAGAATACCCTGTAAAGAAGTTCTCTCCGGTGCCATCAAGTGCTTGATTTGCAAAGATAAATGACGCTCCAAACTGATCCACCAGCGTGATGGTCGCAGATCCGTCAGTTGCCGCATCGATATTGAACTGTACCTTCGAAAAACCCAAGGTAGGATCAGCCAGGCTCCACTGGATCTGGTTAAAACTGCCATCCACTGCTTCGATACGCGCCTGCCCGCCAGCCGGAACATGAATATCTTCATTACTGGTGAAGTTGACGAGTTCATGGGTCTGGTTTGTTTCCCCAGTTACCAGGTTGTCGCCCGCCACACCTCCAGTATCTGTGAGAAGCACGTTTTCCACGTCACCTGAACCGCCGACTAACCCCGGTTCAAGGAGTAACGTCGCCGACGCACTGCCCGACAGAAACACCCCAAGCAAAGCCACTCCAACAGCACTCACGTTAAACGTTTTTTTTACGTTCATGATGCACCCTCCGAGTTAGCCTCCCTCCGACTCAGATAAAAGCAAGAAAAATGCCAAAGCTTATTATTATTTTAAAACAACGTCCTACATGAAATTTCCGGAAGCCATGTAAGTTTTTTCGACATATTGCTACAGAAACTGGAATGAAAGCGGCTTTAACTGTAAAATTTTGCGACAAATAGAGCGATGCCTGCACCTCGAAGCGGAGAGGCTATTCGGCATTGGTTCGAATGAGCATCGCCTGAACATTGACGATCCCCCGCTCGGGCAGGGATTGAATCCGTCCGCTGGCCAGGCGAACCTGGTGCAGTTGCATCGCCGCAACCCAGGCAAGCCATTGCGCGAAAGGCACCTCGTCGAAAACGACCTGGACCTGATCGGCATTCAGCGTATCGATACTGGCCAGCGTCCGGGACAGCCCGGCTGCATCCGCCTGAGCCTGTACCAGCGCGCGCAAGTCGCCCTCATCCGCGGAAATGGCTGTGATTCCGCGCAAACGCTCATACTCCGATGCATGCTCATCAAATTTTTGCGCCTGCGCCTGAAGCGGTAGCACGCTTGCATGCAGCCGACTGCGGGCGTTTTCCGCGGAAGTGGCCAATGACAGATATAGCGTGGCGATCAATATGACGGACAGCACGGCCAGCATGCGCCGCTCGCGCGCCAAGCGGGATTCCCATGTTTTTCGTAGCCACCCTTTCATGGGGCACTCACCATCAGCACAAGATGCCCGGAGCCTTCAGCTGAAACCGGGCTGACATCTACAACGAGGCCGGCTTTCTCAAGGTCTGCGGCAATCGACTGTCCGCGCGACTCTTCCACAGCCAGTTCGAGCGTCATTTTGCCTTTTTCGTAGGATATCGTCCGCACCGCCCCCGTGGCCTGATGCTGAACCGCGCTTGCAACGACTTCGATCATGGGCAGAAAATCCGCGCTATCGGTCACACCCGCCGCATGCCGTGCCTCGGCAAGCTTGCGCCGCATCTGCAAGGCCGGATCCACGATGGCAGCGCCGGGAAACAGCTGGCGAAATCGTACCTCCATTTGCTGGCGCAAGGCGCGCTGCTCGCTGGCAAGCATGGCCCAGTCCGCGAGCAGCGCGGCCAGATGAATGATCAATGCCGCCGCCACTAACCAGACAGCTGGCCGCAGGCGCGGCAGCAAGCCGCGCAGAAGCTGGCCTCGCCTCGGCGCCGGTAACAAGTTGAAGCCGGGCTGCAAGGATGGCGAGTGCCAATCCCACGTACCGGCGATACGGACAGGAATACCAAGAACTCGCTGCCATGCTTCGATATCCGGCACTGCTCCACCGATTGATCCCGCCCCGGCCATGTTCCCTGCGTATACGGTACTGCTTGGATCGGCGCGTACGTCAGACCCGTTCGTAATGCATTCCGGCCCGATGTAGAGCGCGATCGACGCCGGTTTTTCGGTGCGCGTTTCCTCGTCGAGCATGAGAAGCAGGGAGAGAGGAGGCGAAACGGCGTCTCCGCAGTCCATGGCTGCGCCTTCGAGTTCGCCTGTACGCACGAACCCTTCCCGACCGTTCCACGCCAGGCTCCACTCCCCCTCCATCCAGGGCAACAGCAGGGTTTCGCCGTAAACCTCATGCACTTTGGCGCCTGCTGCGCTTAGCGCATCCACGCACTGGTTCAGTCCCCTCCTGTCCATTACTGCAAGCACGTCTTCATCCCCGGCCTGGCCAAGCAGGCTTACCTGGTTGGCGTCGGGTTCCCGTAGCGTCTCGTCTTCCACTGCAAAGGCCAGTACCTGAGCCGTATGGCGTCGGGCCGCCTTGGGGAGGCGGATGCGCGTAAAAAGCACCTGCGCGGCAGGAAGAATCAGTTGCACCTGCTCAGCATGCGATGAAAGTTCCGCCGACGGAACGCCTTCTCCCGCAACGGGCTCATGGCCGGCTTCCAGGAATACCCATTGGCATGCCAGCGGTTCATCCGCAAGATCACAGCGAATACGAAGGAGGCTCATCGGTATTTGCGCCACGCAATCGCCGGCCAGCCCGCCTCAGTCCGGGCAAGCAAAGCCGTACACTCTGCCTGCGCCTCACCGATCGTCACCCGCAGCGTGGCCAGAAAATAATCGCTATGCACATCGATTGCGCTGTTCTCGACGGTTGCGCCCTCCGGGAGCCGATTGACAAAATCCGCCTGGTCGCGGAAATAGGTACGCTCGCGTTGTGCGACCACTTGGCGGGCGTTGCCTATATCGAGCCCCGTTACGACTGCCGCAAGAACCTCAGCCCTGGCAGTGTTTACATTGATGGTGGTCATGCCGGGCAGTGCCGTCACGAACGGGCGCAGGCGGGCGCGGGTCGCGCCATCGTAACCGCGCACCCGCGCGAGTTCGGCCACGTCCGTCAGAGAACGGTTGGCGGCAAGATAAGGCGGACTCAGTGCAAGATAGAACTCGTCTTCGGCCCCGTCTTCGGATTCCAATGCACTGTCCGCATCCATCCAGTCGATGAGCGCGCCGGCGAGCGTGCCGGGCAGATTCAACAGCGCCAGCAAGCGTTTGAAAGTGGCGACCTGCTCCATATTGGCCTTTCCGTCCTGCACCAGATTATTCAGATTGAACAACCCCTGCTGATCCTCGATGCTGCCGGTCAGTTCACCGCGCTCGACCGGCATGGGCGGCATCCGTAGTGCCCATGGTTCGCCCAGATGATCCACACTGCTTCTGGCGCGATCGTCGCTGAGCACGGCGCGTACCCAGTCCACGCCCGCATCCACCATCGCTGCCGCCTGAGCACGCCCATTCAGAAGTTCGCTCTGACGCGCCCAGACACTCTGCAAGAGGAGAATGCCGGTGGCAGCAATGGCGGCAAGCGCAACCACGCCCATTGCCAGTACTACCGCCACTCCCCGCTGCCCGGTTCTCATCACTTCATTTCATCAGAATATGCGTTCGATCTCCTCGCCGGAGACGAGCACCATTTTCAGGCGAACGGCTTGAGGAAGAGAGGAAATCGCCAGGGCGGACGGGTCCGCCGGCCCGGGCGGCCACGTCGCTGTCCAGACCTTGCCAACGTCGAGGTAATGCAATTCCAGGCTGGTTACCCCGTCAAGCAGAGTGTAACGCACCGGCTGCATGCCAGGAGCGATGTCCAGGCCCGGCCATAACCAGAGCTCGATTTCCTGCGCGGGATTCAGCTTGTACGCAATCCGCCGCGCGACATCCACTTCTTCGCCCGGCGCGAAGCGGCTGAACTCCAGGTATGCCTCCGGTCTTCCATCGGGCGCGATGTCCAGTCTTCCCTGCCATGCGGGCAGGACGCCGGACGCAACACGAACGGGACGCGGCGCCGCGAGCTTGACGTCACGCTCGAACCGGGAAAGAAACCGCACCACACGCCGCCATTTTTCTGTTTCCTGCCGTGCGTATTCGCGTGCATCCAGGACCGCCCCAAGTCCCCGGTGCGCCATGAGCGCCAGTAATGAAAGAATGATCAACGCCGTCAGCAGTTCGACCAGCGTGAAGCCGCGCGAGTCCCTGACACGGCTCAGGGTAGTCACGGGAATCAGGTAACTCGGTTTATGCATGCGCCCTCTGTGTCGGCTGCGCGTAGCATGTTTGCAGTTGCGCCAGCAAATCAGGGAACCGCTGCTGGCTCTCCCGGGACGGGCGGTCGTGCCAGAAATCCCGTAAGCCGCGCCAGAGACCGCGACGGCTGCGGCTCGGCAAATACGGAAATATCGACCCGGCGAAACGCTGAATTGGAAGTCTCCGCAACTTCCTGCTGCCAGATGAAGTTGGCGCCCCCTTGGCGTCCCGACCCACGATAGATGCCAGGCATCGGCCAGTCGCCTCTGGCACGCTGCTCTGCAAGAAGGTTCCCGGCGACCCAGGCGGCAAACTGGCGGGACCGAAGCTCGCCCACCGTATCGGTGCCTTGTCCGGCGGCACGGAGTGCCGCAAGAAGCGCGATAGAAATGATGGCGAGCGCGATAAGCACCTCGATCAGGGTGAACGCGCGGCACCGGACAGCCCTGACGGCCCCTGGTCTGGCCGTTGATGGCTTCATCCCGGCGATGCTTTCATGTCCCCCACCGGCGATCCTGTCACCCAGTAACGCTCCGCTCCCATTCCCATCCTTATTGCATAAGCGGGCGTGGAACCGTAATAGCCGAACTCCAGCCGCATTCTGCCTTGTACCGGCAAGGTTTCGATCGTAAGCACATCGATGACCATGCCCTCCGGCAGAGTTCGTGGATGCAGCAGGCTGTTGCCGCGGATTTCCTGCCATCCGGCGTTAGTGCGGTATTGCCAGAACCGGTAATCCCCGGCATCCGCTGTCCAGGCAATCGCTTTTCCGGAAATGCTCGCTTCGGTTGACGCAAGATCGAGGAGCTGGGCAAGTCGCTCGGCTTCGGTACGAAGAAGCGTGCGCTCATCGGGCCGGACAAGCGCGCTCACCAGCCCTGCAAACAGGCCCATTATAACCAGCACGACAAGCAGTTCAAGAAGCGTGAAGCCTGAACTTCTTCCCCGCGAGGCGATCACGTCCCAGCCGGTTCAGAGATTCCAGGAACCGATGTCCGCATCATTGCCTTCTCCGCCTGGCGTCCCGTCGGCGCCAAAACTGAACACGTCGATCTCCCCATGGATTCCGGGATTCAGATACTGATACGGGTTGCCCCACGGGTCGGCAGGCAGACGCTCCACGTATCCGCCCGTTCTCCAGCCTTTTGGAACAGGCGGCTCGGCAGGTCTGGTCACGAGCGCCTGCAGACCCTGTTCGGTCTTGGGATAGCGAAAATTGTCCAGACGATACAACTTGAGGGCCTGCATCAGGCTCGCGACATCCTGCTTCGCGGCAATGATCCGCGCCTCGTCCGGTCGGCTTATGATCTTGGGCACGACCATGACCGCCAGAATGCCGAGAATGACCACAACCACCATCACTTCGAGCAAGGTGAACCCCTGCTGGCCTTTCGGGATTTTCCTTCCGGCAGGCACTTTCGTTCTGGCAGGCACCACCTTTCGCATTCCGGCATGAAAACTGGAAAAAGCATCCTGCATTATGTTCCGCCTATAAGAGTGATTCGCACGGTACAAAAATGGACAGGTAGATTACTCAAGAAATCTTCCCTTGTCGATTCCGATTCAACCATGTTTTTTTGCAGCCGCTCGCCCTTGACCTTTCATACAGAAACTTTCTTCAGTCGTGGCGGCTTCGTAGCGGCTGAACGGCATCGTGAATTTTCCCGGAAACTGCCTCGACCGTATTCGTCGAACAGAAGCAGATCACGCCCCCATTTTGCGGATCGGCTGTTCCCGATGCATACAATGGCTGGTTTCCAGAGAACTTGCCAGCCATGTGGAAAACCAATTGGTCGCGAGTCGGCAAATTCACTCAGGTAAAGCGCTGTTTACATAACAGCGCCCCGGCAAAATGGGGAAACCCCCGCGACGGAATGACCGGCTCAAGCGGCGTATTACAAATAACGAAGAGACAAGTATGAGAGGGAGAAGACAGACGAGCAAAACGATCAGGACCAATCGAGCTGACTCTGCTGAAGCAAGACAGGGACAGACAGGACTATCCGGAGAATAGTCCTGTCTGTCCCTGCATATCGATCAGTTACAGGTAGCGACCTGCTGAATACGGTCCTGCCGCCCTGGCGCGACAGCGTCCGGGCTGGCCTGGAAATAAGCTTCCAATGCGTCCAGATCAACATCGCCCCCCAACTGGTCCGTGCCCAGACTGAACACGCTGAAGTTATCGCCACCGCTTGCCAGGAAGGAATTCATGGCTACTCGATAATTTGCCGACTTATCGATAGCGGCACCATTCAGTATCAGGGACCCATCACAGACATAATTCCTGCCCAAAGGGCTCATGCTGGGCATGAAGGTGTGCTGGTAAGTGAAGCCTTTGGAAATTTGCAGGGTGCGCCCGCCGTCGTCGAATTGACCAACGGCCCACTGCTGATTGAGCAGATCATAAAGTTGCTGGCCCGTCAGCGTCTTTACTGCCAGACTGTTGCCGAAAGGCTGAACCGTAAAGGCTTCGCCGTACGTGACCTTTCCGTCGCCTTCGCCAGCCGTGCTGCCGGCATAGGTCAGATTAGCCCGGATACCACCGGTATTCATGAAAGCGATTACCGCGCCACCCCTGTTTGCAGGAGCAGTGGCGGCAAGGTGGGAATCCGCGATGACATCGCCCAGTGCCGATTCACCCGCGGCATTGCGAACAGTGGTGATATCGGCGGTAATGCTTCCGATGACGCGGCTGGCGATCGGCGCGGCAATGGCATTGTAGTTGGTGACGATCGCGCTGATCTCGGCCACGGGCTCGATCGGATCGGTGGCCTGTAGCACGTTTTCGCGGTCCACAAGCTTGTTCACCGCACTGACGGCAATGATGTCCTTGCTGCGGGTATCGAGGGTCAGGTCGATGCTGGTCATGATGCGGCTGAATGACCCGGCACTGGTGACAGGAATCGCGCGCCCTTTGCTGTTGGTCAAGGTGCAGTTATAGGCCTGGTGGGTGTGGCCGGAGATGACAAGGTCCACTGCATCGTCCAGACGCTTGACGATATCGACAATGGGGCCGGAAACGCCCTCGCAGCCGTTTATGCTGCCGGGGGCCAATCCACCTTCATGGAGCAGCACGACAACAGCATTGATCCCCCGGCGCTTGAGCGAGCCGATCAACTGGTTGGCCGTATCGGCTTCATCCTTGAATACCAGGCCGGAGATGCCCGACGGAGTAACTATGGTGGGCGTGCTTTCCAGTCTCATGCCGATGAAAGCCACGCGATTACCGTTGAAGTTCTTCACTCTATAGGCAGGGAACAGGGTTTTGCCGCTCACGGTCTCCGTCACGTTGGCAGCGAGAAAGTCGAACTTGGCGCCTTCGAACGGGTAGGGAGTACCGACGCTGTTGCCCTGGCAGCTGTTGGCATCGACGGGGTGGCAGCCGCCGTTCTGCATGCGCAACAGCTCTTCACGGCCCTCGTCGAATTCGTGGTTGCCCACGGCGTTAAACTCCAGGCCAAGGCGGTTCATGGTTTCGATCGTGAGCTCATCGTGAAACAAAGCTGAATTGAGCGGGCTGGCGCCGATGAGGTCACCGGCAGATACCACCACATTGTTGGGCGCGCCTGCCTTGAGTTGCCTGACCAGGCCGGCCATGTAATCGACCCCGCCAGCGGGAGTGCGAGGGGGGATGTCATCTTGCGGGCTGGTAAAGTTCAGATTGGCGCCGTCGATGTTGCCATGAAAGTCATTGAAGGCGATCACGCGCACTTTCAGGGTCTTGCCTACGCTGGATCGCGACCGGCAGCTTTCAATCCGGCGCCCTCCCTATGACTGATTACGCCTTGCCGCTCCCACCCTTTTACCTGGTGAGTAAGGCGAGAGACGAATTCTCCGTGGTTGCTGTAGTTGGCGCCTTCCGCCTCCGTGTCGATGATCAGATCATTGAGGCAGGTGTTGTTCCCGATGGTTTTGTTTTCTACGGATGTTGCGATCGCTGAATCACCCTCGCCGAGGATAACGTTGTCGACGCAATTTGCGCTGGCAGCACCGGACAGTACGAAGAGTACAAGGCTCACAACAGGGGCGCCATTTTTCAGAAGAGAAAGCATTTGATTTTTCCTGTTAATTATTGGGGGATTTCCTGATTCTGCTGTTTTTTCCGGCAGTTCCGGGTGAGAGATCCAACCCATTGTTCTGGTCGTCTGGCAGGATACCCAAACGCTGATCATCAATTGCGTGAGGGATTGCCACGTAGAAATTCCGGACATTCCAGCCCGCCGAGCCCGCGAAGGATGGTGTCCCGAACTGCGGCCGGATGGGTCAATGACGACCGCGATGCTCGTCCTGACGCCCGTCATGATCGTGATGACTGCGATGACGACCCGGATGCTCTCTGCCATCTTCGCAACGGCTTGCGTGGGCTCCACCCCTGTCATGACCATCCCGCCTGAAGCCAGGAATCGGCTTGGCGAGGCCGATTTTCAGCAGTTCGATATCATCCGACGCAAGTTCTCGGCCGCCTCCATAGGGAAAGTTGTTGTCGTTGATCACCAGCAGGGTCTCGGCGTCGAGGATCAGCAAGTCCTCAATGGTCACGTACGGAAAGGTAAATGTTGTGCTGCCATCCCCATTCAGGTCATTCGGATCGGCTATATTCATCAGGTCCACCAGTTCGACCTTCTGGAGCGTGTCGCCATGGGTGGCATTGCCGATATCAATCATGAATACCTTCTTGAATGGCTTACCGCTGGTCGCCGTGCCGCCATTGCGCTCGATGACGAGAAAGCGATGATTGTCGATGGCAGTCATATCGCCGATCGCATTGCCTTCAGAATCGAGCGGATACAGGTACATTGCTCCTGTATATGCCTCCCCGTCGATATCGAATTCATTGATCCGCAGTGTCCGGTCAGGATCGCCCGTAACGCTTTTCTCGAGCAGCGTATACAGCTTGTCTCCCTTCCTGTTGATAGCCATGCCCTCGAATCCCCCTGAGCCGCCGAGGTTGGGAGTGACGGCGCCAGCAATAACATCCTTGTGCTGAGGGGCATAGACACCCGGCAGGGAGATTTCACTGCGTAGAACCGTGCCGGACGCATCAGTCTTGATCAGGTAAGGTCCGAACTCATCACCGAACCAGAGATTGCAGTTTTTATCGCGGCGAACCGATTCGATATCGAAGTCGGCACCGGTCAGGAGGCGGCCGAATTTGATACCTGGGTCGACGCTTGGCTTGACGGGATCGTTGTAGTAGTTATCCAGATCGGCCTGGATGGGAATTTCCAGCTTGCGATTGATATCGTTGAGGGTGATCCGGCTGGGAATGGAAAACCTGCCCAGCTCGGTGGCCAATGTGAAGTCGACCGGAGAAACCGTGCCAGTACCCCCGAATGCTGTCTTGAAGTCCGGCTTCAAAGCGTACATGCGCAGCAGGGTATCTGCCGAGTTGGTCTGTGCGCCAAAACCATTGTCGGTCATCACCAGGAAAGTATCGTGCTCCGGCCCGGGAAGAACGGCAGAAAAACCTTGCACAGGCTGCAAATCGGCATATGGAGGAATATTGGTTCCATAAGGATTGGGACTGGCGAATTGACCAGAGGTTGGGCCGTCAGCAAAGGTGGCGGCCGGAAGCACGGCCCATCCGATCAGTGTATTGCCGGCGGCAGACACCGGCATGGCGAGGGCAGCAGCAAGTGCAATGAGCGGCAGTTTTGTGGCAGCTTTCATGTTTAAACGTTCCTTGAGCGGTTTGAGTAGGCCGATTATTGCTGCCCCGGGAAGTGGAGACGAAGGTCATCACTCGAATCGAAGCAGCTTTGGATGCATCGCGGCGTACAGAAGGAACAGCGATCCTCGGCGTATCGGGTATCCTCGCATTTCCCCGCACCTGGCAGGGGCATGGAATACGTGACATCGAATGATCGTCTGCTTCTGCCGTTTACTGCTACAAGGCCGCGATAACAACACCAGAAAGAGCATAAAGAGCGAACATGACATCTTGCCAGTTGCTCCGCGCGTCATGCTGGTCCATAAATCCCATGCGATGAGGTTTCGCCGGCCTGTCCGCCTGAGGCACAGCTTTGCGGGCCCAAGCCGGGCGGAACAAGGTACAATTACTCTTCCGTGCCTATAACGGAAATCTGAGGAACAGAAATACTGCTTCTCGGGATGAATGCAATCCCGTCATGGCTTATCATTCTCATTGATCGGAACGAAGGATCTTTTTCATCCATTCCCGATTCACACCCGTCGTGCTGGTAAATTTCAAGCGTTTCAGGATGTCCGGTATCGCCTCCAGCCGGGCGGATGCTGCGCAGACAGCGCTGGTATACCTGACCCTGCTTATGGCGTTGGCCCTTCTCGCGGCTATCCTCGCGTACTGGACGCGGACTTGGTTCATTGCGCCGCCAGAGCCTGCGGGGGAACTGGCAACCGCGGTAACGGGAAATGTGACGCCGGTGGGGGAACTGTTCGGTATCGCTCAGCCGCAAGCACCTCTGGCTGCGGCTGCCGGCCCCGACATCAGCCTGTCGGGCGTTGCGGCTGCATCAGGCGGTGGTCGGGGTTATGCGATCGTGCAACTGGATGGAAAGGAAATCCTTGCCGTACCCGAAGGCGGAAATATCGCGTCCGATGTCCGGCTTGCGGAAGTACATCCCGACCATGTTGTCCTGGAACGCAACGGTGCCCGGGAAGTACTCGTGTGGCCGGAGAAACGTTCCATCGCCGAAACAGATATATCTCTTGAGAGCGACGCATTTTCCCAAGGCGTTGTATCGGATACCTACGAGTAAGACTCGGTCGTTACCCAATCCATAATCCTGAAAGCCAAGCTCATGCGGCACCGTAGCCTGCCATACATCGTCTTCTGCGTCTTCGCAGCGGTTTCTTCCGCCCTGACCGCATCTGTTCCTGCCTCTGCTGCCACCTCCGATGAAACCGGCGTCCTCCAGCCGGCCATTCCCGCCATGGGCGCCGGTCATTCCGGCATGGCCGGCTCTTCCGCGAGCAGGGACAGCGTCACGCTCAACTTCGTCAACGCCGATATCGAAGGAGTGGTCAAAGCGGTAAGCGAAATCACCCGGAAAAACTTCATGATCGATCCTCGTGTCAAGGGCACGATCAATATCGTTTCAGCCAAGCCGATACCGCGCTCGGCAGTATATGACGTATTTCTCTCGGCCTTGCGTCTGCATGGATACGCCGTGGTCGAAGAGGGCAGCCTTGTCCGCATCGTTCCTGAAAGCGATGCCAAGCTGTACCAGAGCCCCACCCTGGGACCCGGCGATAAAAGACATGCAGGCGGCGACCGTATCGAGACCCAGGTATTCACGCTGCAGTATGAATCCGCATTACAGATGGTGCCGGTCCTGCGTCCGCTGATCGCTCCCAACAACAGCATCACGGCAAACCCTAACAGCAATACGCTCGTCATTACGGATTATGCGAGCAATCTGCGGCGCCTGGAAAAAATCATCGGATCGATGGACCAGCCCAGCGGCACCGATCCGGTTTCGATCCCGCTGCAGCACGCTTCCGCCATCGATGTTGCGCAAACGATCAACAGGCTTTTCACCGACCCCGGGCAATCCCAGTTACAGGGGGAGAATCTGATGCCGCCCACCCACCGCTTCACCGTGGTGGCGGATGCCCGCTCGAACACGCTTCTTGCGCGCTCCGGCGATCGTGCGGCGCTGGCGCGGTTGCGGCAACTGGTCACGGTTCTTGACTCGCCCACCAGCGCGAACGGCAACATGCACGTGGTCTTTCTCAAGAACGCGGATGCGGTCAAGCTTGCTGAAACCCTCCGGGCAATCTATCACAACACCGCTCCTCCGGCATCGGCGTCGACCAGGCTGAGCCAGTCCGGCGGTTCCGCTTTCGGAGCGTCTTCCTTCGGTCCCGCTGCTGGCGCTCAAGGCGCCCAGGCGGAGGGCGGTTCCGGCCTCGCGCAAGGCTCCACGTCCGCGGCAGCGGCGATGACTCCGGCTCCCATGCAGGCGACGAGCGCACCAGCCACAACAGCCGGCATCATTCAGGCGGACGCGGCCACCAATTCGATTATTATCACCGCTCCGGATGCGATCTATAATAATCTTCGCGCGGTGATCGAAAAACTCGACGTCCGCCGCGTGCAAGTCTATCTGGAAGCACTCATCGCAGAGATCACCGCGGACCGCGCGGCGGAATTCGGAATCCAGTGGCAGAATCTGAGCAATGCCAACCAGGGGGGAACGCAGGTCTTCGGCGGAACAAGTTTCAACGCGAACACCGCCGGGGGCGGCAATATTCTTTCCCTTGCCCAGAATCCGGTTGCCAACGCGGCATCGGGCCTGACCATCGGCATTATGAACGGTCTGGTCACTGCGATTCCCGGCATCGGCCCGGTCCTGAACATACACACCCTGATCCGCGCGCTGGAAACCGATGCGAACGCGAATATTCTCTCTACGCCGACGCTCCTCACCCTGAATAACGAGGAGGCGAGAATCGTCATCGGCCAGAATGTTCCGATTCCTACCGGCCAGTTCATTCCTCCGGTAGGAGGCACGCCGACGTCGCCATTCCAGACCGTCACGCGCCAGGATGTCGGCCTGTCGCTGCGCATCAAGCCCCTCATCTCGGAAGGCAATACTGTGCGGGTGCAGATCTTTCAGGAGGTCTCCAGCGTCGTTCCGGGCACCATCAACTCGGCCAACGGTCTCATCACCAACAAGCGCTCCATCGAATCGACCGTCCTCGTCGACGACGGGCAGATCATCGTGCTGGGTGGCCTGATGCAGGACACGCTGAATGACGGAGTGGAAAGAATACCGCTGGTGGGCGAAATTCCCTTGGTGGGGCAATTATTCAGTTACAACAAGCGGTCGCGCAACAAGACGAATCTCATGGTTTTCCTAAGGCCGACACTGATACGCGACAGCGACTCAGCTGAGCCGCTTTCCGGAAGTCAGTACGATCGCGTGAGGGGGGAACAGATCAAAACCGAACCGCGCTTCAATCTGGTGCTTCCCAGGATGGAAACGCCCACTTTGCCGCCACGCCAACCACAGGCGCCGACTCCATTCCCGCAAACGTCCGTTCCGCCCGATGAAACAGTCGCTGCCCCCGCGGGCACAGCGATCAGCGAGGAGCAAGAGGCCGTGATTTCGGACGGAAACCGCGAAAAAGAAGCCGAGTTTCTCTCTCCATCCATGCTGCAGCCATGACTTCCTCGGACATGACTCTACGATGACCCTTTCGGCGACCATTCCGTATGCTTTCGTAAAGGCCAATGGTGTCGTCGTCACGTCCATCGATAACGGAGTGGCGGAGGTCGTCGTCCGCATGGGGGCCAGAGCCAGTGCGCTCGCCGAAGTGCGCCGTGCATTGGGCGTGCCCCTCCACGCGCGCCGGCTCCCGCCTGACGAGTTCAATGAGCTGGTCTCGTCGCTGTATAACGGCACCGGCTCGGGTGCCGCCGCGCTTGCCGACGACCTTGCGCAGGATATCGATCTGTCGAGGCTCCTGCAGGAACTTCCGAAGGTCGAGGATTTGCTCGAAAGCCAGGATGATGCGCCGGTCATACGCCTGATCAATGCGCTGTTTACGCAGGCGCTGCGCAGTGCAGCGTCTGATATTCATATCGAACCGTACGAAACGCGATCGGTCGTCAGGCTGCGCGTGGACGGAACGCTGCGCGACCTGATCGAACCGGCGCGCGCACTGCATGCTGCCCTTATTTCCCGCATCAAGATCATGGCCCATCTGGACATCGCGGAAAAGCGCCTGCCGCAGGATGGCCGCATCACGGTGAGAATGGCGGGGAGACCGGTCGACGTGCGCGTATCCACCATCCCTACTGCTCATGGCGAACGCGCGGTGCTGCGTCTGCTCGATAAGCAGGCCGGCCGGCTCGATCTGCCGCGCCTGGGCATGGATGAGGCGGCGCTGGCGCAAATGGACCGGCTGATCCGCGAGCCGCACGGGATCGTGCTGATAACCGGCCCCACCGGCTCGGGTAAAACCACGACCCTCTATGCCGCGCTGTCACGGCTCGACGCCGCAAGCCTCAATATCATGACAGTCGAGGATCCCATCGAATACGACCTCGACGGCATCAGCCAGACGCAAGTCACCCCCCGCATCGACATGAGTTTTGCGCGCGCGCTGCGCACCATCCTGCGGCAGGATCCAGACGTCATCATGATTGGCGAAATCCGTGACCTCGAAACGGCACAGATCGCGGTACAGGCCAGCCTGACAGGCCACCTTGTGTTCGCCACCCTGCATACGAACAATGCGATCAGTTCGGTAACCCGCCTGCTGGACATGGGCGTCGAACCGTTCCTGCTGGCATCCAGCCTGATGGGCGTCGGCGCCCAGCGCCTGGTCAGGCGGCTCTGTCCCGAATGCCGCCAGCCGGCCGGCGACGAAGTGACGAAATTCCTGACCGCCGAACTTGTGCTGGAAACTTTCTACAAACCGGTAGGGTGTCCGGCATGCAATCACTCGGGTTATCGCGGACGCACTGGAATTTATGAACTGCTGACGATCGATAGCGAGCTCCGCCGACGCATTCATGATCGTGCTGCCGAACAGAACCTGCGGGAATATATCATTTCCCAGAACGTCCGCTCTCTGCGCCAGGATGGCATGCGCCTCGCAGCCCGAGGGATCACCAGCCTGGAGGAAGTCGTCCGGGTAACGGGCGATTAGCTGTTCCATGCAGGCCTATCGCTATCAGGCGCTCGATGCCGAAGGCCGCACCGTAAAGGGAGTGGTTCAGGCAGATACTGCGCGGCAGGCACGTGCGCAGTTGCGCGCCCGCGGCCTGCTGCCCTCCGTGATCGATGTCGTACAGGCCCAACACCAAGCACAGACGCTTTGGGCAAGGCACATTCCTCCTGCCGAACTGAGCCTGCTGACAAGGCAGCTGGCTACACTGCTTGCCGCCGGTCTGACCGTGCAGCAGGCACTGACGGCACTGATCGAGTCAAGCGAGCAAGCGCTGACACGCGAAGTGCTGGATTCGGTCAGGACGGATGTCATCGCCGGCCTCTCTCTTTCCACAGCCCTTGCCAGCCATCGCAAGAGTTTTCCCGATTTCTACTGTGCCCTGATACACGGGGGGGAGGAGTCGGGCGCACTGCCCATCGTACTGCAGCACCTTGCGGAATACCTGGACGCTCGCCAGGTTCTCAAGCAAAAAACCGGGCTCGCGCTTCTCTATCCCGCGCTGGTCACCGTCGTTGCGATCCTCATCGTAGCTGGTTTGCTGGTGTATGTCGTGCCCCAGGTTGTGCAGGTATTCCAGCATTCGCGTCAGAGTCTGCCGCTCCTGACCCGCGCACTGATCGGGTTGAGCGATTTTCTGCGCATGGCATGGCCGTACCTGGGCCTGGCTGCCATCCTCGGGATGCTCGCGGCACACCATGCCTTGCGCCGGGACGCCAACCGCTACCGCTGGCACGCACTGCTGCTGAGGATACCCTGGCTGGGGCAACTGATCACTGCCAGCAACACCTCCCGTTTCGCCAGCACGCTCTCCATCATGCTGAGAGGCGGCGTGCCGTTGCTTGCCGCTCTCGGGTCCGGTGCCAGGGTGATCGGCAACGTCGTGATGCGCAAGGCAGTGGAGAATGCGATCGAGCGCGTCCGTGAGGGAGCCAGCCTCTCGCGCACCCTGCGCGAAACTGGAGTATTCCCGCCCCTGCTCGTCCATCTCGTGGCGAGCGGCGAGATGAGCGGAAAACTGGAGCCGATGCTGGAGCGTGCCGCGCAACTGGAAGCTCAGGCGCTGGAGCGCCGTCTCGGTGTCTTTCTGACCCTTCTTGAACCGATCATGATCCTGGTGATGGGAGGAATCGTGCTGCTCATTGTTCTGGCCATACTGCTGCCCATCATCGAGATCAATCAGCTCGTGCGGTAGGCGCGCTTTTGTCCGCTGAGGAAGACGGCCCCCTGGTTACCTGGCCAGAGCGGGCGTCAGTCCGATCAGGTGCTCAATCCCCTTGCCAGGTCGGCCTTGATGTCCTCCGCTGCCTCCAGGCCTACCGCAACGCGCAGCAACCCTTCCGTGATGCCTGCTGCATCCCGGTTCGCCTGGCTGATACGACCGTGAGTGGTGGTAGCAGGATGGGTCAGGGTGCTTTTGGTATCCCCCAGGTTCGCCGTGATCGAAATCATGCGAACGGAATCCACTACCCGCCAGGCTGCTTCCCTTCCGTTCTTCAATTCGAACGAAACGATCCCTCCACCGCTTTTCTGCTGACGCATGGCAAGCTCATGCTGAGGATGGGATGGCAAGCCAGGATAATGCACCTTGTCCACGCCGGGCTGCGTTTCCAGCCAGCGGGCAACTTCCAGAGCGTTCGCGGAATGCTGATCCATCCTGATTTTGAGAGTTTCCATCCCTTTCAGGATCACCCAGGCGTTGAAAGGGCTCAAACTCGGCCCGGCTGTGCGAAGAAAGCCGAATATCCCCTGTCCCATGACGAGTTCCCTTCTCCCGAGAACAGCGCCGCCGAGCACTCTGCCCTGCCCTTCCAGATATTTGGTCGCCGAATGAATCACCAGGTCCGCGCCCAGTTCCAGCGGGCGCTGCAGCGCAGGCGAGCAAAAACAGTTATCCACTGCCAGCCATGCATCCGCTTTCTTTGCGACGGCTGCGAGTGCGGCGATATCGGAAATTTCCGTGAGCGGATTCGATGGCGTTTCCATGAACAGCAGTCTGGTGCCGGGCTTGATCGCTGCCTCCCATTCCGCGACATCGGTGGCAGAAACAAATGTAGTTTCGATATTGAAACGCTTGAGAATATTGCTGAACAGGCTCACGGTGGCACCGAACAGGCTGCGTGAAGCGATGATATGGTCGCCTGCGGAGAGCAGTCCCATGACGCAAGCGAGAATGGCTGACATGCCGGAGGATGTAGCCACGCATGCTTCCGCGCCCTCCAGTGCGGCCAGACGCTCCTGGAAAGCCGTCACCGTGGGATTAGTGAAACGCGAATAAATGTTTCCGGGTTCCGTGTCGGAAAAGCGCGCCGCGGCCTGGGCGGCATTTTCGAATACGAAACTCGAGGTCAGGTACAGCGCTTCCGAATGTTCGTTGAATTGGCTCCGGTGTATACCGGTATGCAATGCGAGCGTCTCCAGCTCAAAATCATCAGACATGCAACTCTTCTCCCCCAGGAATCCGAAAACAAAAAACCCGCTCAGCATTCGCTAAAACGGGTTTTTCCGCTTTAGCCGAACTTATAACGCGCCCGCAAGCTGACTATCAAATCGGCGCTTCCTTAAGCTACTTCATGATACTGCGTTTGTCAAATCTCATCGGTCTGCGGACACGAGGTTCAAATCAAGCTGGGTACTGGATCCCGCCCGCGCCAATGGAGCCTCTCCGGCGCGCTGGGCTTCCAGAAAAGCGAGATATTCGGGCGTGACGTCCCCGGTAATATAGCGCCCGTCAAAGCAGGACGTCTCATACTGAGTGATCGCCGGGTTAACCCGGCTGACCTCCTTTATGAGGGAATGGAGGTCCTGGTAGACGAGATAATCCGCGCCAATTTCACGGCATATTTCTTCCTCATCACGCCCCGTGGCAATGAGTTCCTGGCTGGTCGGCATATCGATGCCATAAACATTGGGAAAACGCACCGGCGGTGCCGCAGATGCAAAATAGACTTTGTGCGCGCCTGCCTCCTGCGCCATCTGTACGATTTCCCGGCTCGTGGTGCCCCGCACGATCGAGTCATCCACCAGCAGCACGTTCTTGCCGCGAAATTCGACGCTCATCGCATTGAGCTTCTGGCGAACCGATTTGCGACGCATTTGCTGGCCCGGCATGATAAAGGTTCGTCCGATGTAGCGATTCTTGACGAAGCCCTCGCGAAAGCTTACTCCCAGCCGGTTTGCCAGTTGCAGCGCGCTGGGACGGCTGGAATCGGGAATGGGAATGACCACGTCGATATCCAAATGATGCATGGTTCTGGCGATTTTATCCGCCAGGCTTTCTCCCATGTTGAGGCGGGTTTCATACACTGAAATTCCGTCGATGACCGAGTCCGGGCGCGCCAGATAAACGTACTCGAAAATACAGGGATTGTGCGTGGGATTGGCGGCACATTGCTTGCTGTAGAAATTGCCGCTCTCGTCGATGAAAATCGCCTCACCTGGAGCAACATCCCGCACCAGCTTAAACCCCAGCGTATCGAGGGCCACGCTTTCGGATGCCACGAGATACTCCATCCCGTGCTCGGTTTCCGCGCAGCCGAACACCAGCGGGCGAATGCCGTACGGATCCCGGAAAGCAATCAAGCCATAGCCCGCAATCATCGCCACCACCGCGTATGCCCCACGGCACCGGGCATGCACGCCGGCTACCGCATCGAAAATGGCAGCAGGGTCGAGCTGGTGGTTTCTCGTGCTCGTCTGCAGCTCATGTGCCAGCACGTTGAGCAGCACCTCCGAGTCCGAACTGGTGTTGACATGGCGCAAGTCCTCACGGAACAGTTCCTGCTTGAGCTGGACCGCATTGGTGAGATTGCCGTTATGCCCGAGTACGATGCCGAATGGGGAGTTGACATAAAACGGCTGCGCCTCGGCGGCGGACTCCGCGGAGCCGGTGGTGGGATACCGAACCTGACCGATGCCGATATTGCCGGGCAGAGCACGCATGTTCCGAGTCCGGAACACATCCCGCACCTGGCCGCTGCCTTTGTGCATATGAAATGTATTGCCCTGAGCGGTAACGATACCGGCGGCGTCCTGTCCACGATGCTGAAGCACCAGCAAGCCATCGTACAACAGCTGATTGACAGGCGTTTGTGCGACTAGCCCCAGGATTCCACACATGGCTTCGCTCCGCAAAGATAACCTGGTTCAATGCTGTACAAACGACATTCCTTATGCGCCGGTAAATCCATTATAGTCCGCATGGCCCGCCCGGATAATTTTCATGACTTGCGCTCCAGGCCCACATAACTGATGCGCCGGGACAGATCACGTGGCAGCCAGGGCATCACCATCAACGCCGCTGCTTCAAGAGGCTTGCTCAATACGGCCTTTTGCCAGAACGGCTCCTGCGGGAGGGTCGTCAGTCCCGCTCCCAGGACGATCAGAAGCACCACTGCAAATCCACGCATGAAACCGAACAGAGACCCCAGAAACCGGTCCGTAAATCCCAGCCCCACCGCGCTGACCAGAGCCGACACCAGCATCGTGACCAGGCCCATCGCCAGTAACGCAGCCAGGAACAGGATACCGAATGCGAGCACTACACGTATCGAATCATTGCCAACGGTGGATGGCAGCAGCGACGCAAGCACTGCCGCGAAGGAATTGGCCACCATGAAGGCAATCACCCATCCGGCGAGCGACAGCAACTCGCGCACAAAGCCGCGCGTGATGCTCAACAGTACCGATAGCACCACGATGGCGAGAACCATGTAATCGAATAAAGTCATACGTCAGCATGCGGCAGAAACGGAAAACGGGCGACTGTTCAGATATTTTTAACGTCCTATTTTTCCGTCACCACGGCGCCCAATCCCAGATCCTTCAATTGCCTGCGCACCCGATCCGCTTCCTCCCGCGTCGAAAACGGACCGATGCGCACACGCGTTACCTGATTTTTACCAGATCCGAATGCTTCGGTATAGGCGCTGATACCGCTCGACTCTAGGCGCCGCACCTGCTGCTCCGCCTTTGATGGATTGGAAAAAGCACCCGACTGCACCACGAACTTGCCTTCGCCCGCGGCCGCCTCGCCCGGTTCCGCCCTTGCTCCGGTATCGGGAACATGAGCGGGTGCACCGGATGCACCCGTGGAAGCGGCCTCGGACTGGATCCCCGATCGCTCGCGCAAACGAGTATCCATCCCGCGGAGCGCAGCCGAAGATCCAGTCGCAGGCTGCTTCGGTTTTTCAGCTTCGGATTTTTCCTGAGGGCTCCGGGCTGGAGTGGCAGCGGGGGTTTCAGTCTCCGGTTTTACCCGGGGAATCGGGCTAGGCGGCACGGGGGCCTCATCAGGATATTCCATGTCGGGAGCCAGTTCCGTTACGGCATCCTCGCCGGGAATGCGGATATCGATATCGTGATTGCCCTGCTCCGGCTGGCTGTCAAGCACCATCGGCAGAATGACCACCGCAGCGATCACCATCGCGATTGCGCCGACAAGGCGCCTTCTGGCGCGTTTTCTGAGTTGAATCTCTTCTTCGCTGACGGTCTTCGCCATTCGGGCTGACTGATCCTATACGTGCCCAACCGTGTTCCGGTACTGCAGTACGTCGGCCACGGTGTGGAAGGAACCGAAAACGCAGATTCTATCATTTCCCCTGCTGTTTCTGCTGGCCTGTTCATACGCAAATGCATACGCGGCGGAAGGATGCTCAAAGCAGCGGATCACTCTCTCCCCGCCATTCCCCCCCCCCTCGTCCACTCTTGCATCAGCTTCTATGCCGGCTTCCCGGAGAGCCTGCGCCACTTCTTCCGCAGCAGCCCCTCGCAACGCATCGATTCCTGCGATCAGCCATACATCCACCCTCTCCGCCAATGCACGCGCCACACCGGCAATATCCTTGTCCTTGAGCATGGCAAACACGGCATATGTTTTCGAATGACGGCCCATGCTGTCGAGATTGGCGGCCAGCGCCCTCGCCGCGGCGGGATTATGAGCCACATCCACCACCGTTACCGGCCGCCCGGGCAGCACCTGAAATCGACCCGGCCATACCACCTCCAGCAAACCCTGGCGAATGTCGCCCATGATAACCGGAAGGACGTGCCTGAGTGTATCCAGCGCCGCGAGAACGGCACTGGCATTGAACAATTGATAGGCGCCCCGCAAGGCCGGATAGGGCAGTGCGGAACGGGCGCCTCCTGGACCCCGGTAGCTCCACCCGGACGCCTCGATCGCATAGCCGAAATGTTCCCCGATGTGCAGGAAATTCGCACCGATTGCGCGGGCATGAGCACGAACACTGGCAGGAATATCGGGATCCGAGCAGACCGCCGCCTTGCCACGACGAAAAATTCCCGCCTTCTCGAAGCCGATCTGTTCACGCGTGCTGCCAAGATAGTCCATGTGATCGAACTCCACGCTGGTGAGCACGGCGCAATCAGTATCGAAAACATTTACCGCATCCAGTCGTCCACCCAACCCCACTTCCAGGATCGCGACGTCCACATTGGACTCTATGAAAAGTTGCATCGCGGCAAGCGTGCCGAATTCGAAATAGGTCAAGGAAACACCGCTGGCAACGCGGGCGGCTTCCACCAGGTGGAAAGCATGGCACAACTGGGCATCGCTTGCTTCCTGCCGGCCAATCCGCACCCGTTCGTTATACCGCAGCAGATGGGGCGACGTGTAGCAGCCCACCTGATAGCCCGCACGGCTGAGAATCGCCTCCAGCATGGCGCAGGATGATCCCTTGCCATTGGTGCCTGCTACCGTGATGAGCGGAAAAGCAGGCGCAAGGCCCAGCTCCGAGCGAACCCGGTCCACACGCCCCAGTTCCATCTCGACAGGGCGGGAATGGATGCGCTGGAGATAACACAGCCAGTCGAAAAGCGTTCCCGGCTCGGGAAAGGATTCGTTGATCGCCATTGCTGCTGCCTGGGCCTGTCCGGCTCGAATATGGAAGAGAGAGAACGCGTCTCAGGCTGCGGGAGGAACCGCGCGCATCAGCATGGCGCACAGGCTTGCGACCTTGTCGCGCATGCGGCGCCGATCGACGATCATGTCGATCGCGCCGTGCTCCAGCAGAAATTCCGCACGCTGAAATCCTTCCGGCAAAGTTTGCCGGACCGTCTGCTCGATCACGCGCGGTCCGGCGAAGCCGATCAGCGCCCCCGGCTCGGCAATGACGACGTCACCGATAAAGGCAAAGCTCGCCGACACGCCGCCCATGGTGGGGTCGGTCAGGACCGAGATGAAGGGCAGCCGTTCCTTGCTCAACTGCGTAAGCACAGCCGTTGTCTTGGCCATCTGCATCAGAGAGAGCAATCCTTCCTGCATGCGTGCGCCACCGCTGGCTGCGAAACATATGAACGCCATGCGCTGCTCCAGGCAGGCCTGCACGCCGCGTACAAAGCGCTCCCCTACTACCGATCCCATTGATCCACCCATGAAGCCGAACTCGAACGCTGCCACGACTACAGGAACCGTCTTGACGCTGCCTTGCATCACCACCAGAGCATCATCTTCATCGGTATCCCGTTTCGCATCCGACAGGCGGTCGACATAGCGTTTGCTGTCCTTGAACTTGAGAGGATCGAGGGACTGCACTTCCGCGCCTATTTCCTGGCGGCCCTCGGTGTCCAGGAACAGATCGAGGCGTACTCGCGCGGAGATGCGATTGTGATGGTTGCACTTGGGGCAGACATTGAGATTATTCCCCAGGTCCGAATAGTAGAGAACGGACTCGCAGGACGCGCATTTGCTCCATAGTCCCTCGGGTACGGCTTTTTTTTCGCCGCTTTCCTTGCGCTTGATCTTGGGCGGAAGAAGTTTCTGAAACCAGCTCATGGAGGGGAAGAACGGATATCAGCCGAAGCTGGACGGGCAGCTTCATCAATGGCAGCGCGAAGACTGCTCACCAGGTGATGCACATTCGTCAGCATGTCCTTCCCGGAAGATTTTTCGATTTCCTCGATGATGCGGCTTCCGATCACGACAGCGTCTGCGAGCTCCCCCACCGCCCGGGCTGTATCGGCGTCACGTATGCCGAATCCGACTCCGATGGGAATGGAGATATGAGACCGCAGTTGCGTCAGCTTGCTCGCCACATCATGCAGATCCAGACTGAATGATCCGGTCACGCCTTTCAGGGAAACGTAATATACATATCCCTGCGCGAGGTCGGATACTTGCTCTATTCGCGCCTGGGGCGTAGTGGGAGACAGCAGGAAAATGGCGTCGATCTGTTCATTTTTCAGGTGGCCGACCCATTCCGCGGATTCCTCCGGCGGATAATCGACGATCAGCACGCCGTCCACCCCCGCAGCTTTCGCCCTGGCGGCAAATGCCTCGTAACCCATCGCTTCGACAGGATTGGCATAGCCCATCAGCACGACAGGGGTGAAGGCATTCTTTTTCCTGAATTCCTCCACCATGTTCAGCACATCCTTCAGGCCGACGCGATACTTGAGCGCGCGTTCCGACGAGCGCTGTATGGTCGGCCCATCCGCCATGGGATCGGAGAACGGGACGCCAAGCTCGATGATGTCAGCGCCCGCCTTTACCAGTTCGTTCATCAGCGGAATCATCATCGCCGGTTCGGGATCGCCGGCGGTGATGAACGGAATCAGCGCCTTTCGATTCTGCTGGCGCAACTTGTCAAATACGGGAGCGATACGGGACATGAAATGCGATCAGGATCAGAGGGTGATACCGGACGACTGGGCTACGGTGGCCATGTCTTTGTCCCCTCTTCCGGAAAGGTTGACCAGCAAGAGCTTGTCTTTTGCGAGCGTGGGCGCGAGTCGGGCGGCAAAGGCCAGCGCATGGCTGGATTCCAGCGCAGGGATGATCCCCTCGTACCGGCACAGGGCATGGAATGCCTCCAGCGCCTCATCGTCGGTTATTCCGACATATTCCGCGCGGCCGCTGTCCTTGAGCCACGAGTGCTCCGGTCCGACACCGGGATAATCCAGGCCGGCCGAGATGGAATGCGTCTCGATGATCTGCCCGTTCTCGTCCTGGATCAGATAGGTGCGGTTTCCATGCAGGACACCGGGCGTTCCTTTGGTCAGGGTGGCCGCATGCTGCCCGGTGTCGATGCCGTGTCCCGCCGCTTCCACGCCGATCATTCGGATTTTGCTGTCCAGATAGGGATAGAACAGGCCGATCGCGTTCGATCCGCCCCCTACGCAAGCAACCAGGATATCGGGCTGGCGCCCGTATTCTTCCTCCATCTGGACGGCTGCCTCCCGCCCTATGATTGCCTGAAAATCGCGCACCATCATGGGGTAGGGGTGCGGACCTGCCACCGTGCCGATAATATAGAAGGTATTCTCGACATTCGTGACCCAGTCGCGCATCGCCTCGTTCAGCGCGTCCTTCAATGTTTTTGAGCCGGAATTGACCGGGACGACGGTCGCACCCAGGAGCTTCATGCGGTATACATTGGCGGCCTGCCGTTCCACATCGACAGAACCCATGTAGACCACGCACTCCATGCCATAGCGGGCCGCTACCGTAGCGCTTGCAACACCA
Source organism: uncultured Nitrosospira sp. (assembly GCA_964466955.1). Taxonomy (GTDB): domain Bacteria; phylum Pseudomonadota; class Gammaproteobacteria; order Burkholderiales; family Nitrosomonadaceae; genus Nitrosospira. The sequence continues at coordinate 25,433 of CAYXQR010000044.1, forward strand.
TGCTGACCGGCCCCGGTTTCGGCAATCACGCGCGACTTGCCCATGCGCCGCGCCAGCAGCGCCTGCCCGACCGCATTATTGATCTTGTGCGCGCCGGTGTGGTTAAGGTCTTCACGCTTCAGCAGAATCTGCGCGCCCCCCAGATGCGCTGACCACCTTTTGGCGTGGTAAATGGGACTGGGGCGCCCCACGTAGTGCTTCAATTCGTAGGCAAACTCCGCCTGGAAATCCGCATCGCTGCGATACCGCTGGTACTGGGCACGCAGTTCCTCCAGTGCGGCCATCAGCGTTTCGGCGACAAAAATGCCGCCATACGGCCCGAAATGCCCCCGGCTGTCCGGAAGATCATAAACGTTCACTGACTCGAACTCCTTGCATGAAAGCCGCAATTTTTTCGGGATCCTTGATGCCCTTGGCGGCTTCGACACCGCTGGAAACGTCCACCCCCCATGGCTGGGCCATCCGGACCGCCCGTGTCACATTGCCTGCGTGCAATCCCCCTGAGAGGATCAATGGCAGCGGCAGATTTCCGGGAACCAGTTCCCAGTCGAACGCGTGGCCCGTCCCGCCTGGCTCACCTTCAACATACGTATCCAGCAGCAATCCTTGCGCCCCGGTCGCCCCTGCATAACGGGTCGCGTATTGTAGCAAATCCTGGCCCGCTCTGACCCTCACTGCTTTCAAATAAGGCAGGGAAAACTGCCTGCAGAATTCAGGCGGTTCATTACCATGAAATTGCAAGAGGTTCAGCCCGGCGGTGTCGATCGTTTCTTCTACCCATTCCGCCGTGGGATCAACATAGACACCCACAGCCGTGACGAAGGGCGGAAGCGCTGCGACGATGGCCCCTGCCTCTGCGGGTGGAATATATCGCGCGCTTCGCTCCCAGAATACAAACCCGATTGCGTCCGCGCCGTGCTTTACTGCGCACCGGGCGTCTTCCATGCGGGTAATGCCACAAATTTTAGTCCGAGTGGGCATGATCCCGAGGTTTTCCCTTTTTCCGTATTTCGACTATGTCCACTCCCTGCCCGTATTACCGGCACCAGGGCGCAAGGGTCTTGGCAATATTCCCGCTAGCAGCGGACCCGGAAGCAAAGACAGATTCCATGCAGGGTCGTAAGCGACACCTGTCAGGTACAGGCCGGCGGGTGAAAAAGTGGGCGCGGCATTCCGGCGTTGCCCGCTCTTCAGCAGTTCCCCTATCCATTCGGGGGGATATTTCCGCTTCCCTACATATACCAGGCAACCGACTATATTGCGCACCATATGGTGCAGGAATGCGTTTGCCCTCAACTCGAACACGACCATGTCGCCCATCCGCCTCACATCCAGTTTCGACAGATGGCGAACAGGTGATCGGGCCTGACACTCGGCGGCGCGGAATGCGCTGAAATCATGTTTTCCCACCAGCGTCCTTGCGGCGGTCTGCATGAGTTCCAGATCGAGCGTTTGATGAAACCAGCCGGCTTGCCCATGATAGAGTCCCGGACGAACAGGACTATTTGACAACAGATAATGGTAGCATCTTTCCCGCGCGCTGTAGCGGGCGTGAAATTCATCCGGCATTTGCGACGCCCATAACACGGCAATATCATCGGGCAGCAGGGCATTGGTTCCCCTCACCCAGGCAGTCAGGGGGCGTTGGGCCTGAGTATCGAAATGCAGCACTTGGTATGACGCGTGGACGCCGGTATCGGTCCGGCCTGCGGCAACCACCCGGATCGGGCTGCATGCGATCTTCGACAACGCCGCTTCCACCGCATCCTGTACTGAATCACCAGAGGGCTGACTTTGCCAGCCGCAGAAACGGCTCCCATCGTACTCCAGTATGAGTGCGGTTCTCATAGCGTAGCTGAGATTCGCCTCTGCCTGACGGCCAAGCTCCCTTCGGGAATTGCACAGGGCAAAGAAATGGCAGACGGACAAGCGAGCGGGTGCAGTACGAAACAGTCGTAATGCATAAATGATATTGTATACAAGCGCTACCGGGTATCGGCATTCCGGAGCCGCGCAAGCATCGACCTTGCGCTTTCCTGCTGCCGGGAATCGCCATCGGCCAGGACCTGCTCAAGAACCCGTATCGCGGCGGCAATTTCACCTTTCTCCTGACACGCCCACGCCAGATCGATCCCCGATGGCATTACCCACCAATGCGGGTTTCTGTCTTTCTCTTTTCTGTTCTGTCCTGGTTCGGCTTCTCCTGGCCTCGCCGGTAACCAGTCGTCACCCCCGCCGGGGTCGATCTCTGCCCCGCCGCTCTCCGGCAAAGCCTCGAAGGGTCGGTGCGAGGCCTCTCCATCCAGAGCATTCGCTATCCCGCGGACCGCATCCACGGGCCCGGCCTGACCGCCAACTTCTGCTGATGAAACCGGTTCCCTGCTCATCCCGGTTTGGTGTTCGACCGGAGCGCGAGAGGCTGCGATCCGGGCAGCCTCATCCACCCGCCCCTGCCTGACGGCCATCTCCTCCGCACGTTCAACGGACGTGGCCGTTCCGGAGTGGATTGAAAATTTCGGCAAATCCCGCAACACATCCTTGTCCACGCCGCTGGAAAGCTTCAGGGATCGGCGCGATAGAAAAAGATGAACGCCGATGCCGACAAGCAGAAGAAAAAATACAGCCCCTATATACGCTGCATTCACTCCCCCCTTATCGGGCGTGCGTTCGCCCCGGCCGAACTCCATCTGGTCCGCACCCGGGCTTGCCTGACGGTCTGTCACGCGATCCATTGGAGGAGCAAGCCGCACTGGACCGCTGGCATGTTCCATGCCGGGAAAGTCCACCGGGTCCCCTTTGCCGTCCCCTACGTTCGATTCGCGGCGAATTTTCCCCGTCGCCATGCCGCTGACGCCATTTGCACCGCTTCCACTGTTTTCCACGCCCGCCACAGTCCCGGTTTGCATGGTACCGGCGCGCGGCAGGGACTCGGGGAAAACACGGATCGGTTTCACCGGCGTACCGGAGGCCTCGGGTGCACTCGCGGAACGCTCCGACCCCGCGATGGGTATGTTGTATTCCCGGGCTACCCGCCCGGATACCCAGCTGAGCTCAACCAGTAGATTCGAAAATGCTGCGTCAGCAGGTCGAGAGGAAGTGATCTGGGCATGAAATCGGCCATCCTCGCGCTGCTTGATAGCGGTCTTGAATGTGGCAACGCTCGATCCTCTGTAGGGAGCATCAGATGACTCCGGCGACACAACGCCCACAGCCAGCGAAGGCACTTCTTCCTCCTTCACCGCGACCAGATCGACTTCGGCCGTGAGCGGCTGGCCCGGCGCGGACGTAACAGTGAGGTTGCCGAGCGCCGCGGTCCGGCCAGGGAGCGCCAGCGACAACAGGAACAGAAGCAGGCACACCTTTGAGGAAAAGTTTCCCAGACCAGGAATTTTTCTGGGAAGAGACAGACCAGGCAGGACGGTTTGACACCGGGGCACTTTGTCCTTCGGTTGCGTCTGTCCGGAATTAACGGCAGCAGCCAAACCGTGCATCGTTTCAGGTTGCGTATCTCACGCCGCCGTCAATATCCTCAGCATCCTGCGCAACGGCTCTGCGGCGCCCCACAGCAACTGATCCCCCACGGTAAATGCGGAAAGGTATTCCCCACCCATGGCGAGTTTGCGCAACCGCCCTACCGGTATGGACAGGCTCCCGGTGACCGCGGCTGGCGTCAGTTCCTTTAGCGTGCACTCGCGCTCGTTAGGCACGACCTTCACCCAGCTGTTGGAGGCAGCGAGAATATCTTCGACCTCATCCAGGGGAACGTCCTTCTTCAATTTGATGGTCAACGCCTGGCTGTGGCAACGCATGGCACCCACGCGCACGCATATTCCATCCACGGGGACGGCATGGTCGGCGCGCCCCAGGATCTTGTTCGTTTCCGACTGCCCCTTCCATTCTTCGCGTGTCTGGCCATTGCCCAGATCCCGGTCTATCCAGGGAATGAGGCTTCCAGCCAGCGGAACGCCGAAGTTCTCGGTAGGAAAGTTGCCGTCGCGCAACGTGCCGGCCACCTCCCGATCGATGTCAAGTATGCCTGCGGCAGGGTCCTCCAGCAGACTTTTTGCGACACGGTGCGCCTCGCCCATCTGGAGCAGCAGTTCACGCATGTTCTGGGCGCCCGCACCCGACGCAGCCTGATAGGTCATCGCGCTCATCCATTCCACCAGATCCCGCTCGAACAGCCCGCCGATTGCCATCAGCATGAGGCTGACGGTACAATTGCCACCGATGAAATTTTTTGTTCCATCATGGAGTGCCTGTTCGATAACGGGCATATTGACTGGATCCAGTATGATGACTGCATCATCCCCCATGCGCAGCGTCGACGCCGCATCTATCCAGTATCCCTTCCACCCGGACTCACGCAGCTTCGGAAAAATCTCACTGGTGTAATCTCCACCCTGGCAGGACACCAGAATGTCCATCGACATCAGTTCGCCGAGGTTGCGCGCGTCCTTGAGGGGCGCGGTTTCCTGACCGATATCCGGCGCTTTTCCACCCTTCTGGGACGTGGAAAAGAAAACGGGCTCAACCAGAGCAAAATCATTCTCCTCGCGCATGCGCTGCATGAGCACCGACCCCACCATCCCGCGCCAGCCAATAAATCCGACTCGTTTCATTGATATTTCTCCCCGGGATCATCCGCCGCCTTGCGATGATCCAGTTTGCATTTTACATATTTGCCAGAACAGCGTCGCCCATCGATGTCGTCCCGACTTTCTTCATTCCGGGCTGGTAAATATCCGCTGTTCGATAACCCTGTGCAAGAACCTTCTTCACCGCACGCTCGATGCGCGCCGCAGCCGTTTCCTGGTCGAACGTGTAACGCAGCATCATTGCCACCGACAGGATAGTAGCCAGCGGATTCGCTGCATCCTTGCCTGCGATATCCGGGGCGGAACCATGTATCGGTTCGTACAGGCCCTTGTTGCGGTCGTTCAGCGATGCCGACGGCAGCATGCCGATGGAACCTGTCAGCATGGAAGCTTCATCGGACAGGATGTCTCCAAACATGTTGCCCGTTACCACCACGTCGAACTGTCGGGGATCGCGCACCAGCTGCATCGCGGCATTGTCCACGAACAGATGCGACAATGCGATGTCGCTGTATTCAATGTCGTGCAGGCGCTGCACCACCTCGCGCCACAGCCTGCTGGTCTCGAGCACATTGCTCTTGTCGACCGAGCAGACCCGGC